>JAILAV010000234.1 GCA_024681435.1 Pseudobutyrivibrio sp. | reverse complement strand
TAGGAGGAGGAACCAATATGAAAATTGCAATGGCAAATGATCATGCAGGAACACAGATGAAAGAGGAGATTAAGGCTTATCTTCTTCAGCAAGGATATGAGGTAGAAGACTTTGGCACATATGATGAAGAAAGCTGTGACTTATCTGATTTTGTTTATCCTGCAGCGCTTGCAGTAGCAAAAGGCGAGTGTGACCGTGGAATCTTTTGCGATGGTGTAGGTTATGGCAGTGCATTGATTGCTAACAAGATTAACGGCTGCTATGCAGCAGTGTGCCAGGACCCACTTTGTGCTACACTTGCACGTCAACATACAGATTCTAATATCCTTTGCCTTGGGGCAAAAATTATCGGTGGTTTAATGTCTATGGAAGTTGTAAAGACATGGCTATCCACAGAGCCTCTCATGGAAGAAAAGTACAGACGTAGAGTACAGAAAGTTTGCGACATCAATGATAAGCACTGCGTGCCAGTGAAATAGAATAATTTAATATTTGTAAACCTTTACCGTGACGTCCAAATCTGCTAAGGCAATTTCAAGTTGTCTGCGCACATCGTTCCATTCAAGGCCTTCAAGACCACAACCGATTTGTGGCATTGAAATAAGTTTTATATTTTTGTTGATGATATATTTACGCATTTCAAAAAAGGCCATACTTACAGCGATTAGAGTTGGTTCGTCGCGGTAATTGCGTTTAATTACAAGGTTCAAAACTTTATTTTCTAGAATACAAAAACCTGCACATCCATCCCTAACATCATCCCACTTCTTTAGATAATCGCCGTATTTGGCAACCAATCGCTCACGATTATTGTAGGTCATGTTGAACTTAACAGAAATGCCTTTTTTCATAACAAAATCCGCAGAAATACCCTGAGCAAAATAGGTATCATTGTCGACTATTTGAAACAAATCTCCCTCATATTCTTTTAATTTCATAGGCGGATTCCTCTATTTTGTAAAATAAAGTTTATAATATGAATACATTTATATTATATCATTGCTTACATTAATACAAAACAACCAAATAGTGTATGATATAATATGACCCAAAAGGATGATTGCTATACACAAATGAGGTGAAACATGGATAATATCGAAGATTACCTTAAATGGTATGGGGAGTTTTCTTTTAAGGAAAAGGCCCTCACTGAAGTAGATAATTTCATATTGTGCAAGCTTGCATATTTGATTTTGACTGATATAAAAACAGACAAACCACGTAAATTCCGCGAGATTGTCGCTGAAGTAAAGGAAAAATCAGGAATTCAGGGGACTTTTTATAACAAAGAATATTTGGTTGAGCACTTGGCACAGACTAAGAGATTTGGAGAAATAATTCTTGTAGACTATGAGGATGTTTTTGAGCCAGACCTTTCTGCTCAGTTTTCAGCCATGACTTTTGAAATAACTGATGAGCTGCGATTTTTAGCATTTCGTGGAACAGATGATACTATGCCGGGATGGAAAGAAGATTTCATGATAAGCTTCACGAAAACTGAGGCCCAGAAAAAAGCTTTAGAATATCTGAAAAAGACCATCGATGAAAAACACCAGTTGATTGTGGCAGGTCATAGTAAAGGGGCAAATCTTGCGCTTTATGCCACTACTCACATCGAGGATGAAAAGCAGCAGTGGATTAAATGGGTATATTTGAATGATGGTCCAGGTCTTTGCCCTGAAGTTTGTGATAAATCATTGGTAGATAAAATAAAGGACAAGGCCACTCGCTTTGAGCCGGAGTATTCTATATTTGGAAAGCTCTTTGAGGAGACTGCAATTCCTTCAAGGATTGTAAAAAGCTTTGAGGAAGGCGTAATGCAGCATGATCCATTTTCATGGGCCGTTGACCATGGTTATCCAGCATATGCTGAATGCAATGCACCAGGCAGTGTCCTTATAAATCAGGTGTTAGACCAGTGGATAGAAAGTGTTAATGATGAAGGCAGAGTCAGCTTTGTAAATAATCTATTCAACGCAATAGATAGAGCAGGAATTAAGACCACTACACAGGTGGTTGAAAAAGGTCCAGCTGCCATAGAGAAAATAATAATTGAGCTCTTATCATTGGATAAAGCTACCGTCAGAACATTTATGAAGCTTCCGGTTGCGGCTGCCATAGATAAAGCTCCCGATATGGAAAAGGCTAGACATATTAAAGCTGACATTAAGAAAATGGATTGGTTGGCCCCTGTGGGAATGATACTTGTAAGCATCGTTCTTTTCATGATTCCAGAATATACTCTTCAGGTTGGAATTGGCTTGGCTCTTCTAGTGGTTATTTTGTTTGAGCTTGGGGTCACAATAAAGCATCTGTTTAAAACAAAATGGAATTTGCAGGAAGAATCTGCCAGAGTTTACATATGTCTTGCCATGATAGGCGTGTATATAATGTTGCTTGTAAAAGAAAATGCTTTATTTTTAATTGGCAGTATTGTCATTGGAGTTTCATTTTTTGCATGGGCTTATAGGAATGCCATTACTTTCAAAAATCTGTGCGCAACTACAGAAAAAAAGGAGCGCAGAGCCGAAAAGGTTAAGCTTGTGATTGAGATAATCATGCTTATTATTTTAGGCGGATTCATTTTGGTTGCACCAAAGGATACCTTGGGATGGTACATGATATTCCTAGGAGTAGTATTCCTTATTGATGGAATAGTCAATTTAGGATTAACCATAAATAGATACATAGCTGCGAAGCGTGCTATTTAATTTTACAAAATTTAATTTTAGTGATACAATACTTCCAGACAATGGTAGTTTATTGTTGGAGGTTATAAAAGATGAAAGAATACAAGCAGGAATTTTTTAAGGGTGAGAGAGCTCTTTATGCAGCAGAAGATGTTGCTATATATGATTCAATTTTTGATGATGGCGAGTCTCCATTAAAAGAAAGTAAGAATGTAGAGGTTTATCATTCTCAATTCAAATGGAAGTACCCTATCTGGTATTCAAATAATGTTAAGGTAGAAAACTGTAACTGGTTTGAAATGGCCCGTTCTGGCGTATGGTACACAAATAATATCACCATCAAAGATTCTCTTATTACAGCGCCAAAGAATTTCCGTCGCTGCGATGGTGTTACGCTTGAAAATGTTGATCTTACAAATGCCGAAGAGACATTTTGGATGTGCAAGAACATCAAGCTTACAGATGTTACAGCCAAGGGACATTATTTTGCAATGAACTCTGAGAATATCGAGATAGATAATTTTAGATTGGACGGCAATTATTCCTTTGACGGAGCTAAGAATATTACAATCAGAAATTCAGTTATTTTATCAAAGGATGCTTTCTGGAATACTGAAAATGTTACAGTATATGATTCATATATATGTGGCGAGTATTTAGGCTGGAATGCCAAGAATCTTACATTTGTAAATTGTACAATCGAAAGTGAGCAGGGCTTGTGCTACATCGATAATCTTACTATGAAAAACTGTAAGCTTATCAACACAACACTTTCTTTTGAATATGCAAGCAATATTGATGCTGAAATTACAAATAAGGTGGACAGTGTATTCAATCCTATTAGCGGTACTATTTCAGCAGCAGAAATCGAGACTCTTATTGTAGAAAAGGATATGGTAGATCCTTCTAAGACAAAAATAGTTTGTGAAGAAATCGGTAAGACAGAAGAGATAGTTGAGTGGAGAAGATAATGGGAAAATTCAATTTTGATGAACAAATCAACAGACGAGGCACTGATTCAATGAAGTGGAATGTGGCTGAAAATGAGCTGCCTATGTGGGTGGCAGATATGGATTTTCAGACTGCGCCAGCTATACGTCAGGCATTGGAAAAACGCATTGCTGAGGGAGTATTTGGATATACAGATGTCAGTGACGACTGGTATAACGCATACATTGATTGGTGGAAGCGCCGTCATGATTTGGAGATTCAAAAGGAATGGCTTATGTTTTGCACTGGAGTCATTCCAGCCCTTTCTTCTATAGTTCGTAAGCTTACGACTCCAAATGAAAAGGTCATTATTCAGACACCAGTTTACAATATTTTCTTCAATAGCATTTTAAATAATGGATGCAGAGTATTAGAAAATCCATTGAAATATGAAGATGGTGTTTTCACAATGGATTTTGAAGACCTTGAGGAGAAAATGTCTGACCCACAGGCAAGTCTAATGGTACTATGCAATCCTCATAATCCTGTAGGTAAGATTTGGTCGAAAGAGGAATTGGCTAAGGTAGGTGAGCTTGCTAAGAAATATGGTGTGACAGTAGTGGCAGATGAGATTCATTGTGACCTCACTGCTCCAGGTAAGATGTATGTGCCATTTGCCTCTGTTTCTGAGACATGCAAAGATATAAGCATTACATGCATCGCTCCAACTAAGACCTTTAGTATTCCTGGAATTCAGACTGCGGCTATTTTTGTTCCAAATAAATTCATACGACACAAGGTTTGGAGAGGAATAAACACTGACGAAGTGGCCGAACCAAATGTTTTTGCTGCAACAGCAGCTATAGCAGCCTTTAATGAAGGTGAGCCTTGGTTAGAGGAGCTTAGAGAATATCTCTTTGAAAATAGAAAGATAGTAGAGGATTATGTTGATGAAAAAATCCCTGAACTTCACGTGGTTCGCGGAGATGCAACATATCTTTTATGGATAGATGTTTCAAAACTTGGAGTGCCTAGCAATAAGCTTGCAGCATTTATCAGAAAAGAAACTGGATTATATTTATCTGCAGGTACTGCCTACGGCGGCACAGGAATCAATTTTCTTCGCATGAATGTGGCCTGCACAAAGGCAACACTTGAGGATGGTTTAAATCGTCTCAAGACCGCTATTCAACTTGTAAAATAAAGAAGAGCCAGATGACACGGGATGGTGTTATCTGGCTCATTTTTTATGCTACTGTTGATTCAGAATTGATATTAAAGTAGTTCATCTTGTCATTAAGTGTTATGGCAAGATCCTTCAATTCGTCAGCGGCTTCAGTTATAAGTGCGAATGTTGCATTAAGCTCTTGCATTGAAGCAGTTGTTTCTTCAGAAGAAGCAGCATTTTGCTGTGAAATAGCTGAAAGCTCTGAAATTATATCGTTGAAGCTAACCTTAAGGTTATTCAATAGTTCAACCTTATCTGAAATAGTTTTTGTACTAATATCAACATGGTTTACATTTTGAACAACGTCATCGATATCGCGCTTTGTGCTGTTCAATTGGTTGTTTTGATTGTTAAATGCATAGTTAAGCTTTTCGATTGTCTCCACACTACGCTGAGACTCATTAACAAGTTTTTCTACGATTTCATTAATTGAAACCGATGCATCCTTTGACTGTGTTGCAAGTTGTCCAATTTCTGTTGCTACAACGGCAAAACCTCTTCCATAATCCCCGGCTCTAGCTGCCTCGATAGAAGCATTAAGTGAAAGAAGATTTGTTTGTTCAGAAATCGAAGTTATAGCATTTGATGCCTCTGAAATGCTTCTTACAGCATCATTTGTACTTATGATTTGCTTATGAATATCTATCATTGAATCCATAACCTGCTGGTTCTGGAGCATCAATTCATTAATTGCATCAACTGTCTTGTTTGCATCCAAAAGCATTTCTGTGGCTGCATTAGAAAGTTCTTTTACGCTTGAAGAAATATTATCAATGCTTTCGCCCATTTCTATAGTGTTTGTTAGTGAGCTTTCTACATTTTCTGCCTGAGAAACCGCACCCTTGCTAATGTCTTCCACAGCGTTTGTAACTTGGTTTGCAACCTGTAATGCTGTGTCAGCAGATGATGCAAGATTTTCACCAGATTTTGTAACCTCATATGACAGAGTGAGAGTAGACTGTATAACATCCTGAAGTTTGTCTCTTAGTTCAGCCGAGCTTTCAGCGATGACACCTATTTCGTCATTTCTGTCAAATGTATTATCTGCAATGTAGAATGATAACTCACCATCTTCAAGCTTCTTTAAACCATCTACTATATCATTGATAGCCTTTGTGGATTTCTTTACCAATGTATGGCCTATGCATAAATTAATTACAAAGAAGAAGAGGTAAATACCAAGAATTGCAAGTCTTGCTTCCATCAGTGCAGCTTCAACTGTATCAGTTTCGCGACCTGCAAAAATCATACCCACGATTGAACCATCTGAATTTCTTAGAGGGATGTAGTATGCATACCATTTACTGTCGCTACCGTCTATGGTGAAGTTTGTTGCAAGATAATCCTCTCCCTTGTTAATTACCTTATCCACAACCTTTTCAGAAGCCTTTGTACCTTCGATACGGTCTCCGTTGCCATCAGTCAATGAAGTGATGTATCTAGTATCGCCGTAGAAAATTGTAAAATTGATACCTGTCTGCTCATGTAAACGGTCAAGTTGGTCTTGAAAATCATCATGCACAGCATAGTGGGCTTTTAGGATAGTGCCATTTGATAGTAGGTCCCAATCACCTTCCCATTGATTGTCCATTGTGCTGGAAAGAAAAACAGCAGAAGCGTGAAGCTCCTCCTCAAAGGATTCATAATATGCTTTCTTGACATAGTTCACGCCGATGATAGCTATTGTGGTAGCCATGAGAAGAGCTAAGAAAGAAGCTAGTAGTAATACTTGTTGAACTAATTTTTTGTTTTTTTTCATAACATGCCTTTCCTGTTGATTATAAAATCAAACATTAAAATAAAATGGAGACAGTTAAGATGCCTCTATACTTATTTTGGAAAGCTTATTCAAATTTTTCATAAAATATAGAACGATTATAAATACAGTAGTTTCATACTTCAATAGAGATTGTTAAATAAATGACAAAATTGTGATTTCGCACAATTGCAAAATTGTGCATAAAAAGATTTTGTACAATATTAACTCTCGAGATGATTTATACTTGCATTTTAGCAACAGATGTAGCATTATATGTATGAAAACTGAAGACAACGGGAGCTTGTAAACAGGCTGAGAGGAAGGTGTGACCTTCGACCGAGAACCTGATTTGGATAATGCCAACGTAGGGATGCCGTGCGAAACATAAATACATGGAGACCATTTGAGAAATCAGGTGGTCTCCTTTTTTGCGTATAAATGAGGCTTGTAAGCGTAACCAGCCGGAGTGGAGGGAATAATGGAATTTAATACTGAATTGTACTTCATCACAGACAGCACCTTGTACGACAGGGAGGAGTTTTTGTTTCGTGTGGAGGAGGCACTGAAGGGGGGCGTGACCCTGATGCAGTTGAGAGAAAAAAACAGAACCACAAGAGAGTACATTGAGTTGGCTGAGGCAGTTCATGAAATCTCAAAAAGATATAATGTGCCTCTGATTATTGATGACAGGGTGGATGTAATGTTGGCTGTGGATGCAGAGGGCGTCCATGTAGGTGCGGAGGATATGCCTCTTGCCATGGCAAGAAAAATCATCGGCCCTAATAAGATTCTTGGAGCAACTGCAAAGACTGTGGAGGTGGCAAAGGCAGCCTATGAAGCTGGTGCAGATTATTTGGGTGTAGGTGCAATTTACCCAACTACCACAAAGGTAAAGACAATCATCACATCCACAGAGACATTGGATAAGATTTGCCAGGCGGTGCCAATTCCTGTAAATGCCATCGGAGGACTCAATCCTTCAAATATGGATGTGCTTAAGGGAATCGACATTGCAGGTGTGTGCGCAGTGTCAGCAATAATGAAGGCAGATTCACCTATGGTGGCTGCCGCAGAAATGAAGAAAAAATTTGTGGAATTAATAGCGTAAGGAGAAGGAAAAATGAAAGTTGTTTTATCTATCGCAGGTAGTGACAGCAGCGGTGGAGCAGGAATTCAGGCGGATCTTAAGACAATGACAGCCCACGGTGTGTTTGGCATGACAGCCATTACAGCCATGACAGCCCAAAACACTACAGGAGTTAGTGCCATTGTGGAATCAAGCCCGGAATTTCTTGAAAATCAGATTGATGCATGCCTAACAGATATCCCTGCGGATGCAGTAAAAATTGGAATGCTTCCATCACCAGAGCAGATGAGACTGGTAGCTAAAAAGCTAAAGGAGTACGGAGTCTCAAATATCGTCGTAGACCCTGTTATGGTGGCAACAAGCGGAAGCAGACTCATGGAAGAAAATACATCGCAGGTTATGGCGGATAATCTGTTTGGAATCGCTACTGTAATCACTCCAAATATTCCAGAGGCGGAATGTTTGGTGGAATGCAAGATTTTTGATAAGGAAGGAATGGAAAAAGCTGCAAAAGAATTAGGAAATGATTATGGCTGCAGCGTGCTCATTAAAGGCGGACATAGCGTGGAGGATGCTTGT
>JAILAV010000232.1 GCA_024681435.1 Pseudobutyrivibrio sp. | reverse complement strand
GGGGCATGAAATGAACTACATTGGAGATTTAAGAAAGACAATTGGGCATGACTTGATAATGACTGTTGGCTGCGGTGTTTTAGTAGTAAATGATAAGGATGAGGTGTTACTTCAGAAGAGAAGTGATAATGGTCAGTGGTGTATTCCAGGAGGTGCCCTTGAGCCAGGGGAGACATATACAGAGGCTGCTACAAGAGAGTTGCAGGAAGAAGTTAGAATTACAGTATCTGATTTAAAACTCTTTGGACTTTATGCCGGAGAAGAAAGAGAAATCCATTATCCAAATAAAGATGTGGTTTATTCGCTGGCTGTAATTTTTACTACAAACAAATATACAGGAACTATTTCTGACGAAGATTCTGAGGTGTTAGAGCATAGATTTTTTTCCAGAGAAGATGTGCCAAAGGAGTTATTCATACCTGATAGAAGACCAATTCTTGATTGGGTTAAGGGCACTAAAGAAATTACAGTAGACTAGAAGATGGAAGAAGTAATGGGTGATAACAAACTAAAAGAATTATATGAAAAGATGCTACTTGTGCATAATAAATCACAGGGATTATTTGATTTAGGCACAGTACCATCAATGCTGAAAAACGAATTCAATAACAAGGTTTCGCAATATGATAATATGTATGATTCAATTGAAACCATGAAAGCTATGACAGATAATCAGGAGACAATTGACAATTTGATTAACCAGCAAATTGAAGTTCTTACAGTAAGGATAAAATGGGAATTGGATTGGGCTACAAGAGCCGCAGTACGTACAGGTTAGGACGTATCTTGCACTTGTATATAGAGCAAAATTGTGATAGGATATAACATGAAAAAGCGATGACAGAAACAGTAGTATTTGCGGAAGCTAAGAGAGAGGACGCCTAGGCTGGAAGCGTCTAGTGGAAGCATATATGAACACCATTCTCGAGCTGAACGTAGAAGGATATTTTCCGAAGCGTCTCCGGGTAGTTCCGTTAAAGACAAAATGAGTGAAACACTAAGGTGGAACCGTGTGAAATGTATATTCGCACCCTTAGGATTGGTTAAATACCAGTTCTACGGGTGCTTTTTGTTTTACACCCTTAGTACCAGTAGTTATTTACAATTTTCATTCATTAGTAAAAGGAGAAAAAACAATGGTTAATTTCAAAGAAGATGAGTCATTAAATACTCTAAATCACTCATGTGCTCACATGATGGCACAGGCTGTAAAGCATCTTTATCCAAATGCTAAGTTTTGGGTTGGTCCTGTAGTAGAAGAAGGATTTTACTATGATATGGATCTTGGTGATGTTATGCTTACAGACGAGGACATTGCTAAAATCGAAAAGGAAATGAAGAAGGTAGCAAAGTCTGGTGCTAAGATTTATCGTAGAGAGATTTCTAAGGCTGAGGCTCTTGAGATGTTCAAGAATGACCCATACAAGATTGACTTAATTAATAATATGGATGAGGATACTCAGACAATTTCTTGCTATGATCAAGGTGATTTCACAGATCTTTGCCGTGGACCTCACGTAGATAATGTTAAGCTTTGCCGTTATTTCAAGCTTATTAAGCACTCTGGTGCTTATTGGAAGGGGGATGCTGAAAATCAGGTACTTAACCGTGTATATGGTGTTTGCTTCCCAACACAGGAGCAGCTTGATGAGCACCTTGCACTTCTTGAGGAGGCTAAGGAGCGTGACCACAGAAAGATTGGTAAGGATATGCAGCTTTTCATGGCTGATGATTTAATTGGTCGCGGACTTCCAATGTACCTTCCAAATGGTTACACAATATGGACAGAGCTTGAAAACTACATCCGCAATAAGGAGCGTAAGCTTGGTTACCTTCATGTTATGACACCTTGCGTTGGTACAGTTCAGCTTTACCAGACATCTGGCCACTGGGATCATTACAAGGAGAACATGTTCCCAGCTATGGAGGTTGAGGGAGAGAACTTCGTTCTTCGTCCTATGAACTGCCCACACCACATGAGAATTTTCGCTAACCGTCCACACTCATATAAGGAGCTTCCTATCCGTATTGCTGAAATCGCTCACGATTTCCGTTTTGAGTCATCAGGAACTCTTAAGGGTATTGAAAGAGGACGTCACTTCTGCCAGAACGATTCACATATCTTCTGTACACAGGAGCAGATTAAATCTGAGGTTAAGAGTGTATGCGACCTTATCTTCAGCACATACGAGGATTTCGGAATCACAGATTACAGATGTGTACTTTCACTTCGTGATCCTGCAGATACAAAGAAATATCATCAGGATGATGATATGTGGAACACAGCAGAGCAGGCTCTTCGTGAGACTCTTACAGAGATTGGTATTGATTTCACAGAAGAGATTGGTGAGGCTGCATTCTACGGACCAAAGCTTGATGTTAATGTTAAGCCAGCTATTGGTAATGAGATTACACTTTCTACTTGCCAGCTTGATTTCTGCTTACCAGCTAAGTTTGATCTTACATACACAGATGCAGATTCTAACAAGCAGACACCTGTAGTAATCCACAGAGCTATTCTTGGATCTCTTGACAGATTTATGGCTTATATCCTTGAGGAGACAAAGGGAAATCTTCCTCTTTGGCTTGCTCCAACACAGGTTAAGGTGCTTCCTGTAAAGAATGATGATGAAGAGCTTAACGCTTATGCACAGAAGCTTGTTGATGCACTTAACGATGCAGATGTACGTGTTGAGTTCGATACTCGTTCTGAGAAGCTTGGATACAAGATGCGTGAGGCTCAGATTCAGAAGGTTCCATACCTTGCAGTTCTTGGTAAGAATGAGGAGGCTGAGGGTACTGTATCATACAGACTTCACGGTGAGCAGGGCACTACAACAGTTAAGTTTGATGAGTTCGTTGAGCTTATTGTTAATGAGATTAAGACAAAGGGTCGTAAATAATCGACTTTAATAGGATGATTATGGAAATGCAAAATTTGTGCATGCTTTGTCCTAGGGGATGTGGGGTTGATAGAACTGAGCATATCGGTGTATGCTCGGTTCATCAAAAAGTTATGATAGCAAGAGCCGCACTTCACTTCTGGGAAGAGCCTTGCATTTCTGGTGAAAATGGAAGTGGAGCGGTGTTCTTTTCAGGATGTCCGCTCCATTGCGTTTTTTGCCAGAATGAAGAAATTAGTCATGGTAAAGTAGGTCGAGAAATCACAGTTGAAGAGCTTTCTGAAATATATCTCGATTTGCAAAGCCAAGGTGCTAATAATATTAATTTAGTGACAGGGACACATTATATTCCGGCTATTGTGGACTCTGTTAAGATGGCTAGAAAAAATGGACTTGTTATTCCAATTATTTATAATACTAGTGGATATGAGACGGTTGAAAGCCTTAAGCTTTTAGATGGTATCGTAAATGCGTATCTTCCTGATTTTAAATATTGGGATAGTGATTTGGCTGATAAGTATTCTCGCGCGCCACAATATCCAGATATTGCAAAGGCGGCTATTGATGAGATGGTACGTCAGTGCCCGGATTTGGTTTTCAACGAAGATGGATTTATACAATCTGGAGTTATTGTTAGGCAGCTATTGTTGCCAGGTCATGTGAAGGATTCAAAAGCTATAATTAGGTATCTTCATGAGAAATATAATGATAGAATTTATATTAGCTTAATGAGTCAGTACACGCCGATGCCTCAGATAAAGGATAATTATCCAGAGTTGAATCGAAGGGTTACAAAGCGCGAATACCAATCAGTTGTGGATTATGCAATTGATTTGGGTATAGAAAATGCTTTCATTCAAGATAGAATAGTTGCGAAAGAGAGTTTTATACCGGAATTTGATTTTTAGTACTAATTAAGATAGGATACACACATGGGTAAAGAGGAAAAGATTAATATATCTAATATAACGCCTGATGATAACATCTGTGTTACGGCACTAATGGATAACAAAAAATTAGAACTTCCTGTTCAGTATGCGAATTTATCTGAAGAGCAGAGCCAGCTTATCCATAGAATTTATGGAGATAAAATTCTACCTCTTGAGCTTATTGTGAAGGAAGTAAATGGTGAGGCCCATACGGTTTCATTTGATTCTAAGAATTCCATTTTACAATTTGTTGTTGTTAATAAGCAGGGTGTATTTAAGTGGGATAATATTAAAGTTAAGAAGCATTCTTTTCAAGATGGAAAAAGTATTCATATCATTACAGCAGTTAATCCTGAGGGAAAGAAGCATAACAGACGTAGAGGCGTTCGCGTTAGCATTGATACACGAATGACGATTGAACAGAATGATGTTAAATATATTGTTCTAGTAAGAGATATTTCATATTGCGGATTTAGTTTTATAAATTTATCTCCAGATGAATTTAACCCTAATATGCCATTCTTACTTCATCTTACAGAGCGAGATGGAGATAAATCATTTCTTGTAGGAAAGTTTGTAGGTAAGGTATTAAGACAGCAGGAACAGGAAAATAGTCCAACAATATATGGTTGTATGTTGTCTGATAAACATGCAGGGAAATTACAAAAATACGTAGCTTTAAAACAGGTAGAGTTTTTAAGTGGTAAGAAGCAATATGCTGAAATCCGAAAAACTTCAACATCAGAAGATTGGAAAGCAGAGGTTGCAGAAGCTTTATCGGAGAGTGAAACAGAACAGGATACAGATTAATGGATAAAATTTTAAGAATAAATGAGATTAATGCGTCAGCCACAATTTCTATCATGGCTTCATTTGGTAATAGACAGATAGAATTGCCGGCAGATTATGCTGAATTGACAACTGAAGAGGTTCAGGAACTTGTAAATAGATTTGATAATAAGTTTTTACCTTTAGATAGCATTCTTAAAGAATGGCAGGACAGGCTAAAAGAAGTTAATTTTAAAGGTTCTATTTCTAAGCTTGATTTACTTGTTGTCGATGGTGATAGCGTATTTATCTGGGAAGGCGTTAAGGTATATAAATATACCTTAGCAACTGGTAAAGTAATCCAGGTTGTTTGCCCGATTATTTACGAAGGCCAGAAGTATAATAGAAGACGTGGCGTTAGAATTACAATTGATAAGGTTATGGACGTTGAGCAGGATTCCAATGTATTTAGTGTTATCGTTCGTGACTTGTCATATTGTGGAGTTTCTTTTGTAGAGCCAATGGAAACTACTCAGCTTGATCCAAGCAAACCTTTTACTCTTCATTTAATTGAAGATTCCGAAGAAGGAGAGAATCTTGTTGGTTTATTCACAGGTAAAATATCTAATCAGCAGGAAATTGATCAAGGTATATTAAATGGTTGTGAGTTTGCGTCAGATCATGCGTCAGCATTGCAAAAATATATAGCTATAAAGCAGCTTGAGCAGATTCGTGGAAAGAAGTATGGTAAGGCAATTACTAGGACTACCAGCGGCGAATATTGGAGAGAAGAGCTGGGAGATAGATTTAAGAGCTCAATGAAGAGAAGATAATATAAAATGGACTGAGAGTTATTCTTTGGTCCATTTTTTTTATGTATTAAAATGCACAAAAAAACTCCAGGGCTGACGGGACCCTGGAGTAAAAAAATCTAATTATAATTAAGCAAGTGTGTTAACAAGCTTTGTAAGACGAGATACCTTACGGCTAACAGTGTTATCATGATAAACACCCTTTGAACCAGCCATCTCGATAACCTTGATAGCAGCCTTAAGCTCTGACTCAGCAAGTGCCTTGTCCTTAGACTCAACAGCAGCCTCAACACGCTTAACGTATGTCTTAACCTCTGATCTGATTGCCTTATTGCGCTCTGTTCTGATAGCTGTTACCTGAACACGCTTCTTAGCAGACTTAATATTTGCCATGTGTTGCTACACCTCCAATTTGTATAAAAATTAAATGTTCTAATTAAAATACGTTGTAGCCGGACACGGACAGTTCAACGCATACTCAAATATAATAGTGAATAGATGCCGGTTTGTCAATAGATTTAAGGTATTAATCTAATAAAAATTTTGAAAGAACCTGATTACTAACGTCAATTCCTATATCTGTTAAAAATAGACGACCCTCTTTGGCGTCCATAAAGCCCTGATGTCGCAGCGCAGTGATGATTGGGCCATAGATTGCGTCTATCTCTATTCCAAAGCTGTTAAAAAAGTCCTGACGGGCTACACCGTTTATTTTTCTAAGGCCAAGGAACATGAATTCTTCCATGGCATCTTTTTTTGATAATTCCTCTTCAGATTCAAAGTAAGGAGAAGATAGCTCAGTTTGAACATTCTTTCCAGATTCTATTGCCTCAGAGATTTCGCAGTATTTATATATATCGCGAACATTATTTGCGCGGACATTATTATAAAGTGAAGCAGAGCCAAGTCCAATACCAAGATATGGAACTCGATCCCAATATCCTACATTATGGCGGCATATTTTGCCGTTTCTAGCATAATTTGAAATTTCATATCGCTCATAGCCCTTACTCGCCAGATAATCCATTGTGAATTTATAAAGGCGGTATGATTCCTCATCGGTAGGAAGCTCCTCTGTGTCCATGCCTGCTTGCTGTTTTACAGCATCAAACTTGTATTTTTCATAGAATGGAGTACCTTTTTCGATAATGAGAGAGTATGCAGAAATATGTTCTGGACGAAGCATGGTCACTGCATTTAATGTCTTTTCAAGCTTCTGTACAGTTTGATGTGGAAGACCGGTCATAATATCCACATTTACATTATCAAAGCCTGCTTTTCTAACTAAGTCAAAGGTATGTAAAAATCTGTTGTAATCATGGATGCGTCCAAGGATTTTTAGTTCATCATCATTTGCGGATTGAAGACCTATGCTAAGACGATTGATGCCGATTGAGCGGTACACATTAAGCTTTTCAGCAGAAAGAGTACCTGGATTGCATTCTACAGATATCTCAGCCAAAGGATCAAGCTTAAAGGACTGTTTTACTGTTGTGATTATGGCATCCATCAAATCCTCAGAAAGCCATGCTGGTGTGCCACCGCCAACATAGATAGTAGATACAAGGCAACCTGGATGAAGCTTTGCCTGATATTTTATCTCAGTACAAAGAGCAGCGACGTAACGCCGCTGCATTTTTTCATCGAATACTCCTGAAAGGAAATCGCAATATAAACATTTTTTTACGCAAAATGGTATATGAATATATAGTTCGATAGGAGTCATTTTAATCCTCGTCTAATTTTAGAACGCTCATGAAGGCAGCTTGTGGAATCTCTACATTGCCAACTTGACGCATTCTCTTTTTACCTTCTTTCTGCTTTTCAAGAAGTTTCTTTTTACGTGTAATATCACCGCCGTAACACTTAGCAAGAACGTCCTTACGCATAGCTTTAACTGTTTCACGGGCAATAACCTTTGAACCAATAGCAGCCTGAATAGGAATTTCAAACAAGTGACGTGGAATTTCGTCTTTAAGCTTTTCGCACATCTTTCTTCCACGTTCGTAGGCTGTGCCAGAGAAGACGATGAATGAGAGAGCATCCACTTCTTCTTTATTGATAAGAATGTCAAGCTTAACCAAATCAGATTTCTGGTAGCCCTTCATTTCATAATCGAATGAAGCATAGCCGCGGGAACGACTCTTAAGGGCATCAAAGAAATCGTAGATGATTTCATTAAGTGGAAGAGTGTATTTAATAAGAGCACGAGTCTCTTCAATATATTCCATGCTGATGTACTGACCACGGCGTTCCTGGCAAAGGTCCATGATTGCTCCGATGAAATCACTGGTAACCATGATTTCAGCTTCTACCATAGGCTCTTCCATGTAATCAATCTCTGATGGGTCAGGAAGATTACTTGGATTTGTAAGCTCAATCATTGTGCCGTCTGTCTTATATACTCTGTAAACTACGCTTGGAGCTGTAGTAACAAGGTCTAGATTATATTCACGCTCAAGTCTTTCCTGAATAATTTCAAGATGAAGAAGACCAAGGAATCCGCAACGGAAACCAAAACCAAGGGCAATTGATGTCTCTGGTTCAAACTGAAGCGCAGCATCATTGAGCTGAAGCTTTTCAAGGGCATCACGTAAATCTGGGTATTTAGCACCATCTGCAGGATACAGACCGCAGTAAACCATTGGATTTACCTTTTTATATCCAGGAAGTGGCTCTGCTGCGGGCTTGTTAGAGTGAGTGATAGTATCACCTACACGTGTATCTCTAACGTTTTTGATTGATGCTGTCATGTAGCCAACCATACCAGCAGGAAGCTCATCACAAGGAATGAACTGTCCAGCACCAAAGTAACCCACTTCAACAACGTCAAACTCAGCACCTGTAGCCATCATGCGAACACTGTCGCCAACCTTAAGAGTTCCTTCTTTTACTCGGCAAAATACAATAACACCCTTGTATGGGTCGTAAAGGGAGTCAAAGATAAGAGCCTGAAGTGGCGCTTTAGGGTCGCCCTTTGGAGCTGGAAGCTGATGAACGATGGCTTCAAGTACATCGTGGATATTAAGACCTGTCTTTGCTGAAATTTGAGGAGCGTCCTGAGCTTCGAGACCGATAATATCTTCGATTTCTTCAATAACACGCTCTGGGTCAGCCGAAGGTAAATCTATCTTATTGATTACAGGAATAACATCAAGGTCGTGGTCAAGGGCAAGATATACATTAGCGAGAGTCTGAGCCTCGATACCCTGGGCGGCATCTACAACGAGAATTGCTCCGTCGCAGGCAGCAAGAGAACGAGACACCTCGTAATTGAAATCCACGTGACCTGGAGTATCGATTAGGTTGAAGATATACTCCTGACCATCATCAGCTTTGTAAATGATACGAACAGCCTGAGATTTGATTGTGATTCCACGCTCACGCTCAAGGTCCATATTATCAAGAACCTGAGCTTGCATTTCACGGTCTGTCAGT
Source organism: Pseudobutyrivibrio sp. (assembly GCA_024681435.1). GTDB lineage: Bacteria > Bacillota > Clostridia > Lachnospirales > Lachnospiraceae > Pseudobutyrivibrio. The sequence goes on along the minus strand of JAILAV010000232.1, from coordinate 10,588 downwards.
GTTCCTGTCATCTGTATAATACGATCGGCAAGTGTTGATTTGCCGTGATCGATATGTGCTACGATACAAAAATTTCTAATTTTACTTTGATCCATGTTTCACCTCTAAAAAATACTGCATTTATCTTACCAAAGCATTGGAAAAATGACAATTATATATGTGTAAATCCCTTTTCATTTAAGGGTGTATATGATATCTTATGCGTAAAATATTTATTTAAGGAAAAGGGAAAAATGAAAATTAAAACTCGGGACATAACATTTATTGCATTATTCGCAGCATTAATATCAGTGGGAGCTTTTCTAAAAATTGATATTCCGCTGCCTTTATATACAATGCATTTCACATTACAGTGGCTTTTTGTACTTTTGGCGGGATTTTTTCTTGGTTCAAAAAAGGGAGCTATTAGTGTTTTAGTTTATATTTTGATTGGGCTTTCAGGTGTGCCTGTGTTTGCTGCCGGAGGTGGTATTGGATACGTGCTTAGACCAGGCTTTGGTTTCTTGCTTGGATTTATTTTGGCAGCGTATTTAATTGGACTTATTACTGAAAAGATGATGGCGAAGTCTTTAGTTCAGCTAATTGTTCCTGCTACAGTAGGATTAATTGCATATTACTCAGTTGGAGCTGTTTATTTCTATTTAATTAAGAATCTTTATGTTGGTGAATATGTTTCTTTTGCAGTTGTAGTTGTGCAGTATTGCTTAATAACTATTTTACCTGATTTTATACTTTGTGTTATGGCTGCATATTTAGCAAAACAGCTTGTGCCTGTATTCAGAAAGATTTCAAACTGTCAGTATGTTTAATTAGGAGAATATATGATTATTAATGTAGGGACTAGAGGGTCAAAACTTGCAATTGCTCAGACAGAATATGTGATTTCTAAATTAAAGGAAAAGTATCCTGAGCATGAATATAATACAGTGATAATCTCCACAAGAGGCGATAGGGATTTAAATAGCCCTTTGGACCAAATGGGTTCAAAGGGAATTTTTGTAGAGGAAATTGAAAAGGCGCTTTTAAGTGGAGAGATTCAGCTGGCAGTTCACTCTATGAAGGATATGCCGGCATTTCCACTTGAGGGATTATGTTTTGCTAAGGCTTGGCAAAGAGAAGATCCAAGAGATGTGTTAATCCTAAGGGAGCATCAGAGCCTTATGGAGCTTCCAATTGGGGCTGTTGTTGCCACAGGTAGTAAGCGTCGTTCATATCAGCTTCTTAAAATAAGACCTGACCTTAAGATTGTAAATATAAGAGGTAATATTGACACTAGAATAAGAAAACTTCACGAGGGCCTTTGTGATGGCACAAAGCTTGATGGCATAGTGCTTGCTGCAGCTGGTTTAAAGCGTCTGAATATGGAAGAGCATATTACAGAATATTTTGATGTCAGTGATATGATTCCATCACCTGCTCAGGGAACACTTGCAATTGAGCTTAATTGTGAAAACAATGTTTTGAAAGAAATGGTGGATTCAATTTCAGATGATGATTCTGAGATTATTACTACTTTAGAACGAGGCTTTTTGGCTGCAATAGGCGGAGATTGTCATTTGCCTATCGGAGCTTACGCAAGAAAGTCAAATAAGGGGTATGAGCTTACTGGTTTGTTTGGAACAGAGGATGGAAGAGTTTTGGCTACCAGCACATTTGAAGGTGATGAACCAATAGAAACCATTATTAACAATGTAGTTGAAGATATTAAAATGCAACTGAAGGAGAATTAAATGGGTAAGGTCGTTTTACTTGGGGCAGGCCCAGGTGAATTAGATTTATTAACAATTAAAGGTGAGAAGTTTTTAAAGAAAGCTGATTGCATAGTATATGATAGATTGTTAAATCCAGATATGCTTGCACTTACGCCGGCTCATAGCGAAAAGATATATGTTGGCAAGATGAATCACAAGCACACAATGCCTCAGGATGAAATCAATAAACTTCTTGTAGAAAAGGCTAAGGAGTACGAACTTGTTGTGAGACTAAAAGGGGGAGATCCTTATGTGTTTGGTAGAGGTGGCGAAGAAGCTCTTTTTCTAAACGAAAATGGAATTGATGTGGAAATTGTACCAGGAATTAGTTCTTCAATTGCAGCGCTTGGTGCAGCGGGAATTCCAATTACGCACAGAGGTCTGGCTAAGGGATTTCAGGTTATCACTGCCCATAGCAAAAAGGATGAGGCAGCTGAAATTGATTATGCATCACTTTTAGATGAGACAGTGACTTTAGTATTTTTGATGGGCCTTGCCCATGTTAAAGAGATAGCAAGTGGTCTTGTTAATGCTGGAAGAAAGCCTAAGACACCTGTTGCTGTTATTTCTAATGGCACTACAAATCATCAGAAAAAAGTGGTAGGCACACTTTCTGATATAGATGAGATTGTTAATAATTCAGATATAGTGTCACCTGCCATAATTGTCGTAGGGGATGTGGTGACATTAAATTCAGAACTTAACTATTTTGAAAAGAGACCTTTATTTGGTAAAAAGTATTTCCTACCTATAATTTCAGCTTTTGATTATTCATTTGATGAAGGAATAAAGACTGGGGTTAAAAATGAACTTAAAGAAATGCTTGAGACTAAGGGGGCAGAGGTTGTTACTGTAAAAACTGGTAAGATAACTCCTATTAAATGTGAGCTTGATTGCCTAAAGGATTCTAAAAATGGGGATTGGCTTGTGTTTACCAGCGCAAATGGTGTAAAGAGCTTTTGTTGGAATCTTTATGAAGCAGGCATGGATTTAAGAGCCATAGGCGGATTTAAAATTGCTGCTATAGGAACAAAGACAGGGGCAGTTTTAAAGAAATATGGGATTGCTTACGATTTAGTTTCAACTCTTCAAAATGGATATGACTTAGCAAAGACACTTAATAAAGAAGATATTGCAGGACAAAAGGTTATTTGGTTTACAACAGCAGATTCTTCTGATGATTTTGAAGATACATTAGATAATGAGGCAAATCTTATAAAGATGTTTTGCTATGAAAATACCAAAGCAGACATAGATTTTACGGATGAGCTTTTGGCTGAGATTAAAGAAAGTGATGGTGTTATTTTTACTTGCGCTAGCAATGCAAAAGCAATTATCCCACACATCCAAGATGTTCTACCAAAGCAGATAATTTCTATTGGACCTGCTTGCAGTAGAAAAATTAAAGAATTTATATCAGATGATATTATTGAAGCAAAGCAATCTTCTTATGATGGAATAGTAGAAATAATTGGAGAAGTGCTATGAAAATTTTATTGTTAGAAGATGATGATGCAATCGCTATGGGGTTAAAATATTCTCTTGAAAAAGAGGGCTATGAGGTGATTCATCAGTCTAGAACAAAAGACATAATTTCGAAATGGGAAAGTAACTCCATTGATTTATGCATATTAGATATTAATCTTCCAGATGGCAACGGCTATGATGTGTGTAAGTTTATTAAATCAAAAGAAGATATACCAGTAATCTTTCTTACAGCAAGTGATGCGGAGGTTAATGTTGTAATGGGACTTGAGATGGGGGCAGATGATTATATTTGCAAGCCATTTAGAGTCAATGAGCTTATGGCCAGAATTAAGACAGTACTTCGTCGCAATGGTCGAAACAATGGAGCCTCTAAAGAGGATAGCTACATAGAAATTAATAATATTCGTATATATGTTAATGAAGCAAAGGTTACTTCTTTAGATGCAAAAGGAGTGGAAGAGGCCATTGAGCTAACGGCTCTTGAATATAGACTACTTCTTGTGTTTGGAAATAATAGAGGAACAGTTCTATCTAGAAAACAGTTGCTTGAGAATATGTGGGACATAGATGGTGATTTTGTAAATGACAACACATTGACCGTTTATATCAAACGTCTCAGGGACAAGATAGAAGGGGACCCTGCAAATCCTAAGATTATTAAGACGGTGCGAGGTTTAGGTTATATTGTAGAAAAATAATCGGGAGAAGATAATGTTAGTTAATGTATTACTGGGGATAAGTATTATTTTTAATTTGATTTTGATAGCATATACCATTAAGAGATATAAAATAATGGGAATGCTAAACATCTATCTTGATAAGGTGTTGGCAGGAGAATATGCCCCTGAAATTTTGGATCAATGTGAGGGGGAAGTATCTATTTTAAAAGCCAATATATACAAGGCAACAACTACTTTAAAATATCAAAAAGAACTTCTTAACGAGGATAAAGTTCGTATGGCAGATGCGATAGCAGATATTAGCCATCAGCTTAAAACACCTCTAACTTCTATGATGGTAATGAACGACCTTCTTAAAACAGAGGAGGACCCTGAAAAAGTTCAGGATTTCTTATCAACCCAATCTCATCAATTAGATAAAATGCAATGGCTCATACAGACTTTGCTTAAGCTATCAAAGCTAGACGCAGGGACAATTGAGATGAAAAGAGATAATGTTTCAGCTATAGAACTGATAGATGAAGCTGCTAAAGCTTTTGAAATTCAAATGGATTTAAAGGATGTTAAATATTCTTTTATGAAGAAAGATGTTGAGGTTTGCTGTGATAAGAATTGGACTTTAGAAGCAATTCAAAACATTATTAAAAATTGCATAGAACACATGGACCTGGCAGGAGAATTAAAAATAGATATAGAGGATAACAATCTCTTTAATGAAATCCGTATTTCCGATAATGGGTGTGGAATTTCTAAGGAGGATATGCCTCATATATTTGAAAGATTCTATAAGGGCGCTAATGCAGGTAAGGACAGTGTGGGAATTGGTCTGGCCCTGGCTAAAACCATTATGGAAAGTCAAAGGGGAGATATATTTGTGGAAAGTACAGAAGGTGTAGGCAGCGTTTTCAAACTTCGTTTTTATAAAACTATTATCTAAAGTGACAAAATTGTAATTAATTAGTCACTGTATTGTAAGAATAAAAGAATAACCTATTCTTAACTTAATAAATGTTGAGAAGGGAGAAGACATGAAAATTCTTGAGATTAAAAATTTATGTAAAGTATATGGCAAAGGTGAGACAAGGGTTGATGCCCTAAAGGATGTTTCTTTTGACGTGGAACAAGGGGAGTTTGTTGCAATCGTAGGCCCATCAGGTTCAGGTAAATCTACACTTTTACATATTTTAGGTGGTGTAGACACTCCGACATCAGGAATTGTAAATATTGCTGGAACTAATATAGGTAAGTTAAATGAGACAAAGCTTGCCATATTTAGAAGACGACATATAGGTCTTATTTATCAGTTCTATAATCTTATTCCTATTTTAACAGTTGAGGAAAATTTAACCCTTCCAATTCTTTTGGATGGAAAGAAACCTGATAAAAAATTATTAAGGGATTTAATTGAAAAGCTTGGAATAAAAAACAGATTAAAGCATTTACCAAATCAACTTTCAGGTGGTCAACAGCAGAGAGTGTCCATTGGAAGAGCACTTATGAATCATCCGGCATTACTTTTGGCAGATGAGCCAACAGGTAATTTGGACTCAGAGAACAGTAAAGAGATAATAGCTCTTCTAAGAAAGTTTAATCGTGAAAATAATCAGACTGTAATAATTATCACTCACGATGAACGTATAGCGCTTGCTGCTGATAGAGTAATTACAATCGAAGACGGTAGGATTACTCTGGACTCAAGGAAAGTGAAGGTGATTGCCTAATGAATATTATTTATACACTTACTTTGAGACATCTCAATGAAAATAAGAAGAGAACTATTGTTACGATTTTAGGTATTTCTGCTGCCACTGCGCTTATTACTACGATTTTAGTTGGCGTGTTATCTTTCTTTAACTTTTTCGGACAGCTATCCATTAGTGCTTCTGGCAATTGGCATGGAACTTTTGAGAATTTATCTTCTAAGGAAATAAAGGAGTTATCCAAGGATTCAAGAATAAAAGATGTTTCTATTGCAGATACTAGCCTTGAGATTTGTGGTACTAGACTTAAGTCAGATAAATCTGAAAGACTTAGAATAGGCAATATAACTCATTTGGATGAAAACTTCATTAAGAATAAAATAAATTCTAATTATGATGGAAAGCTTCCAGCTAATGTAAAAGAAGTAGCAGTGGAAGAAGAGTATCTTACTGATAACGGGATTGAGCCAAAGATTGGAAATACCATTACTGTAGAATTGGGCTCAAGAATTCTAAAAAGCCCTGATGGTGAAGAAGAGATTATAGCAGGAAATTATAATTCGATTGAGACTTTTGAATCAAATTCTACAGTCACTTACACAATTACTGCTATTCTTCATGATAATGAGCCAACGGCAGGATATGACATAGTTCATTACATTTCAGATAATACTATTCCAGAAAAAAATATTGTTAGTATTAATTTAAATAAGCTAAATCATAAATCATATTATGAGCTTATGGATATCGCCAAGGACTACGGCTTAACTTACGAAAGTATAAACACAGAACTTCTAGTAAGTGTCTTTTCGTTTAATAAGGATAGCCAAGGTGTAACATCAGTTATTCCACTAGGATTTTGGTGCTTATTTATAATTATGGCTACTGCTACAGTCCTTATTTACAATGCATTTGGAATGTCTTTAACAGAGAGAATGCGTTATCTTGGAATGCTGGCAAGCGTTGGTGCTACAAAGAGACAGAAGCGCAAATCAGTTTTCTTTGAAGGCTTAGTACTTGGAGTTATTGGAATTCCTTTTGGAATATTGTTTGGTTATATTGGTGCATTTTTTACGCTACGTATTCTTGGTAGTCAAATGATTGATGCGGATATGTTTGCAGGGGCGAAAGGAAACTTTGACCATATCTCAGTATCAATGCCTTTGTTTGGATATTTATTTGTAATAGTAATTTCGGCTCTTACAATTTTTATATCTGCGTTAGTTCCTGCTTTAAAAGCATCTAAAGTTATGCCGATTGATGCATTGCGACAGACAAATGTTATTAAAAGAAAAGGTGGTTATAGAACAAACCCTCTTATTAGAATGATATTTGGTTATGAAGGGCAACTTGCTTATAAGAACATTAAAAGAAATGGAGCTAAGGGTACAATAATTACAATCTCAATTGCCATGTCTGTTGTAATGTTCATTGTAATTAATCATTTCTGTGATAATGTTACATATTTGAATAATTATGATTGGAAAGTTCCATATCAGGTATTTGCAAGTTGCTCATATAAAGATGCAGACAGATTTGAGGAAGCATTATCTTCAATGGATGAAGTTGATAATGTTATAAAGTCAAGCTTTATAGAGTTTCGTTTTAAAGAAGACCTTGATAAACCAGAATTTGTCCCAGCAAATGATACCATTCTTAACACTGATTATTTACAGGATAAATACAAGAAAGCTTTTGATTCAAAATATATAATTGCGTGTGCAATTCCAGATGAGGATTTTAAACAGCTTCTAATTGATAATGGGTTAGATGAAAAGGCGTATTTTAGTAATGAATTAAAAGGAGTTGTATTAGATTCATTTCATAGATCAGGTAAAAAAGAATCTGTTTTTAATGAAGGCATAATAGGTCAAAGGCTGTTTTATGATGAACAGGGCGTAAACCCGCCTCCCATTGAAATTGCTGGTATTGTTGATTATAAAAAGGGAAATTATATTTTTGATCTTATTCCTAAAGACAATATTGTGGTATACGTTCCTGACTCTGTTTACTATAGTAAGTCTATTGAGATTTTAGGAGATGACGCTACAGTTGATTTTAATATCCAGACCAAACAATCAGAAAAAGTTCATGATGAAATATTAGATATGTTTGATAAAGAAGAGTACAGCCATTATTATTGCTCTAATATTGAGAATTCAGCGGCAGCAATGGGAGCCACAATTGTGCTTCTAAAGACATGTATGTATGGTTTTACAACACTTATTACACTTATCGCTCTTGCAAATATGGTTAATACTATATATACAGGCGTTATTCTTCGAAGGAAGGAATTTGCAATGTATCGTTCTGTTGGAATGACAGAAAAAGGTTTTAAAAAGATGATTTCTCTAGAGACTGTTTTATATGGCCTGCGTTCTTTATGTGTTGGTATTCCACTGGCAATACTTTTGTCATATGCAATGACCAAAAAAGTAAACAGCGATATTCCTTATAATTTTAATCCATTGACATATCTACTTGTCATTATAGTGGTATTTTCAGTGATAGGTATAAGCATGCTGCTTAGCATAAATAAGATTAAGGATGATGAAATCATCGAAGTATTAAAGGAAGATATTTGTTAAAAACAGTATATTTTATATAGAGATAGGACCGAATTTTTTCGGTTCTATTTTCTTTTATTCTAAACAAAATATTTAAAATATAAAAAAACTCTAAAGTCAGTTGACAAAAGATTTCCCTAGGTGTAAATTAACATCAGAAAATGATTAGCACTCTAATTAAATGAGTGCTAACAATGAACAAGAACACATAAATACTTTTCCTGGGAGTGAGGTGAATGTATGGCTGATACAGAGCTTGATGAGAGAAAAGTAAAAATATTAAATGCTATTATCAAGAACTATCTGGAGACGGGAGAGCCAGTTGGTTCCAGGACAATTTCAAAATATACTGATTTAAATCTTAGTTCGGCTACAATCCGAAACGAGATGTCCGATTTGGAGGATTTAGGATATATTGTCCAGCCTCATACATCAGCAGGTCGTATTCCTTCGGATAAAGGATATAGATTCTATGTTAATAATCTGATTGCTTCAAAGGATAAAGAAGTTTCAGATATGAAGGAATGGATGATTGAGCGAGAGGAGAAGATGGAAAATCTTCTTAAGAACGTTGCTAAGGTACTTGCTTCAAATACACAGTATGCAACACTTGTTTCTGCACCATCAGTTGTTTCCAATAAATTGAAATTCATCCAGCTGTCAGCGGTTGATGAGAACCAATTACTTTCAGTAGTGGTTATGGATGGAAATATTGTTAAGAATAAAATCATCCACATTGAAAAGCCACTTGATAATGAGACATTATTGAAGCTTAATATGCTTCTTAATACTAATCTTAATGGACTGTCAGTTGATCAGATTAATTTGGCGCTGATTAGCAGACTTAAAGATCAGGCAGGTATCCATGATGAAATTATTTCGCAAGTGCTTGATACTGTGGCTGACACAATTACAGAAGATGAAGACCTTCAAGTTTACACTTCTGGCGCTACTAATATTTTCAAATACCCAGAGCTTTCTGATTCCAAGAAGGCATCAGAGCTTTTAGATACATTCGAGGAGAAGCAATCACTTATCGAATTACTTACAGATAAGAACACTGATGAAGAGACTGGTATTCAGGTTTACATCGGTGATGAGTCTCCAATATCTTCTATGAAAGATTGCTCGATAGTTACAGCAACATACGAGCTTGGCGAAGGTGTTAAGGGTACAATCGGCATCGTCGGTCCAAAGAGAATGGATTACGAAAATGTCGTTGACAATATTAAGAGTCTCAAGGGGCAGCTTGATAAGCTACTTCGTAATGAGAATAAAAATGATAGTTAGGAGATAACTCATGACAGAAGAAATAAAGAATGAAGAATTTTCCACAGAGGAAGCGGTAAAGGAAGCCGTTGAAAACGCTGAGGAAATGACTGAAGAAGTTACTTCTAAAGCTGAAGCTACATCAGAAGCTGAGTCAAAGGATGAGGCAAAGGAAAAGAAGGGCTTCAAAAAGAAGGAAAAGAAGAAAGATAAAAAAGACGAGCAGATAGAGCAGCTTACTGATAGGGTTACACGTCAGATGGCTGAGTTCGAAAACTTCCGTCGTAGAACAGAGCAGGAAAAGGCTCAGATGTTTGGAAATGGCGCAAAGGCCATTATCGAAAAGATTCTCCCTGTAGTAGATAACTTCGAAAGAGGTCTTGCTACAGTTGAGGAAGGAGCAGATCCATTTGCTGATGGAATGCTCATGATATACAAGCAATTACTTACAACACTTGATGAGGCAGGAGTTAAGCCAATCGAGGCTGTAGGACAGGAATTCAATCCTGATTTCCACAATGCAGTAATGCATGTTGAGGATGAGGAAGTTGGCGAGAATATCGTTGTAGAAGAGTTCCAGAAGGGCTACATGTACAATGATACAGTAGTTCGTCATTCGATGGTTAAGGTTGCAAACTAATCTATTATTTATTTGAGGATAAACCCAAAAGGAGGAAATAATAATGGGAAAGATTATTGGTATCGATTTAGGAACAACTAACAGCTGTGTTGCTGTTATGGAAGGTGGAAAGCCTACTGTTATCGCAAATACAGAGGGGGCTAGAACAACACCATCTATCGTTGCTTTTACAAAGACAGGTGAGAGACTTGTTGGTGAGCCAGCAAAGCGTCAGGCTGTAACAAATGCAGAAAAGACAATCTCTTCTATCAAGAGAGATATGGGTACAGATAATGGCCGTATCATCGACGACAAGAAATACAGCCCACAGCAGATTTCAGCTATGATTCTTCAGAAGCTTAAGAGTGATGCTGAGAACTACCTTGGTGAGACAGTTTCAGAGGCAGTTATCACAGTACCAGCTTACTTCAACGATGCTCAGCGTCAGGCTACAAAGGATGCTGGTAAGATTGCAGGTCTTCATGTAAAGCGTATCATCAACGAGCCTACAGCA
>JAILAV010000140.1 GCA_024681435.1 Pseudobutyrivibrio sp. | reverse complement strand
CTTGCCAGCGATTGCTACGTATTTACGATATCCCTTGTGATCTCTTACCCAATCCTTAAGTGTAAGCTCATACTGAGCAAGCTTCTCAAGAACCTCTGGCTTCTTGTTACCAGCGCCAAGCTCCTTCTCCATATCTGCAACAACCTCTGGGATACGGCTATCACCAGCGTGCTTATTAAATGCTTCGAAAAGATCAAGCTCTGAGTTCTCTTCGATTTCAACACCAAGGTTGTAAAGCTGCTTGATTGGTGCATTACAAGCAAGGAAGTTCATTGGTCTTGGACCAAAGCTGATAATCTTAAGATCTGAGAGTGCGATTACAGCACGAGCGATTGGCTCGAACTCATGAATCATATCTGCGCAATCCTCAGCATCACCTACTGGATACTCTGGGATATAAGCCTTTACATTGCGAAGCTGAAGGTTGTAAGATGCGTTAAGCATACCGCAGTAAGCATCTCCTCTACCATCGAGAAGGCTGTTGCCTGACTCCTCAGCTGCTGCACAGAACATCTTAGGTCCATCAAAGTGCTTTGCAAGAAGTGTCTCAGAGATTTCTGGACCAAAGTTTCCAAGGTATACGCAAAGTGCGTTACATCCAGCTTTCTTGATATCCTCAAGAGCCTGTACCATGTGGATTTCGCTCTCTACGATACATACTGGACACTCATAAATATGCTCAGCGCCGTACTTCTTTGTGTAAGCGGCGATAAGTGCCTTTCTTCTGTCTACTGATAAGCTTTCTGGGAAGCAGTCACGAGATACTGCTACTACACCAATTTTTACATTTGGCATGTTGTTCATTTTTTTTACCCTCCTTAAAAATACCCGGCTCCTTTTACAAAAAAGCCTCCAAAACGTTTTTTTGATAATACAATCATATCAAACAAACATTTTTGGAGACTTTTAAATCTTTACTATGTGATGTCAATTTTTTGACATTTTATTTATGGCTCATAAAAATATAAATAAATGCTAGAAACAGCATCATCTGTATACCAAATTGTAACTTCAGCGTTGTCATATGCGTAGTAATCAGACTCATTTTCTACATAGCATGTTGATTCCCCAAGGGCCTCGAGGACCTGGTCTCTAGTATCACCAATTTTTACGCCATTTGACAACTGACCCTTGTCAGATGAGATAGTTACACATTCAATATAGTCCTTTCCATCAGATGGATATGTGTTAAATGCAACTCCGTCATTGTAGGTATATTCATAAGCATCATTCTGTGTTCCGCAGAATTTGTAGGTAAATGTATCATCTGGCTCGCCAAGTTTGTCCAGAATATCCTTTGGATCAGAGGATGATTTAATATCAACATCACCTACCTGAATATATAATCCACTTTCCTCCAAATTCTGTGCTTCGCTTCCATCAACATGGCAAACTACACATTCATCGCTATCCTCGCATTCATAGTTATCACCCTGCAAATCTACAGTTTTTGAGCACCCGACAAAGATAATAGATGCAACAATACAGCCAAACATACAACTAATTTTTCGATTCATAAATAATCCTCCGCTTTCATAAAACTACAATACTACTACAAATCTTCCTTAAACTGCTCCCACGCATCCTCATGACGTACATAATACAATGGGCACTCCTTTCCCGTGACATCATAATGCCTAATCACGTTGTCAGTGTCCAAATCAAATGTATTCATTAACCAATCTACTAATTTAATTAGAGACTGGTAGGATGCATCAGTAAATTTGCCCTCAGCATCTGGATGGCAAACTTCAATAGAAATAGTGTCGTGGTTTCTATCATTGCTAGCCTCAGATTTTTCATTTAATGGCAAACACATTATGATTTCACCATCCATGCCCACCACAAAATGAGAACACACATCAGATGCCGCCTGATTATAAAAATCTCGGTTCTGCTGAGCTGTTGTGCCTGGATTTCCTACATAATGTATTACTATGTCATTTACACCATCTAATTCTTCGCCTGTTCTTGATGGATTTCCTTCATCAATAAACTGCACATCAATCCACTCAGGATAATCTTCAGTTTCATCAAGTTGCTGTGCTACTTTTAATGGATCCTTTCTAACGAAAACACTCTTAAAAAAGAGTAATAAAACGACAAAAAGCAAAACCTCCATTAATAAAAATAGAAGCTTCGCTCTCAATCTTCTTCGTCTACGACATTGTATTCTTTTGTAATTATAAGACTGAGATCTCACAAACTATTACCTAACACTATTTGTATTTTACTCTCAATCTCTATCTCCCATTCTCTCTTTAAAATAGTACCTATTATTCATCAACGTGTCAATTATTTTTATAATCGGCAAGTCTATCTGAAATGGCATTTAAAAACTCCGCCGTCTCAAAAGGCAGCTTTTCAATGCCTTCCTGGGCATTATAAGACTGGGTTCCTTTTCTCTTCTTTTCAGAGCTTTTTGACACCGCATGCTCAGAAGGAACATATAAGAAATTAATTTTCATATCATTAGATAAATGTCTAATACTCTCATTAATAAAAATTTGTAGAGCATAGTCATCACCGTTATGAATCTTTTTGAAAGCTCCTGAATAATACTTGGCAGGAAGATTATTATCCTGATAGATTTTAATCTGCTTAATGTCACGCTTTTCGCAAATGTACATTGCAAGCAATGCAGCCATTTCTTCCCCGGCCACATTAGAAGCTCTAAAGAGCCAATCAAAGCCTGCAGATTTTTCCATAGCATATCTATATAGAGACATCTGATGCATTGCGGCATCATAAAATACTACACCAAACAGAATTCTAGTACTTTCGTAATTATTTGCCTGGTCCTTATCACCGCCGCCATCAACAAATGCAATATTTTCATCAAAGGACATGGTAGATAAATCTATATCGTATTTACGAATTAAGCTTTGAACCTCTGAGCTTGATTCCATTATATCCACTGAAACTGGATTATTAATAGCCTCTTCAAATGCTGCTATCACAAGCTCAAGCTTATCCTTGCAGGCTGCCTCAATAATTGGTGATGTAATAGAAAGGCTGCCATCCGCTTCTACTGTAACCTTTTTAAGATTCACTAATGCATCTTCCGGGCTTACAATATCAGTCTTTGCTGCGGCAGCTTTAGGCGAAGCCCCATCGTCACTTCCACCCATAAAGGCCTTAGCCTCCGCCATTGTTGTGAAGCTTTTATACCTGGCTCCTTTAAATCCATCAACCTGGCTTTTGGCCTCATCCCATGTATTATAAATTCCTGGCGTTCTACCTATTCTTACTGCATATACCTTTTTCGCCATTAATCTCCATTACTCCTTCTGTATTCACTAGGCAACATTCCGTACTTATCTCTAAATGCATTTGAAAATGCCTTAGAATTAGGGAATCCATTTCCCAAAGCAATGTCTACAATCTGTCCATTAGTCTGCTCCAACTCCCGCACGGCATGCTCTAATCTGATTCCAAGCAAATAATCTTTGAAATTAATGCCTGCATGCTTTTGGAACATTCGAGATAGATATGAAGGAGAATAATTAAACTGCTCCGCCATAGACTCTAGTGTAAGGCTCTCTGCATAGTGGTCCTTCATATAACGAGTGATATTTGAAAGCTTTTTCAATTGCTTGCTATTCTTTAATATTTCCTCGTTAACATTGAACTTTCTATATTTTGTAACAAGAATATGTAAAAGCTCATAATATAAACTAAGAACCTGTAATTTATTTGCTTCCTCACCATTTGTATTGATAAGAAACATTTCTTGAAGAAGAGTAAATACTCTGTGGTCTGTTTCTCTGTCTCCATGTGAAAACCAAATAAACTGGTCGTCTGTAAAATATTCCGCAAACGTATCCTGTGGTATCTGTAAAACCACAGTTCTGTTTGGATTTGGAGCCGCAATACTGTGAACCTCGTTACTATTTACAATAACAAACTCGCCATTGCTTAGTGGAAATTTCTTGTCCTGCAAAGTAAATTCCAATGTGCCTTCCCAAACCGCAAAAATCTCGATAGAACGATGCCAGTGCTTATCTCTAACATAACCACCGTCCTGTCCTTCGAATGTGAACAACTTGAATGGTAACCCCTCATCTGTCACGACTACTTCATGCTGATATTCCTTTAAGTCCATAGTCTAAATCTCCCTAAAAAATCTGTAGTCTCCATCAGGTTCAAAGCCTTCGCATTCAAAGCCTAGCTTTTTAAGTAAGCCGCTGCTGGCTTCATTCGCCGGGTCACATCTTGCTATTAAGCTGGTAATCCCATAATCATCTCTTGCCAAATCTATTATTTTGGAACAAACTTCGTATGCCAGGCCCTGACGCCACCTGGCAGGTGATATTGCAAAACCAAGCTCAGCCTGGTTTTCTCGGTCGCAGGTTTCTCTCACTTCTATACCTGCTCTACCTATTAATTTACCTGTGAATTTATCAAAAATCAACCATATTCCAAAGCCATATAATTTGTATATGTATTCGATATAGTTTTCCTCATATTGACGTTCCTCTTCGTATTCAAAAAGAGGTTCCATATACTCAGTCATGTGGTCCTGATTATATAGTTCAAACAAATCATCTAAATCAGACGGACCATATTCTCTTATAAAGCATCGATTCGTATATGCGATATCCCATGGAATTCCTGCGCACCTACGGTAGATTCTCTCATAATCTTCATCATCCACATCGTCTTCATTGATTATGATTTGCTGGCACCTTAAATGGTCCTGCCCTTCATATTCAATTCCTACTACAGGGATACTTCTTTTTTCACACTCATCAATAACAGCCTGGCTATCAGCAAGCACCAAAGTGCCGCTTTCATAGTCAGGCTGTAAATCACTAATATTATGTATATATAATTTACTTCGAAGGAAACATTCCTTAGTCACTAATCCGCTCCTAAGCTACATCAATTCGGCAAGACATGTTGTAAACCTTACCATTTGACTTTTTCATTCTGACACTTAAATTTGCAGTACCACTTCCCACTGCTGTGATTTTACCAGCTGAATCAACTGTAAATACGTTAGCATTGGAAGATGTATATGTAATATTGTACTGCTTATCTGTGCTGTTTAGATACTCCATATTAATAGCTACCTGAGCTGTGCCGCCTACAGACAAGCTATGTGAAGAATCCTCTGGAAGATTAATATTACCTATATTAGTTCCATTGTTAGCATAGCTTTTTGTCTTTGTAGTTTTCTTAGTGCTGGTAGCTGTAGCCTTATCATTTGATGTAGTTTTACTATCATCTGATGTAGTTTTACTATCATCTGATGTAGTATCTGCATTATTTGATTCTGTCTTAGTCTCAGTCTTATTTGCTGTTTCTGTTGTCTTAGTATTTGATTTAGTATTTGTCTTAGAATCGGTCTTTTTATCTGTACTATCAGTATCAGTCACCGCAGTCTCGTCAACCTCACCAAGCTTAACATACATAGCCGGACGAATTCCGTCACCAGAATAATAGTATTTTCTCTCGATTAGTTTAGTGGAGTCATTAACAAACAATCCCTGGTTTGGGTCATCGTAAGCATTTGTTCTAAGTGGCCACAACTCCCCTGTCTCATATTTCATATCATCCTTGTACTCTGTAAATTCGTCAGATGATAAGAAGAAAATGTAATCAGTTGTGGTAGTCTGAGTGTTGTAAACATCTAAAAACAAACCGTTCTTTTTCTGATTGGCCACATAGTAAGAATCTAATGTAGTGTCGTGTGAGAAGTTCATAAGACTCTTCTGTGCCGCCTCAGAAGTAAGAGTAGTCTTTTGAATCATATCTCTTTCTTCATCGGTAAAGCAGGTATTATAAAATGTATCATTACACCAGCCTCTCCAATAATTCTCCGACCATCTCACATAGCCTGCCTTCTGGCCTGTTGAAATGTAATTTCTTTCGATAGCTTGTCTATAGTTTCTAATGGAGATTGAATCGAATGGCTTTCTAGCCACAATAAAAGCTATTTTAGTCGTTTCGTCATAGTTGAGAATTGTCCAGCTAAGTCTATTACCATCCAAGTTACCAAAAACAATGCCATCACCAGCTGTATAGCTATCTGATTTGCCCTTCTTTTTAGCATCAGCATTTATGGAAAGTCCCAAAAAAGATACCACCATAAAGACAGCTAATGTGATTGATAATATGCATTTTAATCTCTTAATTGTTTTCATCATATAAACACTCCTAGAAGGATTTTTACCCATACCTTCCCTTTATACTTTTATACTAATAATTACTGTTTTCAAAGTCAAACAAATGGTCAAAAATTAACAAATTTATCACCTATAATTGAAAAGAATAACTCCAGTTGCTATACTGTCTTTCTGGAAATTATATCGGTATTTAAGGAGAAAAAATGACTAGACACGAAATGCTTAAAATGCTACACAATGAAGAGCCTGTGCTTAGAGCTGAAATTACTGCTCTATACTCGGTTCTTGATCATAAACTCGGGTTACACGGAGCTGAAGTTCCAATTACTTTTGGTATGGATGAAAAGGCTCTTGGCTCATACCTGCCACCTTCATATGATAACGAGGAACAATTCCAGTTCTCATTATTCTTTATAGGTTTTTGCATGAACGACCAGCTTTCTAAAGCTGATAGAATAAATCTTTACAAACATGAATATGCCCACTACATGACTCGCCACATCACAATCCCTACTGAATACGACTGGCAGCCAGGTGTTCACGGAAGTGGATGGAAATATTGCTGTAGCTTAATCGGCGCAATTCCAGCTGACTACTACATCGAAGGACAGAGCATCAAAAAAGTAGATTACGATTCCGTTTTAAAGCGTCCTAGCGTTGACCACAAGCAGGTTCAAATGCTCGATACATACCGCACCCAGAGAGCTTACAAAGCCATGGAAAATTCTCAAGTTAAATATGAAGTTGGTGATACTGTTAATCATCCTAAATTTGGCGAAGGAATCATTAAAGAAATTGAAAAGCAGCCGGCATCAGTTAGACTGCACATTGCTTTTGGTGAAGAAATTAAAATCATTGACCAGAAATGGTTAGTAAAGACTGGATATAAAAAAGTTGCAGAGCGTTAATGCTCTGCAACTTTTATTTTTGATATTAAACTACCTCAAATCTAAGGGCGCTTTCATTCAACTGCTTTGTAACGACGTTGTTCTGGTCCATAGCTTCTGTGATGCCTTGAATCTCACTAACGATTTCAGTTGAAGCTGTAGCTGACATATTAATAGCATTTGAGCTTTCATTTACAGCACCTGAAATATTCTCAATTCTATCTGCCATCTCAACCATGACATTATTGAGGTTTTCAGCCTTCTCAGAGAACTTAACTAACAACTCTTCAATAAGTGTAGCTGTACTCTCGTACTTTGTACCTGTCTCAACAAATGCATCGTAATCTGCCAATACATTGTTATTAATAAAATCGATAACCTGAATTGCATTATCTGAAAGAGCCTGAACAGCTGCTGTAACCTTTGTAGAAATTTCCTGAATATTTCCAGCTGTGTCTCTTGAATTAGCTGCAAGCTTGCTGATTTCATCAGCAACAACGGCAAAGCCCTTACCTGCCTCACCAGCTCTAGCTGCCTCAATTGAAGCGTTAAGAGCAAGAAGATTTGTCTGGCTAGCGATATCTAAGATTTCGTTTGTTAAATCGCTAATCTGATTAACCTGCTCTGATTCCTTAACTGATTCTTCAAGGACCTTAGAAAGCTCTTCCATCTTAGCCCCTGTATTCTCTTTCTTCTCTGCTGCTTCTAACTTTATAGCATCTGCCTCAAGCTTGATTTCATTTGCCTTATCTGCACCAGCTTTTGCCTCTGCATCAATTGCATCAGCCGCTTCTTTAACCTCTACAAGTCTTTCATCTAAGTCGCTTGCTGTAGTAGCGACACTCTCCATAGATGCAGCCAACTCTTCCATTGCAGCTGATGTATTTGTTACATTGTCTGATGCACTCTGAATTTTGCTCATCATGCTATCTGAAGAAGATGTAAGAACTGTTGCTCCATCTTTAACATCTTTAATTACAACCTGAAGTGTCTCAATGAACTGGTTGATTCCTGTTGAGATTAAAGATAATTCTGTGTCGGTCTTTGTATTAATTCTTGCTGTTAAATCGCCCTTGTTTTCATTAATGTCCTCGATGATTTTCTTAAGCTCATTAGAAATGCTAGCGATAACTTTATTAACTCTTCTGTATGTAAGAATAAAGCTACAAACAATGATTAATACTACTATAGCCATAACAATGTATCCCTTAAATGATACCTGGTTAATATATGTTGTCATGTATGCCCCAAAGCCGTCATTTAATCCGATTACAGCATCATCTACAAGAGCTATTGATTCATAAACATGATCAAGTGCTGTACCATAGTCCTTTGAAACATAGGTGATAGCCTTTTGAATATCATTGCTAAGCATTGCATTTTTAAGATTATTCGCTGTTTCTTTATATGCTTCTACATTTGTTCTTAAGTCAGCAATAATCTGATCGCCACCCTCAATATTTGATACGATTAAGCAAGTATCAAGATATTCAAGTCTGGCATCAGTATCAGTCATGTACTTATCAAATTCTGCTAAATCAGAAGATTTAATAATAACACCATTCTCCATCTGTCCAAGATATCTATTGATCTCAGCAGAAATATGAAGTACATCCTCCTTTAGAGACGCTGCCTCTGTAGAACACTTCAACTGATTCTCGCTTGCAAGAAGTGCCTGGCTCTTTACACTACTCATGGCAGTATATGAAATTATCGCATATACGATAAATGCAACTAAAATTGCACCATACACTGCGAAGTTCTGAAACGAAATAGATTTTAAAAATTTACGCTTGTCTTTTTTCATCATTAACCCCTTTAAATATATAATTATTTATATAACAAAGGGCCCATAACACGCGGTTATGAGCCCCAATATATACAACTTTTAAGTTGTTTTAGGCCATAGCTTTTCATGTAGAACTATGGCAGATAGTACAACAAAAAATGACAAAAAACAATACAATTTTTATCCTATTTTATGTAAAACTTCGCTCAGTGTAGCTTCAAGGTCAAGTCCAAATTCATCTACTATTACATCAGCATATTTCTCGTAAAGTGGTACTCTCTCTTCATATAAAGATTTGAGTGTCTGGCCATCCTTCAAAACTACTCCTCGCCCCTTGAGACTTCCTAGTCTACTATCAAGAGTCTCATAATCAAGCTTAAGGTAAACAACAGTACCAATTTCTTTCAAATGCTCCATGGCTTCTGCACCATAGATAACACTTCCTCCTGTTGCAATAACAGTTTTATCGGTTTGAATGCTGGCATTTACATCGTTTTCTATCTGTAAAAATCCTTCAACACCCTCTTGGGCAATAATATCTTTCAAAAGACGTTTCTCACGTTTTTGAATAAGCAAATCCGCATCTACGAATTCATATCCCAATTCCTTTGCAAGTACAACGCCAAGTGTGCTTTTACCTACGCCAGGCATACCGATTAAAACTATGTTATTCATTACCTCTTCACCTCTATAACTCATAATATTTTAAAAAGTATTATGCCATATAGAAGTCATCTTTACCAGTATTAATATCCAACAGCGTTCAGCGCGTATTCTGCCTGCTCTGGAGTAAATCCCGAACCATAGACGCTTGTTAATTGTTCAAGAAGTTCCTTGCGGGAAAAACCAAACATTTTAAGATAGTTTTCCGCCGCCTCTGTAGCCTCAACATTCCAATCAACCTGCTTCATGGATTCAAGATATGCAACTGCTGCCTCGGCTTGCTCGTCGGTAAATTGGGAACCGTATTGGCTTGAAAGCTGTTTTACTAAGCTCTGACGTGATAATGGCATAATATCCAGATATCGCATTGCATACTTTACTGCCTGCTCATTCCAGTCTACCACCCCATCTTGCTCCAATTTATCAACTGCAGCAATAGCATCTTCCTCAGAAAATCCATTTCCGTAAGGACTAGATAATTGGTCAATTAACCCCTGTCTTGAAAACGGCATAACCTTTAAGTATTGCTTCGCAGATTTCTCTGCCTCAGTTTGGCTAACTGAAGTTCCTACATTTGTAGTTCCTGCAGCCTCTACCGTAATTACGGTACTAAACAATAATGCCAGGGACAGCACTGCTACCATTAATCTCACTCTCATAATATACCTCCTTTACTAAAACACGGTGTATATCATTTCAGCGCATAAATTGTTACATCAGATTTTCCATCTGAGCCTTTGAACGGTTCCTTACCTTCTGGGTCCGAATATCTTTCATAGCCATCTTTGAGAATTATAGCTATCTTAAAGTCTTTTATAAATGATTGCTGATAGGTCTCTTCCTGGTCTGTACCCTGGTCATAAATAACAGTAATATTCTTACTATCATCTCCATCTGAGGCAACTATCTTTGTATTTTTCAGATTATCTGAAAGCTCTTTATATCCTTCTGGCTCCTCTACATCATACTGAGTTACTTGCTCAAAAAATGGAATAACCTTTTCATCATTTACAACGTTTGCAGTTATTTTTTCCACTTCTAGAGTCTTTGAATCAAGCACATAAGAGTATTCCATATTTGCATTCTCTAAATCCTTCGGAACAGACTGTATTTCAGGAGTTGCAGGCAGCGACAAGCTAGTATAAGCAGTAATAGTTCCATCTGAGTTGTCTTCTACTTTAAGCAATTTCTCATCGGAACCTTCTGGAAAACTAGCAGGAACAAAATAATCAACTCTCCATAATTCAGGCAACTCATCTGCATTATCAGCCACTAACCACGAATATGTATAATATGGTTCATCATCATCTATAAATGTTTTATACACTTGATTCTCTCTTGTAAGAATCTGTTCCTCTCTTACATGGCTACCATCTGCATCAAAGTAAGACTGATCAAAATATTCTTCATCCTTAATACTATACATAAAAAATCTTTCCACGCCATATAAATCAGCATTAACTACATCACTGTCATTCTCCAACAGCTCAACAGTTGTGGCAAAATTTTCATGTTTAGAAAATACTGCATCTCTAGAATTAGCTTCACCAATCTTCTCAAGCGTTATAGAATCCAAATCTATTTCGTCTTCAGCTTGAGGCTCCTCACCAGCATTTGTTTCTACCGCTGCACTCACATCAGTGCTAGCAGCACCAGTAGAGGCTTGTCCACAAGCCACCAAGAAAGCGCACAGACAAACAGTTAATAAAATAGCCAAAGACCTTCTTATCATATTGCCCCTCCTACATACATTAAAATGTTTTTACACATTATTCTCCATTTGTCTGATGTAGTATTATAGTAGCACGATTCAAAAAGCCTTTGGCTTAGTACACATTATTTTCATAGAAAGTTCAAAAATCAGTTTCTAAATCGTCTATAGCACATTCTCCGCACCTTTGCCCTAGCAGCCTTTTTTGCCTGCCAAATGATCCTCGATAGAACAAGCAGATGCGCCATCATACTCTACAAGACCTGCGTCTGCTGGATCAAGACTGATTCTGCCATCCTCGAATAGAAAACATGGAATTCCAATATCTCCAATTTCCTTAGAATGATCAAACTCTGGTCTGTTGTCTCTGAGGTCCATAAACTCATGCATATTCTGAACATGCTGACCTATATCAATATATTTATACTCATTTTCCTTTCCCTCAATCTGTGGTTGTAAGAAGTCACAATATGGGCATGTATGCAATCCATAAATCTTAATCATGATATACCTCCAATATGATTTTTAGTAATATAATAAATCTCTTAAATTGATTTATTTGTCAATAGTTTTAAGTCTTTCTTAATATTCTTTTAATGATTTAGCCCACAAACTAAAAAAATGATATAAAAAACCATGGAAACATTATATTTCAATTGGTAACAAATTGTAACCAGTTGCCCCCTTCATTAAAAATAAAAAACACGTAAGCAAATGCTTACGTGTTTTCCTTGCTGAGGCTGAGGAGGCTCGAACTCCCGACAACCTGATTAAAAGTCAGGTGCTCTACCAACTGAGCTACAACCCCATATTAGACTGATGTGTGACTATTCCCAAAAGAAAAAGGCATAGACTAGAAACTGGGCTAGCTGGATTCGAACCAGCGAATGCCAGAATCAAAATCTGGTGCCTTACCGCTTGGCGATAGCCCAACAAAGGACTTAATTGCCCTTATTTAATTTGTTGCTACCGCAACAGGGTGGGTAGAGGGGTTCGAACCCTCGACCTTCGGAACCACAATCCGACGCGCTAACCAGCTGTGCCACACCCACCATATTCAAACTTGTTTAATAAACAAGGAAGTTCGCCTGATTTAACGATCAGCTTCGCTGATACAGGCTCACAGTAAATTTTTATAAAAGCTGCGCTTTCATAAAAAATTACCTCTAATGTGCCAGAAGGGATTCGAACCCCCGACCCACGGCTTAGAAGGCCGTTGCTCTATCCAGCTGAGCTACTGACACATATTAGTATATCTTAGAAAATAAAAAGCGGGTGATGGGAATCGAACCCACGTATTCAGCTTGGAAGGCTGATGTTCTACCATTGAACCACACCCGCATATTAATTATTTATTTCTAAGTCGGGGTGACAGGATTCGAACCTGCGACCCCCTGGTCCCAAACCAGGTGCTCTAGCCAAACTGAGCCACACCCCGATAGGTTTTGTTCTGCGATTTGTTTCGTATTTCGCTCGCGAACAATAAGGAGTATATATGAGAATCAAGCCTTTGTCAACAACTTTTATTAAATTTAATTGTTAGAATTTATCATAAAGTTTCTGATATTCAGATAACTCCAAAAAACCTACTACCACTTTAGCTTATATTTGGTGAAATCAGCGTTTTCCACTTGTTCCACCTCGTCAGCAACATACTGTAGATATAAAGGCACAAATGTGTCTGTGTTGCCCCACTTCTTTGAAATATCATCATTCCATGGAATTTGATCAGGACGACCGGCAATATAATTAACATTAAAATCTGCAAAATAAGCAGCCATCTCATCCTTATTTGGATTATCACTTAATTGCTCCTGGCCCTGTCTATAGCCATTATCCCAAAGAAAATCCTTAGACTTTTCATTGATATCAGACTTTTCTACTATAGTAGGTACAGCCTGATATGAAAACTCTCGTCCTTCCAAATGGATTTTTGCATGATAATTAGGCGAAGTCATCAGTGCTCCTGTAGAAATCTCCACAAATCCATTTTCTGATTCCTTTATATGCTGAATATGCATATGTCCGGACAAGTTTAAGAGAACATTATATTTTTCATATAATGCAAGCAATTTGTCGTTATTTATAAAAGTGATTCCCTGAGATGTAAGCTCGCTATGAACAAGCAAAGTCTGATGGGTGACACCTATAACATATGCGTGATTATTTGCAGCATCTATAAGCTGCTCTTCAACAAATTCTAATGTAGCTTT
>JAILAV010000225.1 GCA_024681435.1 Pseudobutyrivibrio sp. | reverse complement strand
AGTAAGATAAAAATCATCTT
This sequence comes from Pseudobutyrivibrio sp., assembly GCA_024681435.1. Taxonomy (GTDB): domain Bacteria; phylum Bacillota; class Clostridia; order Lachnospirales; family Lachnospiraceae; genus Pseudobutyrivibrio. Next base: position 6,277 of record JAILAV010000225.1, on the reverse strand, counting down.
GATTATCAAATTCTGTTGCTTCTCCCTCAGTTTCCGTAATTGAATCATCAATATTATCTGCTAAGACCACATGAGCGTTTGCAAATAATAGAAAAGAAACCATTACCATAGTAAAAATTTGTTGTTTATCTAACCTTGAATATTCTAAATTGTCGCTATAAAGTATAAGTTTAATACTGATAGGGTATTGCTATAAAACGGTGAAAGAGTTATACTACATAATAGTAGTTGGTAAGCGTTTACTGTTAGGGAGAAAAAATATGGGCGAACATAGTGGAAAATTTTATGATGCTAAAAAAATGAGAGAGTATTGTGATGGATGGAAAGAGTTAGTAGCTGATTATGCTAGACAGAAGGAAATATCTGACAGGGAATTTTTATCATTTCAGGAAACAGATAGTTTTAAAGGAATGACAGCAGATGCGTCTAAGACTTTTGTTAAAAAGGGTATGGGACGAATGCTGAGTGAAGTCGCTAAAAATCAGAGAAAAATGAGAAAAGCTCAGGAAGAAGTGATTGAACTATTCGAGAATATGGTTGACTCATCACAAAATGCTAGAATTGAATATGACACACTTGAAATGATAAATAATGATTTCAAAGAATTGTATTATATATTTAAAGATAGAGCTGACAATGTACGTAAAATCGTAGATTGCTTAAATAATGAATTTGGAAATTATGCATATTTTGAGCAGCCAGATAGTCAAACAGGAATAGATGCATTTATAGATTTATGTGGAGGTGGGTATGATACTGCTGGCTATTTAAGAAAATGTCAGGATAAACTGGCAGCATTTGATGAACAAGCGAAAGCTTTATTAAATGGTAAGAATACAATGGATAAGGCAAAAAAAGTAAATTCACATATCGTATATACGAAAGAAGCTTTGGCACCAGCTCCAGCAGAGAATATTAAAACGGTGAAGGTTACACTTGATCCTGTAGATAATAGCAAAGTCACAGCTAATACAACTAAGAAAAATAGTAAAGACGACATGTATTCGTATCTTCAAAGATATTATGGATTTACAGATGAAGAGATGACTTATTTGAAGGCGAATTATCCAGGGTTGCTTTCATCGTTATATGGTGCGCTAAATCATAGTACGGTAGATGCAGATATAATTCTGAAAAGAATAAAGCATGAATTGTTATATATCGGATTGACTGAAGAGCAAACAAATTATATCAAAAATCTGAGGTATTTACGTGATAATGCAGCATACAAAAATATAAAGGTTGAAGATATACAAATTATTGCGGCAAATTTATTTAAAAATAATTATAATGTCTCTTTTGTGGCAGGAATGTTAGGAAATGTTTTTATAGAAGGCGATTTCGGAAATCTAGAGGGGGTTAATCCAGGGACAAATACAGAATATAAATATTGGAATGTTGTTAATAAGCAAGCGTATACAGATGAGGAAAGTGGTTATACATATACTTATTATAATGATTTTTCGTTCCGACATATATATGATGTTGATTATAAAGTGTATAAGAAACTTATAGGGCCGATTATGGAGGAAGCAGAACCATTACAAGATATTATTGGATGTGGTTCTGTGCAGTGGACTGAATACTCTAGGTATAAGCTTTTGATGGAATGTTACGAGGAAGCAGATAAATTAGGTAATAATGATGGGCAAATATCATATGATGAATGCGTGCTTGGCGAAACAAAGTGTATGTTAAAAGAACTATCTATTGACGGAAATTTTCATTCTGTAGTGGTTGATTGTAATCATGATGATAGTGTAAGTGCAGCTCAAACCAACGCGAAAATAATATGTAAAGAATATGAAAAACCTAGCAAAAAAGATGAAAAACTTGATGAACGTATGAAAGCAGCTAAGGATATTTATAATGCAATGAAAAAATCAATAGGAGAATAGTTTTTATGAAAAAAATATATATTTCTTTTATAGTTATTGGATTACTTTTTTGTGGCTGCAATGTAGATGATAAAACTGGGGATAATGATTCAAACAATACAATTAGCACAGCTGATTACAATAATGCGCAAGATGATAATACAGTTATAGTTGATGAAAATATATTTCCAGATGATTATTTTAGAGAATATGTAAGTTCACATATAGACTTGGATAAAAACGGAGAATTATCTGAAGAAGAGATTAATAATGCTACAGAAATACATATGGGCTACGGTGAAGAATATGCAGAAACTGCAAGTCTTCAAGGAGTTGAGTTTTTTAAAAATTTAAAGACGTTAGAATGCTTTGAAACCAATATAGATAAAATTGATATTTCGAATAATACTCAGTTACAAAAGCTAGATTGTGGATATACAAAAATTAGGGAATTAGATGTATCTGATAATGCAGAACTTGAGGAATTGGAGTGCAATGATACAGGCATCTCGGTCTTGGATATTTCTAATAATAAGAAATTAAAAAAGATAGCTTGCCAGAGAACAAATATAGAAGAAATAGATTTTTCAAATAACCAAGAGCTTGAAGAAATATATGTGTTTAATACCAATATAGCAAATATTGACGTAACAAATTTAGTTAAGCTAGATACTTTAAAATGTGGTGATACAAATATTGATAAAATAGACGTGACTAATAATGTAAATTTAGAATGTTTAACTGTGTCTAATACAGAAATAAGCTCAATTGATATTATGAATAATACTGAATTAAAAATATTAGGAATAGCTGATTGTAAAAAAATAGATATCCTTGATAAATCAAATAATACTAAATTGCAAGAATTGCAAATTAAGGGAACAGGCATTAAAAAAATTGATGTTTCTGATTGTAAAGATTTAATTAGTATAGTCTGTGATAGAGGAATGGAAATTACAGGTGTACCAGAGGATTGTAGAGTGTATGATTATTATTAAAGTGAAGACACGACAAAATGCGTAGGCTCCGTTTTTACCATTTCTTACCATTTACTTTGGCATCACCAACAGTACAGTTCAAATCAATATTTACTGAAACAGGATTAGGAGTAGTGATGTCTATGTCACCAGCTTCGGTATCAAGTGTTCATTTATCATGCAAGAGTATTGTGATGATGGATCAGTGATTGAGTTTTGCGGAAGAATTCCTGTTTCAGGATTAAGTAATTTTCACGTAGAGGAGATAATAGTTTATGAGTAAGGGAATAATACAGGCAATGATATTATTAAATGTGACTATTTGTTTCACTGCATGTAAAAGATTTGAAGCTGACAGTATAGATGGTGCAGAAAGTAATAAGGTAACAATAAATCAAAAAGCTAATAGTATAGAGTCATCAGAAACTAACATTAGTAATGATAATTTATATGAGCGTTACTTAAAAAACGAAGAAGTTGTAATGCTTGACGATGAAGAAATAGGAATTTATTCATACGGAGATGATGTTCAATATGTAATGATGGATATTGATGGTGATGATAGAGAGGAGTTGTGTGTTCGAGCACATCCAGCGTTCTATATCTTGAAGGATATTAAGGGGAGATTATCGGTAATATACTCTGGTGCAACTTATGATGAACCAATTAATAATAATGATTTGGTGGGAGTATATTGGTATAGAACTGGAGCAGCCCCAATTCATGACGATTATAAGTTTGTTTCATTTAATAATGGTACCGTTGATAATATAGAATACTATTCTTGGTATGATGAAAATGGCAATGGAGAGATGGATGAAGTTGATAATTATAGTGAACATTACTACGATGAAAAAGACACAATGAGTATGGAAGAATGGCTTGAATTAGCTCATAATTATTTAGATTATAGAGATTATCATGCAGATTGGATTGATTTGCAGTAAGCGGCATAGTTATTCAGAAAAGGTTAGCCACGACAAAATGTCGTGGCTCGTTTTTACCATTTCTTACCATTTACTTTGGCATCACCAACAGTACAGTTCAAATCAAAATCTACTGAATCAGGATCAGGAGTAGTGATGTCTATGTCACCAAACGCACATCTAACCTTTACCTTTTCAAAAGTTCCATCAGCGTAGATATCGCCGGCTGAAGTAATAACATTCATGGAATCAATGTTTGAAGATTCTACATCAATATCACCAGCTTCCGCAGATAAATTTACTGAAGCGATATTAGAATTATCGATGTCAACATCACCTGCTTCTGTATCAATAACACATGAATTAAATGATATATTGCTAAAGTCCAGATCACCAGCTCCTGTAGAAATAGTTAATGATTTTCCGTTGATATTGGACATATCAATATCGCTAGCATCTGCTTTAATATCAACAGTATTTAAATTAGTTCCTTCAGGAATAGTAATATCAATACAGTATCCTTTTAAGCTGTTAACATGTCTAAGTGGCTTATCCTGTCTAATTGTAAGTTTTCCATCAGTGGTAGTAATAGTAGGAGCATACTTTTCAGAAAAAGTATGAGACACTAGGAACTCGTTACCGTAATGGATGGTTAAGTCTGCAGCCTCTAAGTCAGCATCGATATCAGAAACTATATCATTGCTTTCTATAACGACTTCTTCGGAACTTGGGGAGTCTATATCAACAAATCTAAAACAATAAATCATCACGCCAACAAAGATACAAACCAAAGTTATACTCCAAAGAATTAATTGATAGATTTTAGAAAAATTCTTGTTTTCCATTTATTACTCCTCCTTAGTAAATGCAATATTAAGTATTTTGTGGGCAACTCCAGCTAGCGGCCAGATAATCCAAGTGATGTCCCATCTAAAGGTTAGGAAACTGATAATCAAATATACACATGTAATTGTTGACCAATAGAGTTCCATAACTAATTTTGCATTCTTATTAATGTACACGTCTTCGCCTTCATTACCATAATTTCCACTGATTGTCTTAGAATCATTAAGTTTTAATACTGTGTTATAGCTGTCCATAATTTTACTGCTATAAATAATTAAAAATACACCTAGTCCAATGCCGTAGAATAATAAGCTTACAATCAAATCTGAGTCAATGATAATAAATGGCAACCATGAAAATGCGCAAAGCATTACGCCTATTGCCGTAAACAGAGCATGAGTAGGCTTGAAGCCTTTTCTTCTTTCTTTAACCATATTGGCTGTTGTCATATCTATTTGACATGGCTCTGTTGTTAAGAATTTCCAATCGGAGCTAATTATGCCGCTGAAAACAAATAGACCAACAGCAATAGCAATAGCCGCAAACATTCCACATGCCCCGTACAAATCTGAATAAGTTCCATCTGCCACCTCATCTATAATAATTGGGGAAGTCACGCTACAAATGCATAACATGACGCCGATTCCAACCATAAGTGCTTTCTTTTTTCTTGTAGCTAAGTAGTCCTCAACCTCTGATGCGCTAACAAATCTACGTGGGCTTTCAACTTCTCTGGTATGAGTTTCCTCAACCTCTTTTTCAAGGCCAAGATCTTCAGCTAGCTCATCTAGATTTCCAAACTCGGAAATGACCGTACCTACAGCAGCGTTTTCACTTTCGCCTTCTGAAATCAGCTCATAATATTTGTCTTCCATCATTGCAAGTAGTTCAGCCTTTGCCTTTATAACCTCAGGGGTGTTTGGCATATTTGCAAACATGGCTTCTAAATAACTCTTAATTGTCTCCATTTTCTCTCCTTCTAATTACTTTCAATGAATTTTTCAATAACGTCCTTTGTTAGTTCCCATTCCTCACATTTGTTGTGATAATATTCTTTTCCTTTGTCAGTGATTCGATAGTAGGTACGTTTTTTTCCGTTACCTGACATATCCTGACTGGCTACGAAAGATTCTATGTATTCGTTTTTTTCCATTCTAGTGAAAGCTGAGTAAAGAGTAGTTTCTTTAATCACATATTTCCCATCTGAAATAGTTTTAATCTGTTTAGAAATTTCATATCCATAGGAAGGTTCTTTCAAAAGAATGCTAAGAATCATTGTGTCGTTGTAGCCTCTGATAACATCACTACTGATTTCTAACATGACATCCTCCTTGTATATTTACTTCACCAAACGTACTACGACAGGTGTAGTATGTCTGATGGAGTAAATATACTACGTCTGTCGTAGGAAGTCAACACCTTTTTAAAAAATTTGCAAATGTAAAGTGAAATTTTGAATTCTAGTTTTAGGCTAGTTTTTTCTCTCTAACTGGAATTTAGTCTTGCACATGCTTTTTCCTTTAGTCATTATGAAGATGGTTATCTGTCTGCCAGGGAGAATTTAATATGGCTAATAAAAAGAAAAAGAAACGTCATCTTACTCTTACTGACAGAACATATATTGAACAGGAATTAGTCCGTGGTTCGACTT
>JAILAV010000216.1 GCA_024681435.1 Pseudobutyrivibrio sp. | reverse complement strand
GAGCTTTTCATCTTCCAGTGCCTTATCAACAATCTTATGGATGTTGTTAATCAGGCAGGTTGTTTTGTACCTCTATACATTATGACAAGTGAAAAGAACGACGAAGCTACTAGAGCTTTCTTTAAGGAGCACAAATACTTTGGATACAATCCTGATTACATTCAGTATTTTATTCAGGATATGGCTTGTGCTGTTGATTACGAAGGCAAGCTTCTTCTTGAGGAAAAGGGTCGTCTTGCTACATCACCAAACGGAAATGGTGGCTGGTATGCATCAATGGTTAAGGCCGGCCTTGATAAAGATTTAAAGGCAAAGGGTGTAAAATGGGTAAACATTTTTGCTGTAGATAATGTTTGTCAGAGAATTGCAGACCCAGTTTTTGTAGGTGCTACAATCGCTGGCGGATATCAGGCAGGCTCAAAGGTTGTTCGTAAAGTTGACCCACAGGAGAAAATGGGACTTCTTTGCCTCGAGGATGGCAAGCCATCAATCGTTGAATACTACGAAATGTCTGATGAAATGGCAGAGGCAAAGGCAGAGGATGGCAGCCTTCTTTACAAGTATGGTGTTATCCTAAATTACCTTTTCTCACTTGAAAAGCTTGATGACATAGTAAATAACAACATGCTTGTGCATGTAGTAGAAAAGAAGATTCCACATATTGATTCAGAGGGAAATCAGGTTTCTCCAGAATCTCCAAATGGATATAAGTTTGAATTATTAGTACTAGACATGGTACATATGATGGATAGCAACCTTGCATTCGAGGTTGACAGAGTTAGAGAATTCGCACCAATTAAGAATTTGCACGGTGTTGATTCAGTTGATAGTGCTAGAGAATTACTTCAGAAAAATGGAGTTGTTCTCTAAGTAGGAGGAAGCTTTGTATAGAAAGAAAAAGCGCTCGTGGGTAAAGCATCTGGATTTTATCATTCTTGACATGCTAGCTGCTGAGTTGGCGTTATTCATAGGTGTATACCTTAGATTTGATGGAAGCATCATCTTCCTTGATCGATTTGAAATGTATCCTCTCTATCAGAACATGGCTAAGATTCTGCCATTTCTTGATTTGACAGGAGTACTATTTACTGAAACATACACGGGCATTCTAAGACGAACTAAATATCAGGAAATCACATCAACATTTTGGCACGCATTAATTAATTTTTTAGGTGTCCTTATTTACATGTATGCAAATAGGACATCATACTACTATTCGCGTTCTGCTTTAGGATACTTTGGCGTTGCAATGGTTATTGTAACCTACATCTTCAGAGTAATCTGGAAACGCGTTATCAGACGTAGGAAATTACTTGATGTCAACAAATCTTCCATGATTGTTGTGGCTGAATCCACAACAGTTGACCACTGCCTTTCTGAGATTGCTCACAGCCCATACACAGAGTTTAAGGTTGAGGGTGTGGCAGTTGTTGATAAAGATATGGTGGGTGAATCAATTCAGGGGATTCCGGTTGTTGCCAGCGCAGATTCGTTGTTTGAATATCTCAGAACTAATGTTGTAGATGAGGTGTTCCTTGATGGAAATACCAGAGCCAGCGAAGAGAGCTTGGCAGGTCGTTTGGTGGAGCAGGGACTTACAGTTCACATGTCTTTGATTCACACAAATAACCTTATGCCAAATCGTATCATGGAGACTTACGGCGATTATGTTGTTCTCACTACAAGTATGCATATCGCCAATAATAGACAGGCATTTTTAAAGAGAATGATGGATATTGTAGGAGCTATTGTTGGATTGATTTTGGCTTTTATTGCTTTCATCATTTTTGCTCCAGTAATTAAGATTCAGTCTCCAGGACCAGTATTTTTTACTCAGACTCGAATCGGTAAAAACGGACGTAGATTTAGATTCTATAAATTCAGAACCATGTATGTGGATGCTGAAGAGCGTAAAAAAGAGCTACTTGAAAAGAATGAAATGCAAGGCAATATGTTCAAAATGGAGAACGACCCTCGCATAATTCCTATTGGTCATTTCCTTAGAAAATATTCCATAGATGAATTGCCACAGTTTTGGAATGTGCTTATTGGAGATATGTCTTTAGTTGGAACAAGACCACCTCTTGAGGATGAATACGAAAAATATGCACTTCATCACAAAGCTAGATTATCTATCAAGCCAGGACTTACGGGTATGTGGCAGGTAAATGGTCGAAGTGATATTAAGGATTTTGAAAAGGTAGTTGCTTTAGATACTGAGTATATTTCTAACTGGTCACTAGGATTGGATATCAAGATACTATTTAAAACAATAGCTGTTGTTTTTGAAGGAAAGGGTTCAAAGTAGTGGCAGATACTTATTTTTCCTTGGTGATATGGACAGACAATACAAACATGGATTATTTCAAGGATTGTCTGGAATCCATAGACGGCCAGGACTACCGTGAATTCGAATTATATATATTGGATAATAATCCTTCCAGCACCATTGAGTTGACAATCAAGGAATTTTTCCCTGATATTGTGGATAAGGTTCATTATCGCAGATTGAAAAAGAAATCTGGTGGAGCCTACGCATACAACATTGGTGCTCATTTTGCAGAAGGTCAGTATATGGTATACATCGGCCAGCATGACAGACTTAGTACAAATACACTTTCTTCATTAAATGAAAAGATTGCGCAGTTAAATGATGTTCCTTCTATATTGTATACCGACAATGATGAATTGATTGGGCAGGACAGAATGAATCCTCATTTTAAGCCAGACTTTAATAAAGAACTTTTCCTGCAGACAAACTATATTGGCGAATTTGTTTGTATATCCAAGGAGCTTTATCAGAGACTGGGAGAGTTCAACGAAAAAGCAAAAGTTGCCTACGTATATGAATATTTACTTAGAGCATGCTATAAAAAAGAAAATATAGAACATGTTCATTCTCTTATTTATCACAAACGTTCTATTAACAGGGCCTTTACTAAAGAGGAGCGAGCTGAGGCAAATTATTATTGCAAGGAGCATATGGCTCTAGCAATATCGTATATACGTAAATGGGGACTATTATGTCTAGGTAGAGTGGACGCTTCATTAAAGAAATGGCATATCCAGTACGATGAAACTGAATTTAGACGTTTTTCTGGAGATTACATGTTTCTTAAGGATGATGATGTAAAACTATACACTAGAAACAATGTAAAAAGAATGTACGCATACCTGCGCCAGCCAGATGTTGCAGTGGTTGGGGCTCGTTTTATTGATAGAGGTTTTACGATTGATAATGTTGGATATATATTCGACAAGGACGGTGCGTGGTATCCAGCATTTCATGGTCAAAGAATTTTTAGAGATAGCTACGAAGGTCTAGGTAACATGCCTAGAGATGTGGCTATGGTAGACTGCGGCTGCTGCCTTATTGATGCAAAAGTTTATAGGATTTTGCATGGATTTGATACAAAACTTAGCGGTCAGGACGCGATGCTTGATTTTTGTATGAGAGCAAGAGAACGTGGATATAGAACTGTTGTTGTTCCAAGGGTAATAGCCAGAAGGAAGAACAAAGATGTTATAACCTCAACAGAGGCTCATGATTATTTAATGGAAAAGCACGGAGAAAAAATAGCTCTTGGCGATACATTTTATAATAGAAACCTGCCTATGGGCATGGAGAATTACATTTTGCCAGGAACGGAAGAATCTTGACAAGCAATCATTTGTTAGAGTAGACTAGCATAGTTATTATCATTAAAAGATAGGAGAACTATTAATGAGTAATTTCGAAGATTACGATTTAAGAAGAGGCTCAGGAGCAGGCCGCTCTGGTAGACCTACAGGCAGACCTACTGGAAGACCTTCCGGTAGACCATCTACAGGCAGACCAGCAAGCAGATCTTATAATAGAGACGAAGATTTATCACCAGATTTATATATGAATGATGAGTCTGATTTATATGATTATGATTTAGGAAGTGAATATATGGATTCTAGCAGAAGCCGCAGCACTAGCGCCAGAAGACCATCATCTAGTGTGGCAGGTACAGCTAGAAGAAAGAGCAGCTCTAGTTCAGCACACAGATCACCAAGTCATTCGGTTAGCAGAAGTCATTCATCTGCTAGACCTTCATCTGGTAGATCTTCAGCAGCTAGACCAGCTTTAGCTGGAAATAAAAGAGTGCCTAGCAAATCAGCTAGACCTACATCCCGTCCAAGCTCAAGTAGACGTGGAAATAACAGAAAAGCTAAAAAGAAAAGTGCAAGAAGAACTATTCTTGTAGTAGAAATAGTTTTAATAGTTGTTTTAGTTATTGGTTTATTCCTCTGGAATAAAATCGGCAAGGTTAACTGGGATAACAACATCAAGATGGATAAGATGGAAGTTAATAACCTTGATACAGAGACAGAAGAGTTATTAACCAATTACACAACACTTGCTTTATTCGGTGTTGATAACCGTTCTAATGGTAACTTAGACAGCGGTAACTCAGATTCAATCATCCTTGTATCTATAAATAA
>JAILAV010000185.1 GCA_024681435.1 Pseudobutyrivibrio sp. | reverse complement strand
GCCGCAGGCTCACGTGTTAGTGACCGAAGGCAATATCTCAGGCTTGAGAGCGTAGCATGCGGACTATAACAGGAGAAAGACTATGGTTGAGATTAAGAATGTGAAAAAGAAATATGGTCGGCACAAAGTGCTTGATGGCGTAGATTTTTGCGTGGAGCCAGGAGAAATTGTAGGTATCCTGGGTGAGAATGGAAGCGGAAAGTCTACGCTTCTTACTATATTGGCGGGTCTGCAGAAGGCAGATGCAGGGTTTTTCAGTATTGATGGCAAGGATTTAATGCGTCACACAAAGCTGAGAAATGATACGGTAGCGTATGTGCCCCAGGAGACTCCTCTGATTGCGGAGCTTAGCGCCTGGGATAATCTGAGGATGTGGTATCCTTCCGATAAGCTGAAGAAGGAGCTGAAGGATGGTTTCCTTGCAATGCTTGGCATTGATCAGTTTATTAAGGTGCCGGTGAATCAGATGTCTGGCGGCATGAAAAAGAGATTGACTATTGGCTGCGCCATTAATTCTAGTCCTAAGCTTATGCTTTTGGATGAGCCAACAGCTGCCTTGGATTTGGTTTGCAAAGAGCGAATTTACACATATTTTGAGCAGTATAAGCGTCGCGGAGGTTCTCTTATCATTGCCACCCATGAGGTGCAGGAAATTGAGCTTTGCGATAAGTGCTTTATTTTAAAAGACGGAAAATTAGTACCTTATAAATACGATGGAGATATTCCACATTTGATAGGAAGATTGTAGCCCATGGTGAGGTTTAAGGATTATTTAACAATTCAATATAAGCGAATAATTAAACTTTTGCCGGGGATTTTGGCCATGATTCTGGCTGTGGCTGCATTGCTTTCAGTTGTTGCTTTTGCGTTGGTAAACAGCGAGGCATATAACTTAGAGAAGCAGCGCTATAAGCTTGGAATTGTTGGTGACACAGATGATGAGATGATTAGCCTTGGTGTAAATATGATTGGCACTTTAGATGAGAGTCGATTCATGATTGAGCTGGTGGAGTACGATGATGAGGCGTCGGCCAGAGATGCTATGCGAAATGCAGATATTTCTGCCTATATCGTAATTACGGAGGCATTCAGTGATGCTTTGGATGCCATGACAAATGATGAAAAGCTCACTTATTATGCCACCTCAGGACAGAAGGGAATCTCAAATGTAATGATGGATGAGATTGCTCTTATTGCCACTAACATTATCGTATATTCGGAGACAGGTATTTGCACTCTTAGGGAGATAATGAAAGAGCAGGGGTTTGATAAGCGGGTCCGCTATGAAAAGGTCAACGATTTATTTATGGTCTATATAGCTTCATTAGTTACTCGCACGAAGGTTACGGAAATCAAAGAGCTTGGCCTGTCTGACGGCTTGTCCACACCTGCATACTATTTCTCAGGAATATTGTTATTCTTTATTTTGCTGTTATCATTCTGTCAGATTTCATTTTTCTTGGGCCAGAAGAATGCCAGCTATCAGTTTTTGATGTCAAAGGGAATCACTGCACCGGTCCAGGTGATTGGTGAGTACATCCCATTTTTAACAGTTACTTTGATAGGAGTGGCTGTTATCATGGGATTAATTGCTAGCGCAACGAATTTTGGACTTGTAGATTCTGAGATTTTGACTGAGGCAGGACTTGATAATCTCATCCAGTTTTCGGTGGGACTAATCCCTGTTTGCATCATGTTTTCAGCTTTAGGATTTTTGATTTTTGAGGTTCTTATCGGTGTCATCAATAAAATTCTGGTGGCCTTTATGACATATATTGGAATGGGATATGTTTCAGGATATTTTTATCCCAAAACATTTTTTCCAGAGTTAGTACAAAAGGTTGGAGAAATCATTCCAACAGGAGTTGCCTTTTCATATTTAGGATCCATAATCTCGGGGGCGCCTGACAATCTGGACTTACTATTTATATTTATTTACGCAGTAATATTTTTACTTATTGCAATGTTTGCACGACAGCAGAAGATAAGGTAGATTATGCGATATTTATTATTGTTGAAACGATTATTAAAAAAGAAAAGCTATATTGCCATGCTTCTGGTGGTGCCACTTATGGCTATCATGCTTCGCTCTATGAGCTCCGCTGAGGCGGGACTTTTGACCATCGGAGTGTATGCTGCGGGAGACGACTATAGCAGCACCTGGCTTAAAAATAATCTTATGGAAAATCCAGGCAGCTTGCGATTTGTTATGTATGATTCTAAGGATCAGCTTATAAAAGATGTGGAGCGACAGCAGCTTCAAGAGGGCTGGATTTGTCCCGAAAATCTAGATAAAACTATTTCTGATATGGCGGACAAATCAAATACCAGCGACAAAATCCAGATTGTGATTAGAGAATCGGGCCTGACACACATGCTTGCAAGAGAGGTCATTTGCAGCAGAGTTTACCCTCTAATCGCAAGACAGATGGCTTTAAATTATGTTTCAAAAAATGTCTACGACTCAAATCCTACAAAAGAGCAGATTGACCATATCTTAGATACCTACGACAACTATGGAATCAACGGTAATCTCTTTGAGATGGGATATTTGGACGAAGATAGTCCTGTGGAAGAAGATACAAATTATCTTATGATGCCATTTAGAGGTATTCTGGCACTTTGGCTACTTCTTCTTGCTGTGGCCGCATCAATGTATTATCTGGAAGATGAAAAAAATGGTCTTTTCATCTGGTGGAAAACAAGTTTTCCGCTGATTCGCGACCTGCTATATTATTTTGTGATTATGCTGATTCCGACCATCATGGTTATGATAGGGTTGGTTTATTCGGAAGTTTTTACATCCTTTGGCCGGGAAGTAATTGGTATAATATTGTATGATTTTGCAGTAATTTTATTGGCAATGATTTTGCGAGAAATACTGTCTAGTATAAAGGGTTTAGGCATCATAATGCCAGTACTTATCATGGCTTGCGCCATACTGTCGCCGGTGTTCATTGACTTCAAGGAAGGACGCCAGTTACAAAAAATTTGCCCATCTTTTCATTATTTGTATTGCATTCATGACGAATATTATGTAAAATCAATATTGTTATATGGTATTATATTGCTAATTACTGAGTATGTAGTATATATCGTAAAATGTAAAAGTAGTTGAGTTATTAAAGGGAGGACGAATTATGTTTTGTTCAAAATGCGGGCATGAAGTACTTTCAGAAGGTACAAAGTTTTGCCCAAAGTGTGGAGCACCATTACCAGCTTCACAGGAAAGTACTGCGCCAGCGCAGGAGACAGAAGTAAAAGTTGAGGAGCCAATTGAAGAGACAGTGGAAATCACAACTGAGCCAATTGCAGATGACCCAACAGAGGAGCTCAAGGCTGATGAGCCAGTTATAGAATCCGAGCCAAAGCCTAAAAAGAAAAAAGGCTGGCTTATAGCTCTAATCATCGTGCTAGTAGCAGCAATCGCCGCAGTAGTTGTTTGCTTATTACTAGGCGTGTTTGACTCACCACAGAAGATTGTTGCAAAGACAATTTCTAAGGGCGAGGATGATTTCATCGCTGCCTACGAGACAGGCTACAATGCAGTTGAAAAGGCATACAAGGATGTCAACGGAGATATGAATTTCTCAGTTGAGGCATCACTTGGTGAGCAGACAAAGGATATGATTAATTCATTTGGAAGCTCAATGGGCATGGATTTAGATTGGATTAACAGCGCAAGTGCTAATGTTGCTTTAGATGTTCAGGAAAATCAGATGGGCCTTGATATTAAGGGTTCATTAAATGGCCAGGAGATTGGTACAATTAATGCTATCGTTGACGGAGAGGCAGGAAAGGCTTATCTTTCAGCTCCAGAAGTATTGAAGGACGCAGCATTTTCTACTGATTTGGATGTGAGCTCAGAGGAATATTTCGAATTCCTTTCATCATACACAGAAAACCTCATGACATACTCTGATAAATATCCTACTTCAGAGGAATTGGACAGAGTATTAGAGAAGTATGAGGAGATTCTTATTAAGGATCTTGCAACAGCTGAGATGACAAAGAGCAAGTCAGAAATCACAGCTGGGGATGTTACAGCTAAGTACACAGAAATTGCTATTTCTCTTGATGATAAGATTGCAAATCAGCTTGCAGTTGATTTTATTGAGACACTTAAGAGCGACGAGGACCTTAAAGAGGTTATGCGCCCATTATTTGAGGCACAGCTTCAGTCAGAAGTTTACAAGGATATCTTTGAGGATTACGACGATTACTGGAAATCAATGACTGAGGTTTTGGAGGAGTCTCAGAAGGCAGCTCAGGACGAGCTTGATGCCATTGAAGAAAATCCAGATGAGAATGAAGACCTTGGTGTTCTTTATCTTTACATTGATAGAGCTCACAACTGCAGAGGTTTCTGCTTCCAGGATGATGAGGACTCAGTAAAGGTTGAGTTTTACGCACCTATCGATGGCAATAAGACTGGCATCGAGCTTAAGATAACATCTGATGATAAAGAAGAATTCTTATTCGAAGGCCAGGGTGAGGTTAAGAGCAACCTCTTAAATGGTGAGTACACATGCAAGTCTGAGGGCGATGAAATCTTCACAGTTAAGGTTGCTGATTTCGATGTAAAGGAATACAACGAGAATCGTAACTATAAGGGCAAGCTTGTATTTAATCTTGGCACAGGATTTAGCGATGTGCTTGACGAGCCTTCAATCCAGGCATTCACACTTGCTGACTATGAATTAACATTTGATACAGAAGGTCTTAACGGCACATTTGATTTAAATGTTTTAGCAGCAGATAAGTCACTCTTTGAGTTAAAGACTACATTCTCAATGGATGATGTTACTGATATGACAGTTCCATCAAAGATTATCGACTTCAACGAAATGGATGAGGAAGATCCATTTGGAATGTTTAAGGAAATGAATCTTGCGCCAATCGTTACTAATCTTGAAAAGGCTGGAGTTCCTTCAGAATATTATGAGAAGCTTAAGACATTAAGCGACGCTATTGCTAGCGGCGACGATTTAGAAATCGCTTACGCAATCATGGAATTAACAGGCCAGGATGTTGATGCATATGAGGATGATGTAACTGCATCAGAGTTCTCTGAGGAGGACATGGAATATCTTGCATCCCTCTCATATGAAGACTTTGAGATGCTTTACAGCCTCTACGACACTGAGGCAAGCACAGAAGACATCAAAGAAATGTACGACTACATCCAGAGTATTTACGGCGAGTAAATATTCAAAAATCCAGTCAGTAGCTATCAAGCTCTAACTGACATAGACTAGACAGTAACAGACAAGCTCTTGGTGTTACTCAAGCGAAGCATTCTAAGCTGAGCGGAGTAATATCAAGGCTTGTATGTGTAACTGTCTGACTAGCCACGATACTCTCTGGGTGTTTTGGTGTATTTGCGTTTGAATTGGCGGTTAAAGTGGGAGAGATTTTCATAGCCTACTTGCTGGGAAATTTCGAGTACGGACTCTTCGGTGGACAGTAGTAGCCTGGCAGCCATGGACAAGCGGTAGTCGTTGAGGTAGGTGACGAAGCTCACCCCAAAGACTTCTTTGAAAAATCGCATAAAATGAGATTCAGAAAATCCGGCAAGCTTAGCCATTTCATTGACAGTGGTTGGTTCACTATAGTGGAGCTCCACGTGTTTGATGACTGGTTTAAGCTTGTCGTTTTTTTTATTTGCTGAGGTGTCTATCTGATTTTCATAGAGAGTGACCAGGCTGAAAAGAAGCAGATACATGTTGCCTTTTATGGCTAGTCCCCAGGCGCCCTCTCTGTGGGCAGAGATGTTGTCGTTGGCATCTAAATATTTCTTTACACTTTCGTAGCCCACCACGCCCTTTTTGAAAATGTGTGGAATCTCCACTGTATTTTCGAAAAAAGGTAATAGAAAAGTATCATAAAATTCATCAAGTCCAGAGGAAAACATCTTTCCATCAAACATAATATTCTCATATTCCATAGAATCATTCT
>JAILAV010000135.1 GCA_024681435.1 Pseudobutyrivibrio sp. | reverse complement strand
GGGCTCATAACCCGAAGGTCATAGGTTCAAATCCTGTCCCCGCTACTCAATTTGCCTAGATAGCTCAGTTGGTAGAGCAGAGGACTGAAAATCCTCGTGTCCTTGGTTCGATTCCGAGTCTAGGCATCTTTTTTATTAATTATTTCTTTAGAAGATTCTACAGTTCTCTTTATGATTCAAATTATGAATTTGATTAATTTACATCAATTACTTTGATTGCTTTACATGTTAAAATCCAAATAGTTGTTAATTAACAGCCACAATATTGGAGGGTGAAAATGTCTAGAGTAGTCACATTTCCTGATCGTATGCTTATTGATGGTTTTGTTTATGAGAAGCAGGGTTATAACAACGAGGGTGGTGTTTTCTATAATTCTAAGGATAACCCATCTGATATTACAAGCAAATTTATAAGTCTTTATCCTGATGGAAAACTTACTTATTTGTATGATGGGCTTGAGCTTATATGGAATAAAGACTTTAAGATCATTAATTGAATATAGTATGTGCAATATTATTATATTGCATATAATTAGATAGGATTTCGTTAGCGGAATCCTTTTTTTGTATGGGTAAAGAAATTATTAAGGTATAGTTAATCGAAAGAAGGAGGATTTATGAAGGCTTTAGAAGAGAAGATAGTAGAATGTGGGAAATTTTATCCTGGAAATATTCTTAAAGTAGATAGTTTTTAAATCATCAGATAGATGTAGATATCCTTGATAAGATTGGGAGAGCCTTTTATGAGAAATATAAAAATAAAGATATCACAAAAATACTTACTATAGAAGCTTCCGGTATTGCAATAGCATGCTTTGCAGCCAAATATTTTCATGTACCGGTTATATTTGCAAAAAAATCCAAAAGTTTAAATATTGGAAATGATGTATTCATTTCAAGAATTAGTTCTTATACATATAATAAGGAATACGATGCGACAATATCACGTGAATTTCTTGATTCAAATGACAACGTTTTGATTATTGACGATTTTATCGCTATCGAAAATGCTATGAAAGGCTTAATAGAAATATGTAATCAGGCTGGTGCAAATATTCGCGGAATAGGGATATGTATTGAGAAAGGATTTCAGCATGGCGGGGATGATTTACGTAAAATGGGATACGATTTAACTTCTCTTGCAATAATAGATAATATGACTGATGATGGTCAAATATTTTTCAGGGAACAATAGCAAAAATGTGTTATAATCTTCTTCGTGCAATATTTTAGAGGAGAATGATAATTTAGTGAACGAACTTAAAAAGAGAATTATTACAAAGCTTGCTCTTTCTGCAAGGAATTATAACGAAAATCATAAGAAAAATGCAAAACTGATAACATATCTGGTTCTTGCGGCCATTGTTCTGATAAATATTATTTTTATTATACCTGAGTATATTCTTTCATTATTGAATTGTATTTGGGGACTTATAAAGAAGGGTAAAAAGTTAATAATTATTGGAGCGATTGTTATCTTAGGAGTGCTTGGAGTAGTAGTATTTGATCGTAATAAAGAGAAATTCATTGTTAATCGTGAGAATAGTGGTAATAATGAAGAACTGGCAGCATTAGAAGCAGATAGTGAAATAGAAGATGATTTAGGTGATTCAGATATTAGTAATGTCGAGGTTGAAGATAACAGCAACGAAAGTTTACCGGATGTAGATCAATCAGATGAGACTATTTCTGAGGATGGTGAACTGTCGACTGAAGAAATTCCTGATGACAAAGAGCAGGATAAAAAAGATCAAGTTGCTGACAAGAATATAAATTCTGATGCTCAGGAAAAAGAAGAAAATATTACATCAGGTAATATGGGTAACCGTACTACAGGAGATACAGAAAATGTCGGAAATACAGACATTAACAATGATGATGACTCTAAAAAGGATTCTGATACTAATAAAAGTACAGACATAGATAAAGATACGAACATAAATAAGAATACGGAGATTAAAAAAGAAACCGGTATTAATGAGGATAATAATAAGAGTTCAGAGTTTGAATCCGATGAAGGTGTAGTTAATGGCAATGATGCAGATGATAGTAATGATTTAGATCATAGCAATGATGCAGAGATTGCTGAGTCTTCAAAGGCTAATAATGAAGGTGGATTAGCTAAATCTACGAAAAATAGCAATATTACTAAAGCCAATGATGAGGAAGCAGAAGACAGAACTGCTGATAAGTTTAATTCTTCAGAATCTGATACTGATTGGGAGCCATGCGATGTTGATTTAACGAGTCTTAAAGATGAATATCCTGAGACTGTAGGGTGGTTATTTATTGAGAATACATCCATTTCATATCCAATAATGCAGGGCTCAGACAATGAAAAATATCTAAATATCGGATATACAGGAGAGGAAGCTAATACAGGAGCAATTTTCCTTGATTACAGGTCTGCAGAGGATTTTAATGACTCAAATTCTATAATTTATGGGCACAATATGAAAGATAAATCCATGTTTGGAAAGCTTAGAGATTATAGAGAGAGTAAGGAATACTATAATGATCATCAATATTTTCAAATAATAACACCTGATGCTGAATACAGGTATAAAGTATTTGCTTATATGGATGTTCCTAATGATTCAGTAATTTATGATTACACTGGGGAAGAAGCTAAAGCATTTGTGGCAGATGCTGAACCTGTAAGAATTAAATCGTATATGGACTCTGAGATACCTGTAAATAAAGATGATAAGGTTG
>JAILAV010000134.1 GCA_024681435.1 Pseudobutyrivibrio sp. | reverse complement strand
TGTGAATGGAACACCTAAGAAGTTATATGTATGTACTTCTTGTTTACGTTCTGGCAAGGTTGAGCGTGCTTAATCTTACATGACACGATATTGAAAGTCACTCGAAAGGGTGGCTTTTATTTTTGCTTTAGTATATAATGAGATGCATAATATGACTAAATATGCGAATTTGGAGGTACATTATGCAAGGTCAAATGGAAACAGAGCTTGGTAAAATAGTTATAGACACAGATGTAATCGCAACATACGCAGGTTCAGTTGCTGTTGAATGCTTTGGCATTGTTGGTATGGCCGCTGTCAATATGAAGGATGGCTTGGTCAAGCTTCTTAAAAAAGATTATTTAAATCATGGAATTAGTGTAAATATAGCAGAAGACAACACAATTTCTCTTGACTTTCACGTTATTGTTTCGTATGGTGTAAGCATTGCTGCTGTTGCAGAGAATCTTATGGAAACAGTAAAGTATAAGGTTTCGTCTTTTACAGGTTTAACAGTTGATACAATCAATATCTATGTTGAAGGCGTTAGAGTTATTGATTAAGGAGGAATTTTAATTGGAGATCCAAACAATCGATGCGTCTTTGTTATCAAAGATGTTCCTTTCAGGCGCAAAGAATCTTGAATCCAAAAAAGAATGGATTAACGAACTGAATGTTTTCCCTGTACCAGATGGTGATACAGGAACAAATATGACAATGACAATTATGTCTGCTGCAAATGCTGTAGCAGATCTAGATAATCCAGATATGAAAACACTTTCTAAGGCCATTTCTTCAGGTTCTCTTAGAGGAGCTAGAGGAAATTCAGGTGTTATCTTATCTCAGTTGTTCAGAGGTTTTACTAAGGTTATTTCTAGTCACGATGAAGTTGATGTTCAGCTTTTAAGTGAGGCTTTTGAAAAAGCTGTTCAGACAGCATATAAAGCAGTTATGCAGCCTAAGGAAGGTACAATTCTTACAGTTGCTAGAGGAGCTGCTGATAAGGCTCAGGAAATGGCCAGCAAGACTAATGATGTAGTTGAATTTGCAGAGGCTGTTATTGCTGAAGCTGAAGCTGTTCTTGCAAAGACTCCTGATATGCTTCCAGTATTAAAACAGGCCGGTGTTGTTGATTCAGGCGGACAGGGTCTTGTTACTGTTCTTAAGGGCGGTTATGACGCTCTTATTGGTAAAGAGGTTGATTATGCTGCAGAGGCTGCCGAAGCACCAAAGGCTCAGCCTGCTATTTCTAAATATTCAGTTGAATTTGTTATTGAATCAGAAAAACCACTTGCTTCTTATCAGATTAAGGAGCTTAAGGCTAAGCTTGAGAAGCTTGCTGCAGGTAAGGTTTCTGATTTGACAATTACAGAGACAACTTCAGATGAGGTTATCTATACAAGCGAAAAGCAAGATTCTAAGGAAGAGGCTCCGAAGTTCACAGAGCCTGCTAAGGAAATGGGCTTTGTTTCTATCGCCACAGGTGAAGGTCTTACATCTATATTTACAGAACTTGGATGTGACTATATGATTCCAGGTGGTCAGACAATGAACCCTAGCACAGATGATATTCTTAGCGCTGTAGCACATGTTAATGCTAAGACTATCTTTGTATTACCAAATAATAAAAATATTATTCTTGCTGCTAATCAGGCGGCTGCAATTTGTGAGGATAAGAAGCTTATTGTTATCCCTACAAAGACCATCCCTCAGGGTATCACAGCATTAATTTCATTTGCTGCTGATGCAAGTGTTGAGGAAAATGAAGCAGCTATGACAGAAGAAATTTCAAATGTTAAGACTGGTCAGGTTACATATGCTGTTCGTGATACAGTTATCGATGATAAAGATATCAGAAAAGATGACTGGATGGGAATGGGAGACTCAGGACTTCTTTCTGTAAATGCTGATATTTCTGTTGCATTTAAGGAAATGGTTGACGAGATGGTTTCTGAGGAATCTTCGGTAGTTTCAATTTACTGGGGCGAAGGCAGTGATCAGGAAAAGGCTGAAGCTCTTGGAGCTGAAATTCAGGAGAAGTATCCAGATCTTGAGGTTGAGATTTCAGAAGGCGGTCAGGCTGTTTACGCTTACATCGTTTCAGTGGAGTAATTTATGGAGTTGTTATCGCCAGTAGACACTATAAAGGGTGTGGGAGAGAAAACAACTAAATTATTGAATAAGTTAGGAGTATATACCATAGAGGATATACTCCTTTTTTTTCCGCGCACCTATTTAATTTATCCAGAGACTACAAAGCCTAATAATGATGCTGTGGGCTCTTTGATTAGCATTGAAGGCAGATTGAAAAGCAGTCCTAGAGTATTTAAATCTCGTAACAGAATGGATATTTTATCAGCTACTGTTTATGTGGAAGATATTTCAGTTGATTTAGTTTGGTTTAATTCTAATTACATAAAAAATACTTTTGAGCCAGGTAAGAATTATATTTTCTATGGCAGGCTTATGTATGACGGTGGTCATTATAAGATTTCTCAGCCGGTTGTATTTACTAAAGAAAAATATGAAGAAGTAAAAAAGCAGTTATTGCCAATTTACCATTTAACCAAGGGATTAAGTAACAATCTTGTTACGAAAGCTGTTAAAACAGCTTTTGAAGGTTGTAAATTATCCGATGGTAGACTGCCAGATGAGATTGAATCTAGAAATTCTTTTATTCCATATAGTAAGGCTGTATATACATATCATTTTCCTGAAAGTTATGATGAACTGTTAAAGGCAAGGAAGAGGATAGCATATGAGGAAATGTTTTTCTTTATTCTTAATTCAAGACTTCAGGAAAACAATGTTGCCTCACTTCCTAATGATTTTTGTATAAGTCATCATAATGAAACTGAGGATTTTATGGCTTCTCTACCTTTTTCTTTAACTAATGATCAGCTATCAGTTTTGTCTGATATTAGAAGTGATTTAATGGGAGATTATATATCACAAAGATTGATTCAAGGTGACGTAGGAAGTGGTAAAACAATTATCGCGTTTTTAGCCATGCTTGATGTGGCGCTTTCTGGATATCAGAGTGCTATTATGGCTCCTACAGAAGTTTTGGCAAAGCAGCATTATTTAAGCTTTACAAATTGGGTTAAAGAAAGTGGACTGGATATTCCTGTAGCTTTATTTACAGGATCAATGAAGGTTTCAGAAAAGAAAGCTATGCAAAAGCTTGTTGACGAGAATCCAAATTGTATGATTATTGGAACTCATGCTTTGATATCTGAGGGAAGAGAATTTGGAGATTTAGCTCTTGTTATTACTGATGAGCAACATAGATTCGGGGTTCAGCAAAGAGATAAGCTTTCAAATAAGGGAAATAACCCACATATTATTGTTATGTCAGCAACGCCTATACCTCGTACTCTGGCTATGATATTATATGGCAATATGCATGTATCTGCTATTAAAGAATTACCTGCTAATAGATTGCCTATCAAGACCTGTGTCATTAAGGAGAGTATGCGTGCCACGGCTTATAAATTCGTTTCAGATGAGATAGCAAAGAATCATCAGGTTTATATTATATGCCCTTTAGTTGAAGCATCTGAGACTACTGAAGCTCAAAATGTTACTGATTATGGTAAGAAATTAAAAGAATATTTTAAAGAGCAATATTCTATTGGTATTCTTCACGGTAAAATGAAACCAGCAGAGAAGAATCAGATAATGGAACAGTTTGCGAATCATGAAATTGATATATTAGTTTCCACTACAGTTGTTGAAGTTGGTGTTAATGTTCCTAATGCTACAGTTATGATGATTGAAAATGCAGATAGATTTGGTCTTGCAGCATTACATCAGCTTAGAGGTAGAGTTGGTAGAGGCGATGCTCAAAGTTATTGTATTTTAATGAATGGAAATGCTAATGACAAACAGTCAGATAGACTTAATATTATGCTTAAGTCTA
Organism: Pseudobutyrivibrio sp.; assembly: GCA_024681435.1. Lineage (GTDB taxonomy): Bacteria > Bacillota > Clostridia > Lachnospirales > Lachnospiraceae > Pseudobutyrivibrio. The sequence continues at coordinate 1,137 of JAILAV010000134.1, read as the reverse complement.
ATGATGGGTTTTTGATTGCAAGAGAAGATTTGAAGCTTCGCGGGCCAGGAGATATGTTTGGAGTGAGACAAAGTGGAGAGTTTAGCTTTAGGGTTGCAGATATTTATCAGGATGCCGATGAACTTGAAATGGCAGCTAAAGATGTTGATGAAATAATAAAGGCGGATCCTTATTTAGAAAATCATCCTAAATTAAGATCCACCTTGAATTTATTCCTCACTAATCAGTTTTACGTGCTTTAAGGTTGGGGAAACAACCATTGAATAATTTGTATAATAAACGACAAAGCCTGCTACAGCGCTAGCGGGCTTTTTTACGTTCTTCTTTTGGAGGTAATCGATTTCAACTTTTTCTGTATCTCTTCCGGAAGAATAGTAAGCTGCTAGTTCAGCTGCATATTCATAAGTGCTGTCAGGCAATTCTTTTCCATTAGTTTTAACGATTACGTGACTGCCATGTATTTTTTTGGTGTGGAACCACCAGTCATTTCCTGTAGCAAATTTAAATGTCAATTCATCATTTTGATAATTGTTTTTCCCTACGTAAATGTCGAAACCGTTATCGTCAATAAAGTGTAGAGGCTTGCTCTTCTTTGATTTTTCTTTTTTCGAACTTGTGTGTTTTTTGATGAAACCATGGTCTGATAGCTCACGTCTTATATCAGCAAGATCAGTTTCACTTTCTGCAATATTTAAAGCAGTCTCGATTGACTTTAACAACTCTAGCTCTTGCTTTGATTGCTCTATGTAAGTATCAAGAGCTTCTGCTGTTCTTTTTAACTTTGCATATTTATCAAAATATTTCTTAGCGTTTTCTGAAGCAGTCAAATCCGGATTAAGTGGAATTGTTAGCTCTTTATTGTTGTAATAGTTTACTACAGTAATTGATTTATCGTTAGGCTTCGCTTCGTAGCCGTAGGTGTGAAGCATTTCACCGTATAGCTTGTATTTTTCTCTTTTGTCAGTATCCTTTTTTTGATTACACTGTAAATCAAGCTTTTTTGATGCACGTTCAATATGATTTGAAATGATTTTTCTTAAATCTGAAGATTTCTGTCTTATATTAGTGTAGGCGTTTCTTTTTGCGTAAAACTCCACTAAAACTTTGGACATTGAATCGTATTCTTTTACATCATAG
>JAILAV010000098.1 GCA_024681435.1 Pseudobutyrivibrio sp. | reverse complement strand
AACCGCTAATATCAGAAATCTGCTTAGCGTGTACCCATTTTCCCTCTTCAGGGATAGGAGCTGGTTCATGCTTTGCGCCCTTTGCTACAGGACACATGTTTTCTACTTCTTTTGTGTAAATCATTGTAGAACTCCTTTCTTCGTTCGATTAATGACCATTTATGTAATTGCTACTTACATACGGACATATTTAACAAACACCGCACTGCGGCATTATTGATAACATTTTCTCACTTATTGCCAATTTAGTAAAGTATTCTTTTGTTTTTTTTCGATTATTTGTAGATACGGATATCCGTAATTGCACATTGGTCTCCTGTAAGAGTAAAATACACCTTTTCTGGTTTGTCTTTAAATTTTGTGGTGTTGCGAATTAAAATACCTGCATCTTCCACTGCCATTTCCACCTGATTATTCTTTTTCTTGAAAGAAATACGGCATTCCAATCCTATTTTGTTTTTCTCTTTCCATGTATCCCAATCTACAAATTCATCTGTAACTTTTTTAACCATGGTATTTTCCGCATATACGGTTTCACATTCATTTTCACCGTTTAGCTTCAACAAAGCATACTCTCTGTAGTTTTGCCCATCTACATTTCCATCATCTGATGAAAACAAAACAGCATATGGGCAATGCCAAACCAGATTTGCAGATGGTAAACTCATTGTGTGAAATACAACATTCATGCCATCATTAACAACCAACGCTTCTGAATATGATGAACGATTACGATTAATCTGAACATTAGGTATATCCGACTCCATTCTGTTTATATATGAAATCACATCAGCAATTCTTTCAATATCACTTTCTTTAACCTGCTGTTCCGTATTTTCGATAGTGATATTATTAATATTACCGTACTCACCTGTAAGACCAACGTATGCGTACTTAGAGCTATTAGGAAGAGCCACCACAGCCACTATCTTTTTCCCTTGTCCTTTAGTAATAAGCTTCAAATGATCGTCAAATCTAAATATGGTTATTTCATAATGATTAGCCTCTATGGCATTCTCCAATTCCTCAACTTTCACATCCATATTTCTGGCATTAGCCACATTGTAATGACCATTAAACCATAGCTCTCCATACTCCGTATAACCAAAGGCTTCTATATTCTTTTTATCTACATGAATACGATTGTCATAGGAATCAAAAAGCACAAGGGCTGGATTTGAATATCCTGTAGGGGAATCATTTTGCTTCTCCCAATCAAAACTGATATTCGTCACCGTTTCTTCGAATAAAATACCCTTGGTAACTTTCTTTCTATATTCCTCACATTCAATATGGGTCTCAGGATTGAAATCAAAATCATCTCCCCCAAGATTATCCCTTAATTTATACTCTGGGTCTGCATCAATAATTCCAACCATTATATTTGCAAAACGTGGATCAAATCGTGTACTGGCACCCTTAATCATTTCCTCTCTAACAATAAACTGAGGATATGGGTCTCTATCACTCTTTTTTGTTGTAAGCATGTCATAATAATTTGCCACAGCCACAATCCTTGCATGCTCAGGAATTTCTACCCCTTTCAACCCTTCTGGATAGCCCTTGCCATCCCAGCGCTCATGAACATAATGAGCACCATCTCTAAGATATGGATACTCCTCAATATTTGATAGAATATTGCTACCAATTATACTCTTATTTTTAAGGATAACTTGCTCCTCTGGTGAAAGCTCCTCTCCCTTTGCAATTATTGAATCCGGAATTCCAATTTTACCAACATCATGTAGCAAGCCTGTATAGTAAATCTCATCACATTCTCTTTCACTTTTGCCACAGGCTTCGGCAATCAATCTTGCATATTTTGCAACTCTAGCAGAATGGCCTATCGAATAAACATCCTTTGAATCAATGGCATCTACAAAAGCTGTAGATGTCTGATTAAATAGACGTTGCATACTCTTTCGCTCTTCTTTAAAAAATTCAATTTCACGCTTATTTGCTCGCTCCAGTTTATCATTAATATCAAAAAGCGCAAAAATATACACAAGAACAGCCATACCTACAATTGTCATATTTGTAAGGGATAGACCGTATATAAAAATCTGGAATATTGAAGCAATAATCGGCGCCACAATAAACAAAACTATAGAAATATATATGCCCTTTGCAATCCTGTCTCTATATCGAAGAATAACAGTCAATTGGATTAAAGGCGTAACAACAGGGAACAAATAGCACAGTATAAATCCTGGGCCTCTATGATAGACATTAAAAACATCAAAATAGTAATAGAGATTTGTAAATTGAGACACGATGACCATACCAATTCCAATTAAAGACAGAATTGTACATGCCTTTAATCGCTTTGGCAGCTCCGTCAATCCACCCTCAACCAATAGAACATCACTTAAGTAAAGATTCAAAGAAAGTACAACCGCATTAGTTAACGCAAATACGAAGAAATTTGTAACTCTAACACCAATATAACCAGCCTCAGTCAAATTGCCAGAATACATATAGGCCAGTCTATCAAAATACAATAAGAACATAGAGCTAAGCTCTAAAAGTAAAAGGGAGATCCTTCTTTTGTAAGGCAACGCCCTTGCTATCAATACAAAAACAGCTATGGTAAAGCAGACACTACTAAGTGAAAGCATTATATTAAGTTGATGTGCAGCTAAATATTCGACCATATCCTACCGCTACCTCCGAACCAAAACTATCTATGCATCATAAAATAATTTTCCAGCTTTTCAATAAGCTCTTTTCTTTCGATACTCTTTAGAAAATATCCTTCAGGCTTTAATTCAAGAACAGCCATTACGCTTTCTTTATCATCCTTTCCTGTCAAAAACATTACAGGGATATTTTTTGTCTCTTTCTCACTTCGAAGCATCTCCAAAACCTGCGGCCCTGTGGTTACAGGCATCTCATAATCAAGGAGAATCAAATCTGCCTTATTTTTACCCAGCCATTTAATTGCCTGGAGACCAGAATTAGCCATAAACACCTTGTAGGTATCCTTCAACCATTCTCTTACGATACCAAGATAACTAGAATCATCATCAACAATAAGTATGCTCTTTTTTAGCTCTCCCATTTCAAGCTTTTTAATGTGCTCCTTAACTGCTGCAAGAAAATCCTCATTATTGATTGGTCTTATCATAGACTTGTAAATCAATCCATTAGGGATTTTGTCACTGATGACTTCCACATCAGTTTTCTCACCGATAATGATGATTGGTACCCCCTCTTCATTTAGTTTATCTGTAAGGAAATGCAACACCTCATCATCTGGAAGATATCCGTCATCCATATACAAAGTCACAAGGGCTGTTTTTTCCCAATGTTCACTAATATCATTGACTTTGCAAGTAACAAACTCACAGTCAATATCTGATGACTTTACTTTCCCCAGTAATACTCTGATAAGAAATGATTCCTTTTCCCCTATAACCAATACTTTGTCCTGCATGTCGCTTCTCCTTTTGCTATTTGTCTTCAATCAATTTTTCCATACCATCCCAGTCGAAAGTTTTTAGCATTTTCTCCATTTTACCAAATATTGCCTTATCTTGGTCTGGAAGTTTAAATTCTTTCAACTGATCCATAATCATTTCCACTGCATCATAATCCATCTGTGGAATTACTTCCCTTAATGCATTATATGCATCCTTTAATTCATCCTCACCTATAGGCTCCTTACCATCATCAGATTCCTCAACAGTAAGATTTGCCAGCTTCTCTTTAAAAGCCCTGTACTCATTAAGAAGCTTCGATGTGTTTTGGTTTATAAAATCAGTATCATTATGATTTCCGGCATCCTCTAACTTCTCCGCAAATGCGGATAATTCAGTAGCTCCTATCATCCTAAAGGATGTCTTTAAAGCGTGAACTTTTACTGTATATAACTTAATATCATCATTCGTATATGCGGTTTCGATTACGTTTGAATTGTCGTCTATAGTATCCTTAAACAAATTCAGTGAGAATATGTATGAGCTAATACCGCCAGAGGCCTTTATGCCATCATCAACTGATACTCCATCAATATTGTAAACCCACTTGAGATTTTCAGGAATTTCCTGCAAATCCTCTACAGCATCCTCTGCCTCTGGTTTCATTACAATATTTTCCGGAAGATGTTTAAGGATAGTTTTCTCCAATGTCAAACTATCAATTGGCTTTGACAGATATCCATTAAAGCCCTTTGATTTATAGAATTCTTCTCCTGCTGTAGAATTAGCAGTCAGCGCATAAACTGGCAAATCAGGCTGAGTCTCTCTAATTCTAGCCAGTGTCTCGATACCATCCATTCCAGGCATCATATGGTCAAGCAGTACCACATGGAACTTACTAAGCTTAATTTTCTCTAGACATTCCTCGCCACTATCTGCTGTAGTTACAAACATCCTAGTAGCCTTCAAAAGACCCTTGATTACGTTTAGGTTCATCGGATTGTCGTCAACAACTAAAACTTCTGCATCTGGAGCGATGAATTGTGGAATATATGGTCCTACATTTTCTTCCACATCCTCTTTAAATTCTCCAATCGGCTTATCATCTATAATCTTTTGATCAACTACAAGTATGAACTCTGAGCCTTCGCCATAAACACTTTCACACCATAGTTTGCCTCCCATAAGCTCTGCAAATCGAGATGATATATTAAGTCCTAGACCTGTTCCCTG
>JAILAV010000073.1 GCA_024681435.1 Pseudobutyrivibrio sp. | reverse complement strand
TGTGTACCACCGCAAAGCTCTGTAGAGAAATCTCCCATCTTTACTACGCGAACTGTGTCGCCATATTTCTCACCGAAGAGAGCCATAGCACCGCTCTTCTTTGCCTCGTCAATTGACATAATAGCTGTCTCAACAGCAAGTCCCTCGGCAATCTTGTCATTTACAAGCTTTTCAACCTTTGCGATTTCCTCTGACGTCATAGCCTCAAAATGAGAGAAATCGAAACGAGTTCTGTCAGCATCCTGATATGAACCCTTCTGCTCAACGTGTGTACCAAGTACCTCACGAAGTGCTTTCTGAAGGAGGTGAGTAGCTGAGTGATTCTTGCAGATACGGCTACGTCTTGCAGCATCAACTGTAAGTGTAACCTTCTCGCCAACCTTAATCATGCCAGACTTCATCTCACCAACGTGACCGATTTTACCGCCCTTAAGCTTGATTGTATCCTTAACCTCAAACTCTCCATTAGCAGTAGAAATAACACCTGTATCACCAATCTGGCCACCCATTGTAGCGTAGAATGGAGTCTCAGGAACGATAATTGTACCAATCATGCCCTCTGCAAGGGTATCAACAATCTCTGTCTCTGTAGTAAGAACTGTAACTGTAGACTCTGATGTAGTCTTGTCATAGCCAACAAACTCAGATGTAACAGAAAGATCAATATCATCATAAACAGACGCATCAGCACCCATGTAGTTTGTCTCTTTACGAGCAGCACGAGCTGTCTGACGCTGCTTTTCCATGCATGTCTCGAAGCCTGCAGCATCGTATGTGAAGCCTTTTTCCTCAAGGATTTCTGCTGTAAGATCTACAGGGAATCCGAAAGTATCGTAAAGCTTGAATGTATCCTCGCCTGAAAGCTCCTTTGAGCCGGAAGCCAAGAGCTTAGCTTCCATATCTGCAAGGATTTCAAGACCCTTATCGATTGTCTTATTAAACTGCTCTTCCTCAGCTGTGAGAGTCTTGAAGATAAATTCTCTCTTATCCCAAAGCTCTGGATATCCGTCCTTACATTCGTTAATAACTGTCTCAGAAAGCTTAGCCATGAATGTGCCCTTGATTCCAAGCGCACGACCATGCTTAGCAGCACGACGAATAAGACGACGAAGAACATATCCTCTACCCTCGTTTGAAGGTGTAACACCATCAGATACAAGGAATGTAGATGAACGAATATGGTCAGTGATAAGACGGATAGAAACATCATCAAGTGCATCAACCTGATACTTCTTTCCAGACATTTCGCAAATCTTATCACGAATAGCCTTCATTGTATCGATATCAAATACTGAATCTACATCCTGCATAACAACAGCAAGACGCTCAAGACCCATACCTGTATCAATATTCTTCTGAGCAAGCTCTTCATAACCGCCATGGCCATCGCCATTGAACTGTGTGAATACGTTGTTCCAAACCTCCATAAAGCGGTCGCAATCGCAACCAACCTTACAATCTGGCTTACCACAACCGTATTTCTCACCACGGTCATAATAAATCTCAGAGCAAGGACCGCAAGGACCAGCACCATGCTCCCAGAAATTATCACACTCGCCTGTCTCTGGATCACGATAGAAACGTGTGATGCGCTCAGGAGCAACACCAACTTCCTTAGTCCAGATTTCGAATGCCTCTTCATCCTCACCATAGATAGATGGATAGAGACGATTTGGATCTAGCTCGAGAACCTTTGTAAGGAACTCCCAAGACCACGCAATGGCTTCATGCTTAAAGTAATCTCCGAAAGAGAAGTTTCCAAGCATCTCGAAGAATGTAAGGTGACGTGCTGTCTTACCTACATTATCGATATCACCTGTTCTAACACATTTTTGACATGTAGTAACGCGCTTTCTTGGTGGAATCTCCTGACCTGTAAAATATGGCTTAAGTGGTGCCATACCTGCATTGATGAGCAACAATGAGTTGTCATTCTGAGGTACAAGAGAAAAACTGTTGAGGCAAAGATGATCCTTGCTCTCAAAGAACTCCAAGTAGGCGCGTCGTAAATCATTAACACCAGTATTCAAAACAAAAGTCCTCCAAAAATTATTCCTGGTCAGAAGGCTCTGTAGTATCTACAATACCCTTCTTCCTGTCGCTAGACTGGCGGAGCTTAATTCCAATAAAGCCGCCGCATATACCCAAAGCAACGAGTATGATCATTTTAATTAGATAACTTGCAAAACTAGATAAAAATGCAGACATAGCAATTCCTCCTATATTACAAAATTTATAGCCAATTAAACATCGGTACATACCTAACAAAATTATAATCCAAAGTATTTTCAAATTCCACCAGTATTTCAGAAAAATAACAAGAAAATAACCAAAATCACTTGGCAAATCAAGAAATCATTTCTCATAAGCTTTGTGGCTGGTCTGATATCTTTAGCTTCTGGGATTTTGTCCGCATCTCCTATCTGACCATCCTTTAGCGAAATACCTAAAGCTCCGGCAAATGCAGATAAAGCCTTGTTCTTATCTCTAAAGTGGATAAATCTTGCATTTTTGCCATTGAATTCTCCAAAAGAAAATCTGGCTGCAAACACAGTAAGAAGACCAGAAAATCTTCCAGGAATATAGTCGATGATTGTATTTAACTTTGCTGTAAAAAATCCAAAGTGGGTATATCTTCTATCAAGATGACCAACCTGTCTATCCATTAAATCAATGGTCCTATAGACAAATCCACCCACTGGTCCAAATAGGAACATTATAAATATTGGTGAAATCACAGAATCTGACGCTTCGTTTGCAAGATGAGTTATGGTTGATTGGGCAATAGTTGCCTCATCCTCTCCCACTTCATCAGTGCTTGAAAATTGTACAGCCGAGCTTTTCATATCATGCAAACCATGACCGTAGTAAGAATTCATAACATCTCTTGCGCCATAAAATAATCGATTTCCATCAATACATAGATATGTGGCAAATGCCTCAAAAATCACTCCAACAACAGGTGATATTTCAAAGCAAAGCATTGTAAAAAAAGTGGTGACTGCAAAAACCGGAACCAATGTAAGGAACACAAACCAAAGACCGAGGCTGCGTTGCTTTGAAGGCTCTAGAAGAATTATCTCATCTCCAAGAAGAGCCCTGTCCAAAAAAGCAATCCACTTCCTGATTGAATCAAAGGGATTATAGATGCTGTATATATGGCCGAAGACATAATCTAAAATTGTACCTAGCAATAGTGCTAAAATGTGATATTTAAACATTATTCATCCTCACAACATTATTTCTTTCTCTTGTGATAGAACTGTAATTGCTGAACATATCCCTGAAATCCCGGATATGTTTCGCTAATATATTTCAAATATGAATCCTTTGAGTATGAGCTATAATCCTCTGAAATGATTTTCTTCATCCAGGTATCAATTGGATAGCTCTCCATAAAATGAAATCCATAAAGCATAATGCAGTTGGCAACTTTTGGACCGACACCCTTAATTTTTAATAGCTCATTATATGCTTCTTCATAAGGTAGCTTACTGATTTTTTCTATATCAAGGCTACCTTCCAAAATCCTTTTAGAAATACCAATGATGTAGTCAGCTCTGTAGCCTAAGGCTGTCCCATCCATAAGCTCCTGTTCTGGGATGCAAGCAAGTACCTCTGGCTTTGGAAAATGTATTCCATCAGAATATCTGTCGCAGAGAGTCTGAATGGACTTTTTAATCTTTGGAATATTATTATTCTGAGAAATCACATAGGAAATAAATACTTCCCACAAATCCTGTCTAAGAATTCGCATTCCAAAGGAATCCTTTAAGGCATCTTTCAAAAATCCATCATCGCTTTTGCGAATTATATTATTATATGCAACATAATCTGTTTCAAAATCAAAATAATTCTGCCAGAACTTCCACTGATTTTCCTCACAGACAAATTCCCATGTATCAGCATCCTTATTGAGATAAAAATATACATCATTATCTCCCGAGCATGCACAATAAGTGTCAGGAATTCCATCGGCACCCTTTGTCTCTTTCTTCATTCTAAAGACCTGACCTGAATTCATAATGACCTCAGGGTTAAAATCTTCTGCTGTAAGGCATTTACTAAAAACCATCTTATTCCTCTATTTCAAAAATCATATTTTCCCTGTCAATATCAATGACACGATCCTTAATCATAGCGATGTCTGGACGCTTTTTAAATCTCTCAATCCACTGATAATCTCCCCACATATGCATTGGGAAAATGTAGTCACATTCAAAATTCTTTATAAAATAGTCCAAACCAAGATAATATCCATCTTCTCCCATTCTTGGGTCCAAAACTACAAAAGCCACATCAATATGCTTATTTAAAAGCTGGCGCAGTGCTCGTCTATATTCCTTTCCATAGACCTCACCGTAAAGCTCACCTCGACCTTCCACATTCCACCAGCTCAAATCACCTGCATGGTAAATACGCTTATTGCCAACTTCTACCACAAAGGCAACTCCTGCATCAGTAGAACGAAGCGTGATAATTTCCATATCATCTACCTGATATTTAGATAGTGGCTTTACAAACTGGATGTGCTCTTTTATTGAAAGATCAATTCCATTTCTAACCAGAAAATTTCTTCCAAGGCGAATATCCTTTGAAAGAATGAATTTAGTATTATTATGGGCATCTGCAAGCTTAAGATTCTGAACCCACCAATGATCCTTGTGGCTATGGCTTGCAAATACATAAAGCGCCTTATCCTGTGAAAACTCTGGAAGGCTACCTCTATAATTGATAGTGTCTGCTATCACATCTTTATTAAAGTAATCAAAAAGTAAATATCTATCATCAAGCTCCACAATGAAGCAGCTGTGCATGACATAATAAACTTTATACATAGTAAGCCCTTCTTCCCAATATAATCACTCTCATTATAACTATATTTTGAGGAAAATAAAATATAAATATACTAAATATAGACATAATAAAAGGCACCCACCGAAGTGGATGCCATTAAAACCTTTAATTATTTAGCTGCACGAGTAAGTGCCTCTTCGTAATCTCTTGTTCCAACGAATACATCGTTTGAATAAGGATTCTTACCTAACTTAATTGAATTTCTGATAATAACAGAAATGCAAAGAATGTTTACAAGAAGTGCTGCCATAGCAACAAATCCCTGCATTCTAGGGTCAGCTGTGATACCCATAGCTGCAATTGTCTCATTAGCTAATGTAGATTTACCCTGACCTGCATTGTAGATTGCGATAGCTTTCTCATAAAGATCCATTGTAGTAACGCCTGCCTCTGTTGCTCCGCCGTATACTGTAGGAAGAACAGCTGCAAATGTTCCCTTTAACTGGAAAAGAGGTACTATCTGTGCCCACATGCACCAAATTGCAAGTGTGTTAGCACGATTCTGAATCCATGCACCCTTGTTCCAAAGAGCGTTTGCAAATGTAGGAGCAAGAAGAAGTGCAAAACCGCAATACCATGTATGTGTAGGAAGGTTGAGATATGTGTACTCAAAATTCCAAACATCGTATGCAATAATGAACCAAATTGTCATATCTGGCCAAAGCATATCTGACTTATTCTTATCATTTGATGTGTAAAGGTTTACACAACCTGTCATACAGAAGATGTTAATTAAACCAGCAATAGCATTAATAACATTCCACCATCCGCCGTAGATGAATACACCTTCGTTTGATGCCCACCAAGCACCTGTAAGGTCGCCTGTGATAGCATATGCTGCAAGAGCAGACTCTAAATCAGAAACAACTGCAATAAGGATGTTAGCTGAAACGATGAACCATGGCCACCACACAAACCATTTCTGCTTACCAATGCCCCACTTATACTTGATCATCATGAAACCAACGCATCCAATATCAGCTGCATAAAGCTTGAAGTAATGGAACCATCCGTCCATGTAAGCCATTGTAGGATTGCTTGTTCCACCAAAAAGACCACAGTGAATAAGTACAAAATAAACTGTAAGAATTGCAGGAATGATAACGAAGATAATCATTCCACCGACCTTTGTACGACGGCCGATTTCATTCATAATAATTAATCCAGCAAATACAAGGCACCAACCGAGAATCTGCCAAAGATTAGTAATTTGGAAAATCATATTCCAACCTCCTTAGAAATTATAAATACTAAAACTCGAGAAACTCATTTCTCTCTCCTCGGTTTTCCATTATACATACCGGTTAATTAAATAACAATGTTTAATTTGCGTAAAATTTAATACAATTTTAATTAAATGTATTGCTTAGAATCCCTTAACCTTCAATTGGCCTGCTAGGCACTCAAATGCAATTTCATTGAGAAATCCCACATGTTCGCCATCTGTATGTACACACATTTCATCCTTTAATGAAATTGTGAGTTTATTAAATTTTAATAAATCAAAACCATTCTTCCCTAAGTGTTTACCTGCAACTAATAGTGGTAGCATTGTAAAACATTTGAGTCTTGAAATATCGTGAGCAATAAAAGCAGTTAAATATCCGCAGTCTGGTGTAGCATCAGGAGCCATTGGTATTCCTCCTCCTTCTGCCTTGCAATTCATAGCTGCGGCAAAGATAGTGCTTTTTAAATTGTACTCCCGCCTCTGTCCATTAAAATATGTGGTTACAACCGCATCAGAAAAAGGCATTGTAAAAATATCCCCTACTGTTAGAATGCCGTATGTAGCAGAGCCTGCACCAAACTTATTCAAAAAGTTCTTCAGCTTGCTATTAAGAGCCTGAAGACATACATAGGCATCCACTCCTATTCCTGCACTGACGCCAAAGAGCCTCTCATCTTTCATATCATCCTTCATATAAGAAATCTTTCCTATATCAAATAATTTATACTTAGCACTATTAAGCGCTCTATCTATTATTTCTATCGATGAACCAGTCATACCAATACCGTTTACAAAATCATTAGCTGAGCCAGATGGTACAGGGATGTAAAACGTTTTCTCAAAGTCAGCAATTCCATTCAAAGCCTCATTTAATGTGCCGTCTCCGCCCACAACAAACAAATCAATTTCTTCTCCTTTTGAAGTCAATTTATTTGCATACTCAGTGGCATCTCCAGCCTTTGTAGTAATAAAGGATTCATACTGAATCCCTTTAGCTTTTAAATGATTTTCAATTTCTTCCCATAACGCCTTGGATTTTCCTGTTTTACTGGCAATATTTACGATAAAAGCATTTTTCATAATCACTGTTTCCTCTTATTATTTTATCTTCAATATGATAGCATATATTTTAAAGAATATATGAGGGAAAATACTATGAACAACAACGATTTAAAAGGAAACATTATTCACAAAATTGATCACAACAGTCAGCGTGCTCTTTCGGTCCTTTTTTGGACTGTAGCGGGCATTATAGTAGGTGTTGTGGTAGGACTTTTTGCTACAGCCTTCGGACTTACAATGAGATTTGTAATAGGATTTAGAGGTACTCATCCTTGGCTCATTTATTTTTTGCCAATTGGCGCTGTAGTAATTACTTTTGTCTACAAACATATTTTAAAAGAAAAGGACAGCGGAACTAACACTGTAATCGCTGCCATTCAATCCAATGACAGATTGCCATTTAGATTGGCTCCACTTATTTTCTTTGCAACTTGCTTAACTCATTTAGTAGGTGGTTCTGCCGGACGTGAGGGAGCGGCACTTCAAATGGGTGGTTCTATCGGAAATGGTATTGGACGTGCATTAAAGCTTAATGCTACAAATAAAAAGACTATGATAATGTGCGGTATGAGTGCAGCCTTTTCTGCTCTCTTTGGTACACCTATGGCTGCAGCCATATTTTCAATGGAAGTAATTTCTGTAGGCATTATGCATTATGCGGCTTTGGTTCCTTGCGTAATATCATCGCTTGTAGCCAGATACATCGCTGCCTACTTTGGCCTAGGTGCAGAAATGTACCCTATTGATATTATTCCTAGTTTCAATATTAAAACCGCAATAATAATTTGTGTCTTCGCTATTATCTGTGGGCTTGCTTCTATTGTTTTTTGTACCATGCTCCACAAATATGAAGAGTTCTTAAGCGGTAAAATTCTTAATCCATACATTAAAGCTGTAGTCGGTGGAACAAGCGTATTGCTATTGACACTTATTGTTGGAAATCAAAATTACAATAGCACCGGATCTGCAATCATCATGTCTTGCTTTACCGGTGCCACTATTGGACTTGGAACATTTTTCCTTAAAATGGTTTTCACCACCCTTACATTATCCTGCGGATATAAAGGTGGTGAAATAGTTCCTACTTTATTTATTGGCGCAACTCTTGGTGCCGCCTTTGGACAGCTTATTGGCGTATCTCCTGCTCTACTTGCAGCTGTAGGAATGGGTGCTTTATTCTGCGGCGTTACCAACTGTCCACTTTCAAGTTTGCTAATTTGTTTCGAACTTTTTGGCTACGAGCCAATGCCTTATTTCTTACTTGCAGTTGCCTTTAGTTATTGGGTTTCTGGATACTCTGGATTATACCGCGCCCAGAAAATCGTCTACAGCAAATATCGAAGCAACTACATCGACAAGCATACTTTATAATTTCTCCGCGAAATACAAACGAGCGCCAAAATCTGGCAAATAATGCTCGAAGCTTTGGACAATCTTAACTCCATGTGAGTTAAGAGCGTCCCCATAAGCCACGTAATCTTCTACTTTATCATCCCCAAAGAAACGATATTTATTCTCCGGCTCAAGACCTGTCATCTCAAGATTCAAATACTGGTCTCCTGCCACAATTTCTTTTTGCATTATCATAGACACTGATGTGTTCTTATCCTTATCTACAATATTCCACTGATATAAATTATCCGCTCTATGACGATAGAATTCGCCAAACTGCAACGTCTTTCTATACTTTTTATAAAGCTCTATCTGCTCTTTTACAGAGGCAATATCTTCAGCCTTCATATCGTTAAGATTCAACTCATATCCTAAAACACCAAAGCTTGCTACTGCAAATCTAGACTGAAGTGGAGTCATTCTAAGAGTCTGATGATTTGGACATGCAGACACATGAGCTGTATAGGTAGACTGTGGGTATCCATATGAATAGCCATCCTGAATCACCAAACGGCTTACAGCATCTGTATTATCGCTGGCCCAAATCTGTGGGTAATAACATAAAACGCCTAAATCAAATCTGTTTCCACCTGAGGCACATCCCTCAATAAGAATTTCAGGGAAACGCTCTGTTAGAGTTTTGAGCAATCTGTAGAATCCCAGCACATATCTATGGCCAACCTCCTGCTGCTTGTCAGCTGGAAGATACTTAGAATAATAGTCTGAGAAATTTCTATTCATATCCCATTTCACATATGAAAGACCAGGTGTTGAGAACACCTCACTCATGGCCTCAATCATATAATCAACAACCGCTGGATTACATAAATCCAAAAGTCTTTGGAATCTACCCTCTGAGTGGTCCATATTTGGAATATCAATCGCCCAATCAGGATGTCTTCGATAAAGCTCACTATCAACGTTTACCATTTCAGGCTCTACCCAAAGACCAAACATCATTCCTAAATCATTGACCTTCTTCGAAAGACCTTCTAGACCATCAGGAAGCTTATTTTTATTAACAATATCCCAATCTCCTAGCGCTCTTCGGTCATCATTTCTATCGCCGAACCAACCGTCATCCATAACAAGAAGTTCAACGCCAGCATCCTTTGCTGTTTTGGCAAGCTTAAGCAATGACTTTTCAGTAAAGTCAAAATATGAAGCCTCCCAACTGTTAATTAAAACTGGACGTTCCTTCTTCTTCCATGGACCTCTTGTAATATGCTCTCTAACAAAGTCATGCATATTCAAGCTCATCTGTCTAAAGCCTTCTGAAGAATATGTTAGAACTGCCTCAGGCGCTTCAAAGGTCTCTGACGGCTGTAAATCCCATGAGAAATTCTGTGGATTAATTCCGTAAACTACTCTTGTCTTTTTAAATGATGAAACCTCTGTTGCCGAATAATGATTTCCAGAATAAAGTAGATTGAATCCCCATACATCACCAGATGTCTCTGTGGAATTTGCTTCCGAAATCATAAAAAGTGGATTGCATCTATTTGAGCTGGTTCCTGTAAATGATGAATTGACATACTTTCCTGCTGGAAGTACTATGTCGCTCTTATTCATCTCTCTAGTCCAACCGCCATGGAATGATGTGATTTTTAGACCACAACAATCAAAATCCGTCAGCATAGAAAGCATTCTTGTAAGCTTTACAGGCTCATTTGATGTGTTAATGAATTTTGCAGAACGAGTGATTATATCGCAGTCTTCAAACACTGAATAAGAAAGAACTAAAGTAAATCCATGATTCTTGTCCTTGCATG
>JAILAV010000065.1 GCA_024681435.1 Pseudobutyrivibrio sp. | reverse complement strand
ACCAGCAACATATACAGAACCTTCAAGCGCATATGTAACCTTTCCATCTAATCCCCAAGCGATGGTTGTAAGAAGATCATTCTTAGAGAAGATTGGCTTCTCACCTGTGTTCATAAGCATGAAGCAACCTGTACCATAAGTGTTCTTTGCTTCGCCTTCTTTGTAACATGTCTGTCCGAAAAGAGCTGCCTGCTGATCACCAGCAGCACCAGCGATACGGATTGGACCGCCAAAGAATTCTGGGTCTGTCTCTCCATAAATGCAGCTTGAAGGCTTAGCCTCTGGAAGCATGCTCTTAGGAACTTCAAGAATCTGGCAAAGTTCATCATCCCACTCTAGAGTGTTGATGTTGAATAACAATGTTCTAGATGCATTAGAGTAATCTGTAACATGTACTTTGCCCTTTGTAAGCTTGTAGATTAACCAAGAATCTACTGTACCGAATGCAAGCTCGCCTTTTTCAGCTTTCTCTCTAGCACCTTCAACGTTATCAAGAATCCAACGAATCTTTGTACCTGAGAAATAAGGATCGAACTTAAGACCTGTCTTCTGCTGGAACTTCTCTACGATTCCAGGAATTTTGCCCTTCATCTGCTCAGCAAAATCTGCTGTACGACGGCACTGCCATACGATTGCATGATGAATTGGCTGTCCAGTAGCTCTGTCCCAAACGATTACTGTCTCGCGCTGGTTTGTGATACCAATAGCTGCGATATCATCTGATGTAGCGCCAACTTTTCTCATAGCTTCACGAGCTACAGAAAGCTGTGTCTGCCAAATTTCGTTAGCATCATGCTCAACCCAACCTGGCTGTGGGAAGTACTGTGTAAATTCCTTCTGTGCAACAGAGCACATCTCACCTTTTTCGTTAAAAAGGATACATCTGTTACTTGTTGTTCCGGCATCTAGCGCCATTACGTATTTTGCCATTATTACTCCTCCTTTTTGTTTTGCCATATGGCTTTTGGCTAGTTACAGGAGTAGGTGAATACACTTAAAGCTGCCATACCTCTTCGTTTGTAGTGGATACAGCTAGCACCCCATTATTAAGTGCATTCATAACGTCATCTCTGTCAGTAATGAGCCCTCCAGCCAAAACTGGCACTCGGCTGACTTCATTAACTCTCTTGATAATCTTTGGTAAAACAATACCTGGTAAGATTTCAATGACGTCTGGCTGCGATACCCCATGACGATCTTGCTTTTCGATATTTACAAGAGCCATGCTGTCAATTACAAAGTATCTAAGCACTGTATAAAGACCTAACTCCTTTGCTCGCCCGATGAGATTTCCTTTAGTGGTAATAATACCATCCGCCTCAGTATTATTTTTAATGAAATCGACTGAGATTTCTTTAGTGTTATTTAAACCTGTAATCAAATCTAAATGAACCATTGCTATTTTACCGACTGCTTTGATTCGGTGTACGATATCGGGAATGGTACACACATCTCCATATAATATGAAAATAATCTCGCAATCAGTATCAATTGCACTTCTCAGCCCCTTATCATCCTTTATGGCTGCAATTACTGGATTTACCTCCAGCTTCTCTATGAACTCTCTATGCATTATTTGGTCCCCTTTTTGTTGCTTGATAAATGTTACTATTCACAGCAACCCCTCCTACATTCATAATGGAAATCATTCGGATTTCTTTCCCGGCACTTTGTGCCTAACACTATTCATGTAGGAGGAGTCACTGATTCCAGTTTATAAATTATCAATAATTATTCCTTCATAAATAAATTGATGTGGAATAATCATCAGATAATTTATAACTGTGAATAGTAGCATTTAGGCACAAAAAAAGAACATGCCTAACGAATCAAGAGCTCATCTCTTGTCACAGCCACATTCTCATCTCTCACGGGCGTTTATTAACTTTTGTAAATTCAGTTTACATCACTTATAGGTAAATATCAACATATTATTTTCACATTTCATTCATTGTCTGTACATAATTGCCCAATCTTGCCATTGTTAGACAATTTTCATTATACTACTTCCCACAAAAATGATGATTTTTAGGGCTTTCTTTTAGTCGACCATTGTCAAGTATTGTCGTTTTATAACAAAAATTGATATAAAAAAAGCACGTTTTGATAATTACAAAACGTGCTCATAAATTTTACTTCTGTGCTGCTATAATTGCATTATATAAATCATCATATTCTTCGAAAGCTGGGTACTGCGAGTACTCTTTCTTGATTGAATCTGTGGTTCTAAACAAGAATCCTGCCTTCGATGCCTCAATCATAGCTAAATCATTGAAGCTATCTCCACTTGCAATAGTTTCAAATCCGCATGACTGTAGTGCTCTTACTGTTGTAAGCTTACTCTTTTCGCAACGCATCTTATATCCTGTGATTTCGCCATTATCTCCAACAATTAACTCATTACAGAATATTGTTGGCATACCAAGCTTTTCCATTAAAGGTCCTGCAAACTGTGAAAATGTATCACTGATAATAATAACCTGTCCAAAAGCTCTAAGCTTGTCTAAAAACTCCTTTGCTCCTGGAAGTGGGTCTATTCCTGCAATTGTCTGCTGAATTTCTTTTAAGCCCAGTCCATGCTCCTTTAATATAGCAATTCTATAATTCATGAGCTTATCATAATCCGGCTCATCTCTTGTAGTTTTCTTAAGCTCAGGAATACCTGTCGCCTCCGCAAATGCAATCCAGATCTCTGGAACTAAAACACCCTCTAAATCTAAGCAAGTAACATACATAACATATTCTCCTAAGTCTGTCTCCCGCTGGTTAACAATTATGCGTCCTCTTTTCTCTCAACCCTACGCCGGTTACAGCTACAAGCCTTAGTATTTCCTCGCTCGACAGCACGTCTCGCTACGGAAATCAAAGAGCTTGATGCTTAGCGGCTTTTTTTTAACCGAGGTCACATATATCTTATATCAACTAGCTTCAATATTAACGGTTACGATTAATATAAACGAATTACGGAAATAATTCCGCCAAGTGCTGCGATGCGCTCGTTGAATTCTGATTCGCTCATCTCTGGAGTGATGAAGCCTACCTCATCATCCAAATCAAGGCTTGCATACTCTGCATTTTCAAACTCATTCTCAATATTTGATTGAAGAGCTGATGTACGAACGAAATATCTAAATCTCTCTTCCTCTGGTGATGCTAACTCAATCTTCTCGTTTGCCCATCCGATTCTTACATGCTTTGATACATTTCTTGCAAGGAATACTAAATCGCCAACAACGGCAGATGCTGTTGGAAGCGCACCTGCGCCTGCGCCATAGTACATTGACTCTCCAAGCATATTTCCTTTAAGAGAAACTGCATTCATCACTCCCGAAACATGGTAGAGCATATTATCTGGCTTTACCATATAAGGTGCTACACGACATGCGTATGTATCACCAACCTTTACGCTACGAGCAATAAGCTTAATACTTCTGCCAAGTGACTTTGCATATTTAAAGTCTGTAGCAGAAATCTTGCTAATACCCTCTGTTGGAATATCGTTGAAATCAACATTTTTTCCTGTAACTAAAGATGTAAGGATTGCAATCTTTCGGCAGCTATCATAACCTTCAACATCAGCTGTAGGATCTTTTTCCGCATATCCTAAAGCCTGTGCCTCTGCCAAGATTTCAGCATAGTCGCTTCCGTACTGCTCCATATTTGTAAGCATATAATTAGTTGTTCCATTACAGATTGCAGCGATTTCTTCAATCACATCACCTGTTAAACAAGCTGTAATTGTTCTGATGATTGGAATACCGCCACCTACTGCTGCTTCAAATACGAAATTAACATCGTGGTCTTTGGCAACCTTCATAAGTTCTGCACCCTTATCTGCTACCAAAGCTTTATTCGAAGTAGTGACAGACTTGCCTGACTCAAGCATAGCCTTAACAAATGTAAAAGCTGGCTCTACGCCACCCATGGTCTCAACTACAAGCTTAATCTCTTCATCTTTTACAATGTCCATGTAGTCCTTAACAAAACAATCCGCATGAGGATCATCTGGGAAGTCTCTTAGGTCAAGAATGTATTTAATCTCAATAGCTTCACCTAATCTCTCAGAAATAATGTCTTTGTTTGTGTCAAGAACCTTTGCTACTCCGGAACCAATTGTTCCGTATCCCATAATTGCTACTTTCATTCTGTCACTCCCTTGCTAATATTTTTACGTAGTGAACACCTTCCACCTGCTCGATAGCGTTTACCAAATCTGAAAAGTTTCCAGATTCCTCAAGAACATCTACAGATAATGTCAATGTAGCAAAACCGCCAACAGGTAAACTCTGGTGAATAGTAAGTACATTTACACGAAAATGAGCAATTTCATCAAGAACTCTAGATAGAATTCCCGGTTCATCGTTCAGTTGAATAACTAAATTGATAGTTTTTCCTTTAGTATCTTCGTGAAAAGGCTTAATATCGTCTTTGTACTTATAAAAAGAACTACGACTAATTCCAACTCTTTCTGTAGCCTCTTGTACAGATGCACATTTCTTCGTCTCAAGCAGTTTTTTCGCCTCCACAACTTTAAGCAAAACCTCTGGGACAGCGCGTTCATTCAATACAAATAAGGTAGTCTTCTCTGCCATAATCCCTCCATAGTGTCTTTCGTACAAAAACATTTGTACATACTCAGAAGATAATAACATTTAAGACTACCTAAATCAAGTACTTTATCGTATTAAATTGTTTTTTCCGAAGGCCGTGATTTTAGCGGCATAGAGAAGCCTCTAGTAACTATCAAGCTCTTGCTTTTACTCAAGCGAAACATTCTACGTTGAGCGGAGTAATAGCAAGGCTTGAAAGTGTAACTAGAGGCGTTTTTAATCGTCGGCTACGGCGCCACGGTCTGGGCAACCAAGTGATAGCCATTTAAGATATGCATTCATAAATGGTGTAAGCTTACCATCTAGCACGGCGTCGGCGTTGCCTGATTCTTCGCCTGTACGTAAGTCTTTGACCATCTTGTATGGCTGAAGTACATAAGAGCGAATTTGATTTCCCCATCCGATGTCTGAAACTTCGCCTCGAATGCCGCTTGCTTTTGCTGCATTTTCTTCCTGCTTTAACAACATAAGCTTTGTCTTAAGCATTTGCATAGCTTTATCTTTATTTTGATGTTGGCTACGCTCATTTTGGCAAGTAACAACTATGCCTGTTGGGAAGTGAGTGATACGAATGGCTGAACTGGTCTTATTAATATGCTGACCACCAGCTCCTGATGAGCGATATGTATCTATACGAATATCTTCATCCTTGATTTCAACATCAACATCCTCTTCGATGTCAGGCATAACGTCACAGGATGCAAAGGAGGTCTGTCTTTTGCCCTGCGCATTAAATGGTGAAATTCTAACCAGTCTGTGGATACCCTTTTCTGATTTGAGATATCCATAAGCATTTTCACCATTAACCTGGAATGTGACAGATTTAATTCCAGCCTCATCACCTTCCAAGAAATCAAGCTCCTCCAATGCAAAGCCTTCATCAGAAGCCCATCTTGAGTACATTCTGTAAAGCATCTGAACCCAATCACAGGCTTCTACACCTCCAGCTCCTGAATGTAAGGTAATAATTGCACTGTTGGCATCATACTCTCCCGAAAGCAAAGTTTTCATTCTAAGCTTTTCAAGAGACTCTTCAAACTCTTCTATTAAAAGACCAACTGTATCAACTATCTCCTGATCCTCTTCCTCGTTGCCAAGTTCTATATAATCCTCGATTTCCTGGTACAGTTCATCTAACTTATCAATAACTGCTACATCATCTTTCATGGATTTTAGTTCCTTCATCTTTGCAGATGACACCTGTGCATCTGTCCAAAAATCAGGAGCTTCCATCTCACGTTCCAATTCTTCTATACGCGCTTTCTTACCTGCGACGTCAAAGTGAATCCCTCACTTCCGTCATAGAATTCTTTTGCGATATCAATCGCTGTTTGAACTGATCAAGCTCTATCACGAAATCACCTCTTTTCTTATTTAGCCAATTCCTCTATTGCTTTTTGTATCTGATTATCCAAATCTACACTATACTTTTCATCCTCTTTTCCAAGGAATTCAAAATCAAGCTCAATGTCAGGATTTATTCCTGTTCCCTGAATGCACTCACCGCTTGGAGTGTAGTACTGATGAGTTGTAAGTTTTATAGCAGAACCATCAGAAAGTGGAATGGTAGACTGAACAACACCTTTTCCAAATGTGGTTATTCCGATTATTGTACCATATTTAAAATCTCTAATGGCACCAGTAAAAATTTCAGCTGCAGAAGCTGTATTTCCATTAACTAAAACTACAATAGGTATATCTTTATGAGAAGAAGCCTTTGATACTTTATCTTCTTTATTGCCATCTTTATCCATTGTATAAACAACTGTGCCCTCTGGCAAAATATAATCAAGGACGTCCACAACGGCATTAAGTAAGCCACCGCCGTTATTTCTCATATCATATACAATAGATTTCATTCCTTGCTTTTCAAGATCTTCGTATGCTTTAACGAAATCCTTGTATGTATGCTCAGTAAACTGAGAAATAGCGATATATCCAACGCTGTCATTTAACATTTGATGCTCAACAGTTGGAGTAGCTACGTCATCTCTTTTACATGTGACAGCTAGCTCTTCACCATCTCTGTTAACTACCAACTCTACTTCTGTGCCTTTGCCACCTCTGATATGTTGAACAAATGCCTCTAAGTCTTCATCTATTGCAAGTGTGCCATTGGCAGATATGATGCTATCCCCCTCTTTTAGGCCTGCCTTTTCTGCTGGAGTATTTTCATAAACCTTTGTGATAGTTACTTCTCCAGTTTCCATATTCTTTTGAAGAAGTGCACCGATTCCTGCATATTCACCGGCATAAGTCTCCATAGCATTTTCGTATTCTTCTGCAGTGTAATATGTAGAATATGGATCATCTAAGCTTTCTACTAATCCTGCGTATAGTCCGTCAATCAAAGTCTCATCATCAACATCATTATAATAGTAGTGTTTGATTAGATATGTAACCAATTCTAGCTTGCTGCTGGAATCGCCTTTAAGCAGATCTGCATCATCACCTAGTTCTACGCTATTTACCGTAGACATTGCACGCTTTGAAGAGCTTAAAGCGGCTGGTTTATTAAGAAGTGTAACAGCTAAGGAAACGACATTTGTTAATACACAACCTAAGAATACTCCAGCAACTACACCTAAAACTATAGGCCACTTTTTTGTTGTAGGCTTTGTCTCTTCTGGTATTGATTCTTCTACGTCACCATTTAATTGAAATTCATCACTCATCTCATGCCTCTCTAATATCATCTCATAATGACAGAGTGCCCAAGCATACGCTAAGGCACTCATAAAAAACAGATTAATTAAACTCGCAAATGCTTATGTAATGTCACTCTTGAACCAAACCAACCGATTCCTATACCAAGAACTAATGAAATAGGAACCAATGTGTTAAAGATTGTTTCAACTGGAATGAATGTAACCATGTTGCTGAGGAAGTTAAACTCATCGGCTGCGTAGCTTATTACCTTTTCGTAAATAAAATACAAAAGAACAAGTGGAATCGCAGAACCAATAAGTCCAATGAATACACCCTCTACAACGAAAGGTTGTCTTACAAATGCATCTTTAGCACCAATAAGCTTCATAATAGCAATTTCTTCTCTACGAACTGATATACCTACCATAACTGTATTACTAATCAAGAATACAGAAACCGCAAGAAGAATAATAACGATAGCCATTGATACAATAGTAATTGCTTTATTTATATCAGTGAGGGTTTTGGCTGCTACCTCAGATTTATTAACCTGTCTAACACCATCAAGTCCCTCTAAAAATGATACCAATGTGGACTGCATTGCAACATCACTAAGATATATTTCATAGTTAGCTGAATTGGCAAGTGGATTATCTTCAGCAAAACCTGCTGCTAAAGCCGGATTATTTCCAAAGTATTCCTCCTGATATTCTGCCCAAGCATCTTCTGCTGAAACAAAATTATAACTTGCAACTTCTGGTCTCTTAGAAATCTCTGTACCAATCTCTTCGATTCGAGATTGAGAAATCCCTTCGTCGAAAAATACTGTGACACCAACACCTTCTTCGGCTGTCTTAACCATTGACTGGAAGTTAGTGCCCAAAGAATAAAAAATACCAAACAAGAAAATACATGCTGTCATTGTAGCAATAGATGCCAATGAGAACATTTTATTACGCCATACGTTTTTTAAACCCTGGCCGATGTTGTAAATATTAGTACTAATCTTCATAGTCATCACCTCCAACATCGCTAACTACCACGCCGTTTTTGATGGTGATAACTCTCTTATTCATAGCTCTAACTATTTCCATATTATGTGTAACAACAAGGACTGTTGTGCCTCTTTGATTAATTTCATCTAAGAGTCTCATGATTTCCCATGTGTTGTCACTATCAAGATTTCCAGTAGGCTCATCAGCAAGAATAATCTTTGGCTCATTAACAAGAGCTCTTGCTATAGCAACACGCTGCTGCTCTCCACCTGAAAGCTGGCTTGGTCTTGATCTATATTTAGCTGCCAAGCCTACCAACGAAAGCATCATTGGTACTTTTTTCTTTATTTCTCTATTAGATGACTCAACTACCTTCATTGCGAAAGCAACATTTTCGTATACATTACGATCTGGTAAAAGTCTAAAATTCTGGAAAACAACTCCTACGTTTCTTCTATACATAGGAATCTTTTTGTGTGTAACTTTCTTTAAATCTTGTCCGTTGATATAGATACGGCCCTTTGATGGCTCTAGCTCTTTAAGTAATAGTCTAATAAGAGTAGACTTTCCTGAACCACTATCACCTACTATAAAAACGAATTCGCCTGGATCAATATGAATAGTCACATCTTCTAAGGCTGGCTTGCCGGCCTCATATGACTTGCTAACGTGATCTAATCGTATCATTAAAACTTCTCATCCTCCATATACTTCATGTATTTAACAACCATGAGAGCAATTTTAAAAGTAATGGCATCTTCGAAAACTCTTAGGTCTAGGCCAGTACTCTTTTCTAATTTATCCAATCTGTAAACAAGAGTATTTCTATGAATATATAATTGTCTAGAAGTCTCAGATACATTTAAGCTGTTCTCGAAGAACTTAGCTATTGTTGTGAGAGTCTCCTCATCAAAATCATCTGGTGACTTATTATCAAAAATCTCAGAAATAAACATCTTGCAAAGTGGAATAGGTAACTGATAAATAAGACGTCCTATTCCGAGAGCAGAATAAGCAATGATTCGCTTATCACTAAAGAAAATCTTTCCTACGTCCATAGCCATATTAGCTTCTTTATATGAACGTGATACTTCCTTTATCTCTCCAACAACTGTTCCGTATGAAACGCGGATATTTTTAGAATCCTTATCATGGAAGGCATCTATAATAACTGCTGCAATCTTTTCAATATCGTCGTAACTGTCATTCTCGCCAAGCTCTTTTACAACAATTATGTTATGCTCATCTACTGCTGTAACGAAATCTTTAGTCTTGCCACCAAAGACAGAACGAACTCGATCCAGCTCATCCCCATCCTTATCTGGGCCAACTTCAACAATCATTACAACACGTCTTGCATTGATATCCACATGAAGCTTCTTAGAGCGATTGTAAATATCAACAAGCAATAAATTATCTAATAAAAGATTCTTAATAAAGTTGTCTTTATCGAACCTTTCCTTGTAGGCTATCATAAGTTCCTGGATATGAAAAGCAGCAATCTTACCAACAGTAGATGCTTCTTCGTCATCTCCATGAGCTAAAATGACGAACTCCAACTGAGAGTCATCAAATACCTTAAAGAAATGATATCCCAATGCAACCTGACTATCAGCCTCAGATGACGCAAAACCGGCAACCGCGTCTGATAACTGGGCTGTATCATTGAATGTAGATGCGCAGACAACTCCGTCAGAATCAGTAACTGCAATATCCACTTTTGTCAGCTGATGCAAACCTTCTATAGTATTTTGCATGATTTGATTAGAAATCATATAGATTACCTCCTGATTATCTATACAATATGAACAATGTAAAAACCCTTTTTTGCATACAAATTCACATAATCTATGCCTATTTTAATATAAATAACCAAAAAATGAAATAGGAATATTACATTTATTTATGCAAATTTACAAGTCACGCATTAAAGACTATTTTGTGTAGTTTTTGTGAAACGCAAATCAATAAGTATAGTTATCAGAATTCTTGTAGAATTATCAGATATTCACTACTAAGTTTTAAAGTCAAGGCTTTTCAGCATTTTGCCAACTTTTGTAAATTTGCAACAAAACATCCGTTTTCAGAAAATGTGGATAACTTTGGCTAAATAATCATTTTTTATGTGGATAAAGTGGATAAATGGTTCACAAGTCCGATTTTACGCACAGTTTTTCTCAGTTATAGTTGAAAAAATATTTCATTTAGTGTCAGTCTATTATTATATTGAAATTAAACTTATTAGTTTTTTGTGCATTATTCATCTAAATTGCTTTTCTGCTTCATGTTTTATTTTCTGACAATTACTTTTAATATATATATAATATTACGCATCTTTAATTTCAAAATCGAAAAATGCTTTCTATAACTAGTACGACAATCATTAAAAAAGCGCCGCATCAAGCGGCGCCTCTATATGCTATTTTAGAAGATTCTTCTGATTGCAAGAATGTTCTTATAGTTAACATTTGAATATGTAATACCAGTTCTGTATGTAGATGCATGCAATAACTGGCCATTACCTGCATAAATTCCAACGTGACCTGAGTAGCATACGATATCACCAGGCTGCATCTCATCATAAGATACACCATATCCAACGCTACGAAGAGCACTAGATGAATGAGGTAAGCTAACACCAAATGCTGAGTAACAACTCATTACGAATCCTGAACAGTCTGTTCCGTTTGTAAGAGATGTACCACCATATACATATGGGTTACCTACGAACTGTGAACCGTAATTAACTACTGAGCTTCCGCTAGAACCTGAAGGTGCTGCATAAGTCTTAGATGAAGCTGAGCCAGACTCGCTTGATCCTGAAGACTCCTGCGCCTTAGCACTCTTAGCTGCTGCAGTTGCCTTTTCAGCGGCTTCCTTAGCTGCCTTTCTGTCTGCCTCTTCCTTAGCAAGACGAGCTTCCTCGTGTGCCTTTGATTCAGCAACAGTAAACTCTGTAGAAATATCAACAAAATCTGTACTGATATAACCATCACCAGCGTTACATGTAACCTTTACCCAACCTGAATCCAACATAGACTCATCAATGATAGTAAGGTCATCACCAAGTGGTAATAAATCAATAACGTCTGAATCTGTAGTAGGCTCTTCTCTAACATAAAGAGTTGTTGTTGTAACAGTAGCAACTCGTCTAGACATTTCCTTAGCTAATTCCTCGTTACCCTGTACTACGTATTCACTCTTTACATAACCTGTTACATCACCAGATGTAATGCAAAGCCATGTACCATCCTCTGCCTCAACTGTCTCTGATACAGTAGCAGCAGACTTGTTATATAACTTACCTACATATTCGCTGTCAGCTGAAGCGCTCTCACGAATATATACATAATTATCTACCTGTGCGATTGCGATATTAGCATATGGATTCTCTGCTGTGGCAACCCACTCTGTTTCATTTTCTGCTAGCTGTGTCTCAGTAGAAATTGCTGTAGCGCTAGCAAGCATATCATTAACTGAAAGCTGTGCACCTGCAAATGCAGTATAATTAGTAGTCTCTAAAACACCTGTTGTGCTAGATAATGCACTAACGCCAGATGTAGCATTAGCTGCGTCTGCACAAAGTGAGATGCTAGTAGCAACTACACATGCAGCAAGTGTATAACTTACAGCTTTTGTCATTTTCAAATTCATTATGTAATAAACCTCCGAATTTGTTACAAACTTATTACAACTGATGACATTATATAATCTAACCCCGAGTCTGTCAACCCCGTTTTCACCTTGTATTTATGCCATGTACCGAAAAATACTAGATTTGTAACATTTTGGTAAAGTTATAAATTATTAAATCCCCTGAAAAAATCTTTCAATGGAAGTAATTGCATTAGCACCATCAGCTGTTGCGGTAATAACCTGCTTAAGCTGCTTGGCTCTAACGTCTCCTGCTACATATATACCAGGCTTTGATGTCTCGCAAGTTTCGCCTGCCACTATATACCCACGTTCATCCATTTCAGGCATTCCATCGATGCAATTTGTATTTGGTTCAGTTCCAACAGCAATAAATACTCCTGAAACATTTAGTTCGCTAACTTCTTCTGTCACCTTATTCTTTATAAGAAGCTTCTCAACAGAATCAGTTCCCTCTATAGCCTCTACAGTTGTATCATAGATAATCTGAATATTATCTGCCTTTTTAAGCTGATTCTGTAGAGCAACGGCACCTCTGAATTCTTGACGTCTATGAATGAGATATACTTTATTGCAAAATCTTGAAAGATAGATTGCATCTTCTAATGCAACATCTCCACCACCAACTACTGCAACATCTTTTTCTTTAAAGAATGCTCCATCGCAAGTAGCACAATATGATACTCCCATTCCTGAGAACTCTTCTTCACCTGGACATCCAAGCTTTTTGTTAGATGAACCAGTGGCAATTATAACTGTTTTAGTTTCGAATGTAGCTTTTTTAGTGATAAGCTCTTTAATATCACCTTTATCAACAATAGCAGAAACCTTACCTCTGGCAAATTCAACGCCTAAGCCCTCGCAATGTTTTTTCATTGCTTCCGCCAAGGCTTCTCCTGAAGCTCCAGGAAAGCCAGGGTAATTGTCAATTTCGTATGTATTTAATATCTGTCCCCCGCTAATAGAGCTGGTATCTAGAATAAGTATATTAAATCCTGCTCTCTTTCCATATATACCAGCAGCAAGCCCCGCAGGGCCTGCTCCTATTACTATTACATCATAAACCATATTTGAACTCCGATGAAAATTACTTGATTGCGATTGCCTCAGCCTCTAATAAAACGTCCTTTGGAATACGAGCTACCTCGATGCATGAACGTGCTGGGAATGGCTCTGGGAAATACTTAGCGTATACTTCGTTGATTGCTGCAAAATCTTCCATGTTTTTGATGAATACTGTTGTCTTAACAACATTTGCCATAGAAGTACCTGCAGCTTCTAATAAGGAGCTCATGCTTTTGAAAACTCTGTCGGCCTGTGCTGCTGCACCACTTGGAATTTCTCCTGTTGCTGGGTCTACTGGGATAATACCTGATGTGTAAACCATACCATTTACTTCAATTGCCTGAGAATATGGGCCAATTGCTGCTGGTGCATTTGTTGTTGAAATCACGTTTTTCATAAAAGTATCCTCCTAAAATAAAATTATGCTCGGCGAATCTTACCATCAGTAAGGGTAATCTTGCGCTCTTTATATAGTCTTCCGATTGCGCGCTTAAAAGCTGCTTTTGAAAGACCAGTTTCACGTTTTATAACTTCTGGAGAAGCCTTCTCTGAAAAAGGAAGTACTCCAGCATAGCTATCAATCAAATCAAGAAGAGCCTCAGCATCATCTTCCATTTGAATGTATGCTTTATCTCTTATTGTAACATCGCATTTACCATCTTCTTTGATTCCTGTAACACGAACCATAATAACATCGCCTATACGATACTTGCTAACATCCTCGTGCTTTGGAATCATAGACGAATATTTATCTTCAAGTGCTACGAATGTACCAAAGTCATGACCGAACTCATAAATTCTAGCTTCTACTTCATCTCCAACCTGATAAGGTGGATTCTTAGATAGCATTTCATATAGGCCTTTCATGCTTGCACAAAGGCGATTACTTTTATCGATGTAAACTCTAACGAGAATTTCATCACCCTCTGATGGTTGCTTTGTCATTTCCTTATAAGGAAGCAATAAGTCTTTCTCCAAACCCCAATCTAAAAAGGCACCGATTTTATTAACCTGACTTACTGTCAAAACGCCCATCTGCCCAAGTGTAACCTTAGGTGTAGTTGTTGTGGCAATAAGTCTATCTTTGGAATCCTTGTAGACAAAGACTGGTATTTCATCACCTATTGATGCATCCTCTGGCACCTGCTTCTTAGGAAGAAGAACTCTTTCCTCACCATCAGTGAGATAAACTCCAAATTCTACCTTCTTTTGTATTTTAAGTTTTTGTATTTCGCCTAACTTCATTATTTATTTGTACTCCACAATTGTATAAACTTCGTCATCCTTCTTAAGAACAACTTGATAACCTGTTTCTAATTCTACCAAATATACATCTAGTTCATCAAACAATAATGCAGCTTTTTTATAGCTTACATTTATTTCAGAAAATCCCTCTTTTTCTTTTGGTAGAAATCGTCTGGTCACATCTATATAGAAGGAATTATTCATATGATCGTTTGTGTCTATTTGATTTTCGTTAACTATAAACTTGCCAACCTTCTGACCTTCATTATTATAGTGAAGCTTTTTTCTGCTAAAATCGAAGGGTGGTCTATCCTTATCCTCTGGATATGCCGCTAGGATTTTATCATCAATTCTTGCTGGTTTGGCATTTACCAAATCCATTAAAACCCAAAGTGAATCTGCATAAACTAAAAGCTCTCCAGATTCAGAATTAATCGTATAAACACGACGAGCCATCATACCGCGAACCTGATATGGATAAGTAGAGATGGTAATCCTCTCCATATACTTAGGCAAACGATTAATGTGTATCTCGTAGCTTGCCACAAACCATCCTCTATTAATAGGAGCTAAATATCCTACACCAACTCCCAAGTCATCTGAATGGAAACAACTACAATCCTGCATGTAATTAACCAATGCAAAATATGTAAGATTAAGATTAGAATCTACTTCGCTATAGCTAACTCTGTCTGTATATTGGTACATGGCACACCTCATAGAATTCAAGTCTATATATAAGAAAAAAGACCTAAGCAAATGTCCTGCTTAGGTCGTAACTGGCCCACAAGGATTCGAACCTTGAAATGACGGAGTCAGAGTCCGTTGCCTTACCATTTGGCGATGGGCCATTATTGCTCGCCGACGCTTGAGCTTAACTACTTTATCGCGTCAACGAATGCTATTATAAAGCATAGATTTCAAAATGGCAAGCACTTTTTCAACCTTTTTTTAAAATTTTAGCAGCTTGCCATCTAAAATATCATATTTAATCTCGTCATCCCACGAAATTACAGCATTTCCGGCTGTTTTGTCTGCAATATTTTTTTCGAAATCCTGGACAGATTCTGATGGAATAACAGATGAAATTGTTACATCAGCTCCAAAATCTGTGTTAAGAATAGGAAACGATTTTTCTCTTAAAACATACTCTATTTTTCCATAGCCATTATAATCTGTAGAAATGGAACATGGCCTACCATTCTTTGGTTCAAGAATCTTGCAGCTTTTAAGCCCCTCTTGAACTGCTCCCTGATAAGCTCTTACAAGGCCTCCTGTACCTAAAAGTACACCGCCGAAATATCTTGTCACCACTACAACGCAATTATGAATGTTTTCTCTAAGAAGAACATCTAACATAGGTCGCCCCGCTGTCTGAGCTGGTTCTCCATCATCATTGCATCTTGTTATCTCGTTGTTTGCTCCGATAACAAAGGCGGAACAATTATGTCTGGCATCCCAATATTCTTTCTTTTTGGATGCAATAAAACTAACTGCTTCCTCTTCTGATGTTACAGGTGAAATATGTGCTATGAATCGAGATTTTTTCTCTTCGATTTCTCCCACTCCACCTTCATATATTATTTTAAAGCTCTTCTTTTCCATAGGTTTATTATAATTGATAATTTTGGTATAATGAAGTCTTAATTGGAGGTTAATATGAATTACGGAAAAGAAAATGCTGCTAAGCAATCCGCTCAGCTACAGGGACGCGGTCGCAGAAAGCGTCGTAGTGCCGGTCTTGCTATAATACGTCTTTCCTTAATATGTATTATTGCTGTAATAGTTGCCAGTGGTATTATTGCTTATCTTTATGCTAAAAATTTGATTGATCAGCTTCCAGATGTATCTACTATAGATATTTCACCAACAGGTTATATGAGTACTGTATACGACTCAGATGGAAACGAAATTGAAACATTAGCTTCAACGGGTGCTAATAGAACTTATGTGACTCTCAATGATATTCCAGAGGATTTACAACATGCATTTGTTGCAATCGAGGATGCTCGTTTTTATGAGCATAACGGAATTGATTTACAAGGTATTGTCAGAGCTGCTGCCACAGGTGTAATTAATGGCTTCGATTTTTCTCAGGGTGCCAGTACAATCACCCAGCAGCTTCTTAAAAACAACTACTTCACAACTTGGACTTCCGAGCATACTTTTGCAGACAGTTTGAATCGTAAGATTCAAGAACAATACTTGGCTGTTCAGCTTGAAGAGATAGTTAAAAAGCCAGTTATTTTGGAGAATTACCTTAACAGTATCAACCTAGGCCAAAACACACTTGGTGTTGAGGCTGCCGCTGAAAGATATTTTAATAAGCCAGTTTCAGACTTAACTCTTTCAGAAAGTGCTGTTATTGCTGGTATCACCCAGAATCCTACAAAATATAATCCAATTTCTCATCCTGAGGAAAATGCTAAGCGTAGAAAAAAAGTTCTTAATAATATGTTAGAACAGGGGTACATTACCGATGCTGCCTATGAAGAGGCTATGGCTGATGATGTATACGACCAGATTCAGGTATTAAACACTGATTTTGCTACACAGTCTACATCTTACTTTGTAGATGCACTTACAGATGAGGTGGTTGTAGATTTACAGGAAAAGCTTGGATATTCCGAAACTGAAGCATACAAGATGCTTTACTCTGGCGGTTTATCAATTTACTCAACACAGGACACCGCCATCCAAAATATCGTCCAGGACGAGATTAATAACACAGAAAACTATAATGGAAATGAAAAGATTTCATTCTCCTACAGATTAACTTTGAACAAATCAGATGGTTCTACAGCAAACTATTCTGATATCACAATGTTAAATTACATTAAAGCAAGTAGCTCTAGAACAAATCTTGAGTATGACTCTCAGGAAGAGGCTGAGGCTGCTGTTGAAGAATACAAGCAAGCTGTTATGGAACCAGGTGATGAGATTGCCGGTGAATCTATCACATTTACTCTTCAGCCTCAGGCTGCTATGACTGTTATGGAGCAATCCACAGGCCATGTAGTTGCAATGATAGGTGGTCGCGGTGATAAAACAGCTGCCAAAACACTTAACCGTGCAACTGGTATTACCAGACAGCCAGGTTCTACATTTAAGGTTATTGCCTGCTATGCAGCAGCCCTTGATGCCGGTGGTAAAACACTTGCTTCAGTTCAAAATGATAAACCTACTACATACGCAGACGGAACACCACTTAAGAACTACAATAATCAGTACTTAGGTTGGACCAATATTAGAACTGCTATTACTAATTCTATTAACGTTGTAACAGTAGAAACTATTGGAGATATAGGCACAGGACTTGGTTTCCAATATGCAAAAGATTTAGGTATAACAACTCTTACAGATGGTGATAACAACCAATCATTAGCTTTAGGTGGTATCACAAACGGTGTTACAAACCTTGATTTAACTGCCGCTTATGCAACAATCGCCAACGGCGGTGAATATAACACACCAATCTTCTACACTACAGTTGTTGACCATCAGGGAAATATTATTTTAGACAATAGAGAAAACACTTCTAGAAGAGTTTTGAAAGAAACTACAGCTTGGTTGCTTACTAGCGCCATGAAAGATGTTATGACATCAGGTACTGGTAAAGTCGCTAACTTCAGTGGAATGGCAGTGGCTGGTAAATCCGGTACAACTACTAAAAACAAAGATACACTTTTTGCAGGATATACGCCTTACTATACAGCTGTTATTTGGGGTGGTTATGATGACAACACTCCTCAAAGCTACACCACATATTCTAAGGTTATTTGGAAGGCTGTAATGAGCCGAATTCACGAGAATTTATCCGAAAAAGATTTCGTTAAACCAGATGGCATTGTAACCGCTTCTGTATGTAAGAAATCCGGAAAGCTCGCTATCCCAGGAGTTTGCGATTGTGACCCTAGAGGTTCAATGGTCTACACTGAATATTTCGAAGAAGGTACAGAGCCTACAGAATACTGTGATCATCACTATTTAGGATATGTATGTACACAGTCACATATGTTTGCAAATTCTGAGTGTCCACAGTATGGCGGCGTATTTATTATCGGCGCTGGCGCAGGTTCAGCAGACGAGCCATACGGCGTTAATGCAGCAACATTCGGACAGTATTGTCCAATCCATGGAGGAACACCAATGCCTAACTCTGGTACTGTTGGAGGAAGTGCTGCTCCTCTAGGAAGCACTAATAGCAACGAAGGAACCGTATCAGTTACCGGCGGTACTCCTTAACATACAAAAAAGCACCTCAATATGAGGTGCTTTTTTAATATCCATATTAGACTTCAAAAATCATATCGCCGTAGCTTGGCATTGGCCATGATTCTTTATCAACAATCATCTCAAGTGCATCTACTGGAGCACGAAGATTATCCATTGCCTTAACAACTTCATCATGATAAAAGTTTGCCTTTTCACAGCTTGAAGACTTCATTGTGTAGGCCTTCTCGTTTGTTTCCTTAAGAGCCACAAGAGCTTCCTTAGACTCGCGAAGAAGATTTGATAATTTAATCAAAAGGTCCTTCTGTGTGCTAACGTCAGCCTCTGGGCATGCATCAGCAATTGTTCCAATTGATAAGCCAAGCTCTGTAGCATAGCTGATTACAGCTGGAATAATCTGCTTTGAAGCCATATCTATCATTGTACGAGCTTCGATATTAATAGTCTTGATATACTGCTCATATTCGATTTCTGCACGTGACTCAAGCTCTACCTTTGAGAATACTCCAAACTTTTCGAACATTGAGACTGTAGCATCTGTTGTAAGGGCTGGAATAGCCTCTACAAGCGAGTTAATTGCTGGAAGCCCTCTCTTCTTAGCCTCTCCAATCCACTCGTCTCCATAGCCGTTTCCGTTGAATACGATACGCTGATGTTCTGTAGCAAGCTTCTTAATCATGTCATGTACAGCAACTTCAAAATCTGCTGCCTTCTCAAGCTCATCACAAGCCTCACAAAGAGCCTCAGCCATGATTGTATTTAATACTACATTTGGCTCACCAACTGAATCCTGTGAACCTGGCATTCTGAATTCGAATTTATTTCCTGTAAATGCAAATGGTGATGTACGGTTTCTATCTGTAGCATCTTTTCTAAAATCAGGAAGAGTCTTAACACCTGTAGCAAGACGCTCACCCTTTTTAGATTTTGTAGCTGTACCTGTTGAAATCAACTGTGTGAGTACATCCTCAAGCTGCTCACCAAGATATACTGAAATGATAGCTGGAGGCGCTTCATTTCCACCTAATCTGTGGTCATTACCAACATCTGATGCAGACTCACGAAGAAGGTCAGCATGTCTATCTACAGCCTTTAATACAAGGCAAAGGATAAGCAAGAACTGAACATTCTCATGTGGTGATTTACCTGGCTCAAAAAGATTGATCCCATCGTCTGTAACAAGCGACCAGTTATCATGCTTACCAGAACCATTTACACCATCAAATGGCTTTTCATGAAGAAGGCACTGAAGACCATGGCGGTTTGCCACCTTTCTAAGTGTCTCCATAATAATCTGATTGTGATCTACAGCTACATTACACTGTGCATAGATTGGCGCAAGCTCGTGCTGAGCTGGAGCAACCTCATTATGCTGTGTCTTAGATGAAACGCCAAGCTTCCACAACTCAATGTTTACATCGCGCATATAGCCTGCAATACGCTCTGGAATAGTACCAAAGTAATGGTCGTCCATTTCCTGTCCCTTTGGAGGCATAGCGCCAAATAATGTACGTCCTGTGTACATCAAATCCTTGCGGGCAAGATACATATCTCGGTCAATAAGAAAATATTCCTGCTCTGCACCAACAGATGGAATAACTCGCTTTGATGTTGTGTTTCCAAATAATCTAAGTAATCTAATAGCCTGTTCAGATACAACTTCCATAGAACGAAGAAGTGGTGTCTTCTGATCCAAAGCCTCTCCTGTGTATGAGCAGAAGGCAGTAGGAATGCAAAGTGTTGCGCCTGCTGCATCCTGTCTTACAAAAGCAGGTGAAGTAGGGTCCCATGCTGTATATCCTCTAGCCTCAAATGTGGCACGTAATCCACCTGAAGGGAATGATGAAGCATCTGGTTCACCTTTGATAAGCTCTTTTCCAGAAAAGCTCATAAGAACCTTTCCTGATGGAAGTGGCGCTGAAATAAATGAATCGTGCTTTTCAGCTGTAATTCCTGTAAGTGGTTGGAACCAGTGTGTATAGTGAGTTGCACCCTTCTCAATTGCCCACTCCTTCATTTCGTGAGCAATAACATCTGCTGTCTCAAGATCAAGCTCTTTTCCCTCTGAAATAGTCTGCTTGAGCTTTTGATATGTTTTCTTTGGAAGACGTTCCTGCATTACGGTGTCGTTAAATACGTTCTCACCAAAGATATCTGCCACATTAAAAAATTGTTCCATTATTTATATGTATCCTTTCGCTGAATATATAGAAATAGACAATCAGCATATAATATATACCGATTGTCCATTTTATCGCACTCCTCTTTTTTAGGTTAGCAGGCTCATAAATGAATTGA
This sequence comes from Pseudobutyrivibrio sp., assembly GCA_024681435.1. Taxonomy (GTDB): domain Bacteria; phylum Bacillota; class Clostridia; order Lachnospirales; family Lachnospiraceae; genus Pseudobutyrivibrio. Next base: position 18,070 of record JAILAV010000065.1, on the reverse strand, counting down.
GCTTGCTAATCCAGCAAAGCTGGACACGATTCTTCTACGAAAAATCCTGCCATATACGGATTGCAAATTTTTGATAAAATTTACAATCCTAAGCCTTACCTACTGAACCGAAAAGTTCCATCTTCTCTTTTACTGTAGCCTTAATAGCCTCTGTACCAGGTGCAAGAAGCTTACGTGGATCAAAGCCCTTACCCTCGATATCCTTACCAGCCTCAATGTACTTACGTGTAGCATCAGCGAATGAAAGCTGGCACTCTGTATTAACGTTAATCTTTGAAACGCCAAGCTCGATAGCCTTCTTGATCATATCAGCTGGGATACCTGTACCACCGTGAAGAACGAGTGGCATAGCACCTGTCTTCTGCTGAATAGCATCAAGTGTCTCAAATGAAAGTCCCTGCCAATTCTCTGGGTACTTACCGTGGATGTTACCGATACCAGCGGCAAGCATATCAACGCCAAGATCAGCGATTGTCTTGCACTCGTTAGGATCAGCGCACTCGCCCATACCTACGACACCGTCTTCCTCACCACCGATTGAACCAACTTCGCACTCGATAGAAAGACCAAGTCCGTGAGCTACATTAACAAGCTCTGTAGACTTTGCAAGATTCTCCTCAAATGGATAGTGTGAACCATCAAACATGATTGATGTGAAACCAGCCTTAATGCACTTGTAGCATCCTTCGTATGTACCATGATCAAGGTGAAGTGCTACAGGAACAGTGATTCCGAGCTCCTCGTCCATAGCCTTAACCATAGCAGCAACAGTCTTGAAACCTGTCATGTACTTACCAGCACCCTCAGAAACACCAAGGATTACAGGTGAGTTAAGCTCCTGAGCTGTAAGAAGAATGGCCTTTGTCCACTCAAGGTTGTTAATGTTAAACTGACCAACAGCATAGTGGCCTGCTTTTGCTTTATCAAGCATTTCTTTTGCAGAAACTAACATAATTATTCCTCCATATGTACGTTTTTAGGATTCCAAAGAACCCCACCTAACGCAAATTTTAACATAATGGTATTTGCTATTCAATAGCTATTTCAAGGGCACCGCTTTCATCTTTGATAGTAACTGACTGGTGGTCTCCGCCAAACTCTCCATCCAGTGTCCATGGTACCTCTTCGCTACATGTTAGCTTTATTTCTCCTGTCTGGAATGAGTAAACCATATCCGAGTCAGGAATGAGTCCTGTCATGAATCCAAGAATCTCATTTAACTCAATAGGATTGCGTGGCATTTTAATAAGAGTAACCTCAAAAACTCCATCGTTAAGTCCTACATCGCCTCTTATTATTCCCTGGAATCCACCAACAGATTTAGAATTGGTTATCATTCCATAAATGAACTCATCATATACAACATTTCCGTCATACTCCACCTGCATTCTAAAGGATGGAATATCACGAAGCTGCTTTGCACCTTCGATAATGTAAGCTGCATGTCCTAGAACATTTTTCATATCCTGTGGTGTAGCATAAGAAACTTCCGTAAAAAGACCAAATGCAGCTACATACACAAATGAATCGGTATTGAATCTTCCTATATCACATGGAAATAGATTCTCAGAAACACTGATACGCGCTGCATTCAACATATTCTTATCTATACCAAGGGAATTTCCAAAATCGTTTGTTGAACCTGCAGGTATGTATCCTATGGGCTTTCTCTCTGATGGGTCTAACTTCATCATACCAGTGACAACCTCATCAAGAGTGCCATCCCCACCGGAGCATACGATTCTATCAAAATCCTTAGCTCTGTTAATTGTCTGTTCGGTTGCGTCTCCACCTGATTGTGTAATATGGACACTAACTAGGTAGTCTGCTTTAACCATGATGTCTAGGATATCTGCAAGATGTTCTTTAATTTGTCCCTTGCCTGAGCGAGGATTTATTATAAATAATAATCTCTTTGACATATATCCCTCTATTAAAATTTATTTTGTAAGGAAATCAGAAAGTTCAGCTACTGCCTTTTCTTCGTCGTCTCCAGTTGCATCAATAACAACTTTAGAACCAGAAGCCAAAACTAAGCTCATCATTCCCATAATGCTCTTTGCATTAACCTTTTTCTCGTCCATCTCGAAGTAGATTGAACTACCAAACTGATTCGCCAACTGCACTAAGTGTGCAATAGGTGTGGCTTCCATTGAATTTGACATCTGAATTGTAACTTCTTTTTGCATGACGTCCTCCTGAATAACTAAATAACCTTAATACTGGCTAGCGCAATTCTTCTGCTATTTTGGCCAGTTTCTTTAATCGATGATTAACTCCGGACTTTCCTATTGGAGGATCTAAGTACTGTCCCAAAGAACCTAGTGGTGTGTCGGGATATTCAAGTCTTACCTCCGCAATCTCCTGTAGCTGAGCTGGTAGATTCTCTAATCCAAGCTTTTCTTCAATGAGATTGATGTCTTCTATTTGTCTAACTGCTGTACTAACAGTTTTACCAATATTCGCTGTCTCACAGTTAACCTTTCGATTGATGGTGCCTCTGACTTCCTTTACCACACGGATATTTTCCAATTCCATAACAGAATGGGCTGCCTCCATGACTCTGAGGATTTCAACTATCTGTGCACCCTCTTTAAGGTATACTACATATTTGCCGTTTCTATTAACATATTTGGCCTCAACATCAAAAAACTTCATAGCTTTTACAAGCTGTGCAGCCTGATTAACAGATTGGCATACTATTTCAAAATGATATCCCTTATTAGGATCCGAAATAGAACCTGTAACTAGAAATGCTCCCCTAATGAATGCCCTCTTGCAACAAGGCTGCTGCAAAATCAATTCATCCACACTGGTACCATCATCTGATACCTTAAGCATTTTAACAGCTTCCGAATATTTTTCAGAAGACAATGCCGTGACATCTTTCCCTATATTAAGTGTTTTATTCAATAAAGTAAAGACTTTTCTGCTTAATGCACCATCTGATATATGTCTAAAAGAGTCGGGACCTTGCATCAAAAAAATGCCTGCTAACTCAGCCACCATGCAATGTCGACTTTTTGGTACAACATCAAAAAGCTCTTCTTTTACATCTTTTGAAAATGACAATTACTTTCCTCTCAGAGCATCCTTGCCAATATCTCTATGCTCTATTTTAAGTCCATAAGACTCGTCACCATTAAGTGCTTCAAATAATTCATCGGCAAGGCAAACACTTCTATGCTTGCCTCCTGTACATCCTATACCAATTACTAGCTGATTTTTACCTTCTTTGATGTAATTTGGTATCAAAAACTTTATTAAATCAGTGGTCTTTTCTAGGAAAACCTGTGCCTCGTCGTATTTTAGCACGAAATCCTTAATCGGTTGGTCATTACCTGTGAAAGGTCTAAGATTAGTGTCGTAATATGGATTTGGTAAGAATCTAACATCGAATACCAAATCTGCATCCTCTGGAATGCCATACTTAAATCCAAAGGAAATAATTGTAACAAAAAGGCTCTTGTAATCAACATCATCAACAAATATCTTTTCAAGCTCTGCCTTAAGCTCTCTAGTTAAAAGATGAGTTGTGTCAATAACATAATCTGCCTCTTCACGTAAAAATCCAATGGACTTTCTTTCCTTTTCGATGCCTGCTGCAATTCTCTCCCGGCCAGAGAGCGGATGGTTTCTTCTTGTTTCTTTGTATCTTTTAATAAGAACATCATCTTCGGCATCTAAGAATAGAATTGAAAACTGCTTATTATCATTGTCTAGCTCCTGTAGGATATCTGGTAACAGCTTCATAGCCATACCATTTCTAACATCAATTCCTACAACTATCTTTTGGTCAAAAGCGCCGTTGTCTGCTAGCTCTACAACACTTTTTAAAAGCTGGATAGGCAAATTATCCACGCAATAATATCCCATATCTTCCAACATTTTAAATGCTGTACTTTTTCCTGCTCCTGACATTCCAGTAAGAATTAATAGCTTCAATTCATATTCCTCCCGATGATTCGAACCTCTGGCACCAAATGAACGCCAAACTTGTTATAAACCTTATCGTCCACATCATGCATTAGCTGCAAAACCTCTGCTGCTGTAGCATTATTATGGTTAATTACAAAACCACAATGCTTCTCAGACACTTGGGCTCCGCCCACAGTATATCCTCTTAAGCCTGCATCATCAATAAGTTTACCTGCAAAATATCCCTCTGGTCTTTTGAATGTGGAACCAGCACTTGGATAATTCAAAGGTTGCTTTGCAGTTCTTTGGCTTCTGATATCATCTATTTTTGCTTTTATCTCGTCTTTGTCACCAAACTCAAGCTTTAGTGTAGCTGACAGGACATAGCCGCCCTGATCCATAAGCTTTGAATGACGATATGATAAATCAAGCTCTTTGGCAGTAACTGTTTTAACCTGCATGTCAGAAGTTAAAACATCTACTGTCTCAAGAACATCTTTTATTTCTCCACCATAAGCCCCTGCATTCATAAATACAGCGCCACCTATAGAACCTGGAATACCTGACGCAAATTCAAGCCCTGCCAGGCCAGCATCTGCTGCTGCATTTGCCACCTGTGATAGCAGGGCACCTGGGCCAGCTATAATTTTATTCTCTGAAATGCTTATCTCACCTGCTTTTCGTCCAAGAGAAATAACCACTCCTTCAACACCATCATCAGACACAAGTAAATTACTTCCGTTTCCGATGACAATATATTTAGATCCACATTCACTTAAATAATTAATAATTGGAACAATATCAGCTGTTACAGGCTCAACATAAATATCTGCTGGACCACCTATTTTGAATGTGGTGTGTTTTTGCATTGGCTCTTTCACTAATACTGTTGTATTTGGGAATTTTGATTTTAAGGTCTCTGCCAACTTTATATATTTTTCATTAAGCATACTTAATAAACGCCTCGTATCCTAATAATGCTTCGTACAAGTCAACCTTAGAGATAATCTCACATGGAGCATGCATTGAAAGAACTGCAACACCTGAATCGATTACCTGCATATTATAGTTGCCCATAATATAAGCGATTGTGCCACCGCCACCCTGGTCAACCTTACCAAGCTCTGCTGTCTGCCAGAAGACTTCGTCTTTGTCCATAATCTGGCGGATTTCTGCTACATATTCAGCAGATGCGTCATTAGAACCGCTCTTTCCTCTTGCGCCAGTGTATTTGTTAAATACTACACCGCGGCCAAGATATGCTGAATTATTTTTCTCAAAAGCTGATGCATAGTTTGGATCAAAGGCAGCTGATACATCAGATGATAATACCTTGCAATTTGTAAGGGCTCTACGAAGCTTAAGCTCAGAGTAATCCCCTACAAGATTGAAAATCTCCGCAACTGTATTTTCAAAGAATTTAGATTCCATACCTGTAGCACCTACAGAACCTATTTCTTCCTTATCAACTAAAAGAGCACAAGCAGTCTTTTTCAAAGTCTTCTTTGTATTTAATAAAGCCATGAATGATGGATAAGCACATACTCTGTCGTCATGACCATAACCTAAAATCATTGAGCGGTCGAAACCAAAATCTCTAGCAGGACCTGCTGGAACAACTTCGATTTCTGCTGAAATAAAATCTTCTTCCTCAATGCCATACTTTTCCTTAAGAAGCTTAAGAACATTAGACTTAACTGTGTCTTTCTCCTTCTTGCCTTCTTTATCAAAGCCCGGAATGCTTCCCACTATTACATTAAGGTCTTCACCTTCAACAACCTTAGCACCCTTTTTATCCATCTGGTCAGATGCAAGATGGATAAGTAAATCTGAAATACCAAATACTGGGTCAGCTGGGTCTTCTCCAACATTTACATTAACAACTTCACCATCTTTCTTTACAAGAACACCGTGAAGAGCAAGTGGAATTGTAACCCACTGATATTTCTTGATTCCACCATAGTAGTGTGTATCAAGAATTGCCATATCTGAATCTTCATAAAGAGGATTCTGCTTCAAATCCATTCTTGGGCTATCGATGTGAGCTCCTAAAATATTTAAACCAGACTCAATTGACTCTGTTCCAATATTAAATATTGCCATCATCTTGCCTTTGTTTACAGCATAGACTCTATCTCCGGCTTTAACCTTTTTGCCCTCTTTAAGAACATCCTCTAAATCTATATAGCCTGCTTCTTTAGCCTTAGCGACAAAAAATGCTATACACTCTCTTTCTGTTTTGCATTCTGAAAGGAACTGTCTATAATCCTCAGCAAACTGCATAACCTTTTTCTTGTCTTTTTCTGAAGTATATTTACTCCAAGCGTTCTTGCGTTCCATAAATCTTAAAAATATCTCCTACTAACCATTAATATTATTTTGAACTCGCTTATAAAGTTCTTCTGCTGCATTGTAGCCCATCTTTTTCTGACGATGATTTACTGCGGCAGTCTCACAAATAATAGCGAGGTTTCGTCCTGGTCTAATTGGAAGTGAATGACATGTAACATCAATGCCAAGTATATTCATATACTCGTCTGTCATGCCCAATCTGTCATATTCCTTTTCCTTAGTCCAATCTTCAAGCTTAATAACTAAATCTATACGCTGCTCATCCTTTACAGCCTCAACACCGTAGAGTGATTTAACATCAATAATTCCTATACCACGTAACTCAATAAGGTACTGTGTGATTGATGGAGCTCTGCCATAGAGACGCTCATTATTTGGTCGACGAATTTCAACAACATCATCAGATACAAGTCTATGACCACGTCTAATAAGCTCAAGAGCAGCCTCTGATTTACCTATTCCTGATTCACCAGTAATAAGCAAACCTTCACCATAAACGTCTACAAGTACTCCGTGGATTGTTGTATATGGCGCAAAATCCTTATTTAATGAATAAATCAAAGCTGACATAAATTCTGATGTACTACGGTCTGTGCCGAGAAGTGGTGTCTTAGCCTTAATTGCCTCATCTATTAAAACCTTACTTGGCTCTTCGCCTCTGCAGAAAATTACACAAGGAATATCATAAGAAAATAGCTTTGCAAAGCTCTCTCTCTTTTCCTCATCTGATTTTTTATCTAAATATGCAGACTCTACATTCCCAATAACCTGAATACGGCTTGGCTCAAAGTGCTCATAGAAGCCGTGTAATTGAAGACCTGGTCTGTTAACATCTGCAACTGTAACCTCAGCCTCCTCTAAATTAAGCTCTGGTGTAAAGTTTGTAAGATTAAATCTTTCTTGAATTGTTGCCACTGTGACAAATTTTGTATTAGCCATATAAAACCTCCCATTCTTAATAGAATCATAGATTATTGTAGCTCATTTTTTGCGGAATTAACAGGGTGAAAGTAATTGTATACATTCTCCGCTGCCTCTTTTGACATAGCTTCTGTATCCATTAAATCTTCGATTGAAGCCTGTGCCATTTTTTCCGCTGAAATGTACTTTTTCATAAGGGCTTTTCTTCTCTTTGGACCAATACCTGTAATATCATCCAAGAAACTGTGTACCTGGCCCTTTGACCTTAGACTTCTGTGATACTCAATAGCGAATCTATGAGCCTCATCCTGAAGTCTTGTTATGAGCTGAAATCCCTCTGAGTGGGTATCAATAGGTAGCTCCTCATCATGGTAATACAGGCCTCTGGTTCTATGATGGTCATCCTTAACCATGCCTGCAATTGGAATATGTAGGCCAAGTTCAGCCAACACTTGCTCAGCAATATGAACCTGGCCCTTACCACCATCCATCATAATTATGTCAGGGAATTTGGTGAAGCTATCCTCTATTACTCCACCGTTTTCCTCGAGTTCTTCTAGGCCATGAGAAAATCGTCTTGTAAGTACTTCCTTCATTGAAGCATAATCATTAGGACCTTCTACTGTTTTTATTTTGAACTTTCTATAATCCGAACGTTTTGGTTTACCTTTTTCAAATACAACCATTGAACCAACTGATTGAAAACCAGAAATATTTGAAATATCGTAGGCCTCCATTCGAACTGCCCCTGGAATATGCAAAATATCTGCAATTTCCTTCATAGCTCCTATTGTACGGCCTTCTTCCTTTTTAATCTTCTCTCTATCCTGGTCTAAAATCATCTGAGCATTTTTGGTTGCCAACTCCACAAGCTTTTGCTTTGTGCCGGCCTTTGGAGCCTTAATGTATACTCTAGCGCCCTTTTTATTAGTGAGCCAGGTCTCAATCAAGCTCACTTCTTTTAGCTCGCTTTGTAAGAAAATCTCTTTAGGGATAAATGGCGTACCAGTGTAATAATCCTTAAGGAAATACTCTAACAAATCATCATCGGTATCATCCACTCTTACATTTATAAAGAAATGCTCCCGACCTATCATTTTCCCGCCTCGAATAAAGAACACCTGAACAACAGCATCTTCTTCGCCCTTTGCCATGGCAATAATATCTCTGTCTTCACCGTCAAGCTGGGTTGCCTTTTGACGACCTGCACATGTCTTTACAGACTCAATCAAATCTCTATATAGCGCCGCCTTTTCAAAATCCATTTTTTCAGATGCCTTAAGCATCTTCTCTTTTAAATCTTTTATTGTGTCAAAATAATCTCCGTTGAGGAATTCGAGAACTTTATCTACGTTTTTACGATATTCCTCCTGTGGCACATTTCCTGTGCATGGTCCAAGGCACTGACCAATATGATAGTTTAAGCAAGGTCTGTTCTTCCCAAAGTTCTCAGGAAGCTTTTGGGAGCAAGTTCGGATTTTAAAAAGCTTTTGTACTAATTCTATTGTGTCATGCACTGCACCTGCGGAAGTAAAGGGGCCAAAAAACTTGCTACCGTTTTTCTTCATTCTTCTTGATAATAAAACCCTTGGGTATGCTTCCTGTAAAGTCACTTCGATATAAGGATACGTCTTATCATCTCGAAGCATTGTGTTGTATTTGGGACGGTATTCTTTAATAAGATTACATTCCAAAATAAGAGCCTCAAGTTCAGAGTCCGTGACAATAAATTCAAAATAATTTATATTTGCCACCATCTGTTTTTTCTTGAGCCCCTCATCATGGCTAGGCTGAAAGTACTGTCTCACTCTATGCCTTAGAGAAAGTGCTTTTCCTACATATATGATTTCATCATTTGCACCGTGCATTAGATAAACTCCCGGTTGGTCCGGGAGTTTACTAAGATCTTGTTCAGTTACCATATATTTTACTCATCAAAAATACTATCAGTTACTACATTCTGTGGATCATTTAAAGAATCAAAAATACTCTTCTTTGGAGTTTCTGATTTCTCTTCTGGTTCAGGAATTCCTTTGATTTCTCTGAAAATCTTCATGAACTCCTTACCAGTAATTGTTTCGTGCTCGAAAAGATAATCAGAAATCTTATCTAAGCTTTCCATATTATCATTAAGGAGCTGCTTTGCTTTTGCGTATGCATCTGTAATCATCTGGAGAACCTCTCCATCAATTTCTGCTGCTGTATTCTCGCCGCAGATTAATGAAGCACGTCCATCAAGGTACTGGCTCTCAACTGTAGCAAGTCCCATCATGCCAAACTTATCTGACATACCAAAGCGTGTAACCATGGCTCTAGCAATCTTTGTTGCCTGCTCAATATCATTAGCTGCGCCTGAGGTATATGTACCAAACTTGATGTCTTCTGCCGCTCTACCACCCATGTAGGTGACGATTTTAGCAATAAGCTCATCCTTTGTTTCAAGGAACTTCTCCTCCTCAGGAGTCTGAAGTGTATATCCAAGTGCCCCCATTGTACGAGGAACAATTGTAATTTTCTGAACTGGCTCTGCATCTTTTTGAAGAGCAGATACAAGAGCATGTCCAACTTCGTGATAAGAAACAATTTTACGTTCCTTCTCACTCATGGCTCTGTCTTTCTTTTCCTTGCCACCAACGGCTACAAGCTCAAATGCTTCAAATAAGTCTTTTTGATTTACAAATTTTCTCTTATCCTTGACTGCAAGGATTGCTGCTTCATTGATGATATTTGCAAGGTCTGAACCTACAAGTCCAACTGAAGCAAGTGCAAGAGCATCCAAATCAACAGACTCGTCCATCTTTACATCCTTTGAATGAACCTTGAGGATTTCAAGACGTCCCTTCTGGTCTGGCTTATCAACAATAATTCTTCTATCGAAACGACCTGGACGAAGTAATGCTTTATCAAGTACCTCAGGTCTATTTGTAGCTGCAAGAATGAGGAGACCCTTATTTGAATCAAAACCATCCATCTCTGAAAGCAACTGGTTAAGTGTCTGCTCACGCTCGTCGTTTCCGCCACCGTAATGAGCATCACGGCTCTTTCCGATTGCATCAATCTCATCTATGAATACGATACATGGCGCAACCTTTTGAGCCTCTTTAAACAAGTCTCGTACACGTGAAGCACCAACACCAACGAACATCTCTACGAAATCTGAACCTGCAAGTGAGAAGAATGGAACACCTGCCTCGCCAGCAACTGCCTTTGCAAGAAGAGTCTTACCTGTTCCTGGAGGGCCAACTAAAAGAGCTCCCTTTGGAAGCTTCGCACCGATTTCAGTGTATTTCTTAGGATTGTGAAGAAAGTCAACCATTTCCTGAACTGATTCCTTTGCTTCATCCTGACCTGCAACATCTTTAAATGTTACACCTGTAGCCTTTTCCATATTGTAGAGCTTGGCATTTGACTTTCCAACTCCCATTGGACCGCCACCCATACGTCTCATAAGGAAGCCAAGGACAACCCACAATAAAACTAAAGGTAAAATAAATGAGAGGATATTATAGATAATTGCTGCTGTAGAATCAGCAATTGTTCCTTCGTATTTTACGCCGTGCGCATCTAACTTATCCAACAAATCGTCGTCACGAAGATATGCTGTGTAGAGCTTAGTTTCTGGCTTCTGACCAGCAGATTCATAAATCTTCTGAAGACGGTCTGCTTCTGCATCAGTCATGCCGTATGTTTCACCCTTTACAAGAGTGATATTAATCACATCATCTTTGAAGGTAACTTCAGCTACCTTATCTTCCTCTACAAGTGCAAGAAACTCTGTATAAGTGATTTCCTGGTTACTATTTGAACTTGCTCCTTTATACATCATACTTGTAAAGAAAAGTGCTATTAGCACCAAAATGCCTAATGTATAAAAGGGCTGACGATTATTTTTCTTATCTCCACCATTTGGATTATTCTTATTCTCGTTCACATCTGCCTCCGTATATTTATACTAGAAATTCATATACTAATTTATCATAAATATGCGTAAAAGTAATGTTTTTAATAAAATTTTAATACATATTAATATCGTTGGGTTTTATTAAACGGAAGGATGCACAAAAAACACCAGTAGCATTCAAGCTCTTGGTGTTACTCAAGCGAAACATTCTACGTTGAGCGGAGTAATACCAAGGCTTGTAAGCGTAACTGGTGTTTTTATTTGGATAAGATTTCAGTATCGTTAGTGAATTCTGTACCTGAAACCTCTTCGAATTTGTGGAGTAGGTCTTCGATTGTAAGGTTCTTCTTTTCTTCGCCGCTGATATTAAGGATTACATGACCTTCGTTCATCATTATAAGTCGATTTCCATAATTGATAGCATCACGCATGTTGTGAGTTACCATCATTGCTGTAAGTCCATGCTCTTTAATAAGCATGTCTGTAATTTCAAGAACTTTTGATGCAGTCTTTGGATCAAGGGCCGCTGTGTGTTCATCAAGGAGTAAAAGCTTTGGCTTTTGGATTGTTGCCATTAGAAGTGTCAACGCCTGTCTTTGACCACCTGACAAAAGCCCTACCTTTGCAGTAAGTCTATCCTCTAGGCCTAAATCAAGCTCTTTAAGCATCTCGTGATAACGCTCACGCTCTGCCTTTGTAACACCCCATCCAAGGCCTCTTACTCGACCTCTACGAGCAGCCAATGCCATATTTTCATCAATCTGCATATTAGCTGCTGTTCCTGTCATAGGATCCTGGAAAACACGTCCTAAATATTTAGCTCTCTTGTGCTCCGGAAGTCCTGTTACATCTATTCCGTCGATTTCGATTTTACCACCGTCAACTGGCCAAACTCCTGCAACAGCATTAAGGAATGTGGATTTACCCGCACCATTTCCACCGATTACAGTGCAGAACTCTCCTTCTGCAAGATTTAGTGTTGCCCCTGAAAGTGCCACTTTTTCATTAATTGTGCCTGGATTGAAGGTCTTTTGTAAGTTAAAAGCATTAAGCATTGTTCTGGCCTCCTCTCTTAGCAGCTTTTTTGAATGAGTTGTTTGCTTTGTTTTTTAAATATGGTACTGCAAGGAAGATTGCAACGATTATAGCTGTAAATAACTTCATGTCATTTGCTGGCATCTTTAACCACAATACAATAGCGATAAATAAGTAGTATAAGATTCCACCGACAATTACAAATGAAAGACTCAAAGCAAAGCTGCTCTTTTTCCTAAATAGAGCTGTACATAATACTTCACCAATAATAATTGATGCAAGACCGATTACAATAGCTCCACGGCCCATATTTACATCAGCATTACCGTTGAATTGTGCAAATAAGGCGCCTGCAAATGCAACTAGCGCATTTGATATTGTTAATCCAAATGCCTTCATTAAATTTACGTTAATTCCCTGAGCCTTTGCCATTGCAGGATTAGTTCCTGTGGCACGAAGTGCAGAACCCATTTCTGTTCCAAAGAACCAATACATAATTGCAATTATAATTACAGCGATTACAAGAACTGTAATGAGTGCATCTGTCTTATATCTAAGTGATACCGCCAGATTATATTTATCTACAGAGATAGGTGTATTTGGCTGATTATTTGCGATTCTAAGGTTTATTGAATATAAAGCAAGCTGTGTTAAAATACCTGCCAAAATATCTGGAATACCAAAAACTGTGTGTAATATTCCTGTGATTCCACCAGCAATGGCACCTGCCAATAAAGCCAACACAAGGGCAAGCACCCATGACTTTCCAGATATGATTACCATGGCAGCCACTGCTCCACCGGTTGCAAAAGAGCCATCTACTGACAAATCTGCAAAATTCAATAATTTAAATGTAATAAATATACCTAGTGCCATGATTCCATATATAATTCCTTGTGCCACGGTACCAGGCATTCCTGCTATTAAAGTCTCTATTCCCATTTTTAACTCCAAAGAGCAAGGTCAATAATTCTGACCTTGCCCTACATTTTTTATTATTTTTCTTATGAATTATTCTTCATCCATTTTGATTGCAACATAATCGTCTGGAAGTTCAATACCAAGAGTTTCAGCAATTACTGGGTTGTATTCCTTAGTAAAATCTGTAGCATACTGAATCTTATATGTAGCTACGTCCTTTCCATTTGCAAGAATATCATAAGCCATAAGTCCTGCATTATAACCAATGTCATAATATGAAATTGAAAGTGTTGCTATACCGCATCCTTTGCAGATACCTTCTTCGCCTGCGATGATTGGTACACCTGCTGTAACAGCAACATTATTGATTGTCTCTGCGCAGCTAGCTGCTACGTTATCTGTAGGAACATAAAGCACATCACTTGAACCACATGCTGTCTGAACTACAGTTGCAACATCAGCTGAATCAGAGAATGTATAATCTGTTACATTATATCCGTAATCCTCTAAATACTCTGTGATTTTATTAGCCTGGAATAATGAGTTGTCCTCACCTGAGCAATAAATAATTCCAACTTCCTTAGCATCAGGGAAAAGCTCATTAAGCATTTCTGCCTGTCCATCAAGAGGTGCTAAATCTGAAGTACCTGTTACATTAACCCCTGTTGCATCATCCCACTCATTTACTGGAATACCTAAAGCTGTTGCATAATCTGTAATAGATGTTGCAACGATTGGTATTGTACTTGTAGCTGTTGAGCATGCCTGCATAGCAGGTGTTGCATTCGCCATAATTAAATCTACATTATCAGATACAAATGTATTTGCGATTGTAGCACATGTTGCATTATCGCCAGATGCGTTCTCAACTGTTACAGTAACCTTGTCACCAAGCTTTTCCTTTAACGCATCAGTAAAACCCTCTGTAGCGGCATCAAGTGCTGGATGCTGAACTAACTGAATAACGCCTACATTATATGTTTCACCGTCGTCAGAAGTTGCCTCAACATCATTTGTTGTCTCTGAAGCTGAATTTGCTTCTTTTTCTGCAGCGGCATTTGTTCCACAGCCCACCAAGCTAAAAGCCATAGCAGATACAAGAATCGTACTTATTATTTTCTTCATAGCCATCTTCTCCTTCTCTTTTATCTTCATTGCTAGACTTTAGCACTTTTAATCGCTAAAGTCAATCTTGTATTCCACATTTTGCGGCATTTCTTATATTTTGATATAAAAAATGCCTCACATTCCTGTGAGGCTTTGGGTTATATTCTATTAGCATAGCTGATAGTTTTATAGGTGATAAGTATCTACTCCTTTATATTTTATATCAAGTTTTCGACAGCAATAATAAAATCCTGGAATCAAAAATACTACAGCAAACACCCACGCTACTGGGCTGGCCCATATTGCTCCTGCATATCCAATCATTGGAACGAATGTGAATGCTACAAGAATTCTTGCAATCATTTCCATCACTCCTGAGTAAATCGCAAATGTAGAGAATCCCATCCCCTGTATAGCAAATCTGAAAATATTTACCGCAGCAAGGAATGTATATGTCACTGCATTGGCTAACAAGAACATCATAGCTTGCTCAATTACAATATCTGTAGAGGTAAACATTCGAAGTAGATATCTACCTGCGAAGAATAGAATGATTAATATTATAACTGCATAAATAGTGCCTAGAAGCTGCGCTGTCCAAACTCCATTCTTTACTCTTGGAATATCTTTCGCACCTACATTTTGTCCAGCATATGTTGCCATTGTGGCACCTAGAGCATCAAAAGGACATACAACAAACATTGATACTTTTGCTCCTGCCGTCATAGATGCAACAGCTATTGTGCCTAATCCATTTACAGCAGTTTGAAGTATAACTGAACCAATTGCTGTAATTGAGTATTGTAAACCAAATGGTATGCCCATTGATATCAATACTTTAGTATGATGTGGACCTAATGTTAAATCATTTTTTGACATCTTTAGAATTGGGAATTTCTTTTTCATATAGATTAAGCAGCTGACTCCTGCAATAAGCTGGGATATAACGGTAGCCAATGCCGGTCCATCTACATTCATCTTTAAAACCATAATAAAGACTATATCAAGAATTATATTTATTCCTGCAGCCATTATTAAAAAGTAAGTAGGAGTTTTACTATCTCCAAGTGAACGCATTATACCTGCTGTAAGGTTATATAAAAATGTTACAGGTATGCCAAAGAAAATTATTGATATATAAGAATAAGCTAAATCAATAATATCAGTCGGTGTTCTCATTATAGCTAGTATTTGATAACAGAATACACTAACTATAGTCGTAAGTGCCACTGAGAATATCACAGATAAGATTACAGAATTACCCACAAATTTTCTCATAGAATCGTAAGATTCAGCACCAAATCTTTGGGCTACTGGAATAGCAAATCCTGAGCATACTCCAATACAAAAACCATTAATAAGGAAATTGATTGAGCCTGTAGAACCTACAGCTGCAAGCGCACTATCCCCTAATGTTTGACCTACTATAATTGTATCCACCAAATTATACATTTGCTGGAAAACCAAGCCTGCAAGCATAGGAATGGAAAATCCTAGTATTAGTAATAAAGGATTTCCTTCTGTTAACTTCTTCGTTGAATCAGATGCCATTATTTGACCTCATGTATGTATATTTTACTAGTTCGTTATTGTTTACTCTTTTGTTTCATAATACATCATAAATTTAATTACGGATATATTTTTATGCAAAAAAATCCCAGAACCTAATGTTCTGGGATTAAATGAAAGTCTATAAATTATACTAACTCAAGAACTACTTCCATAGCAGCATCGCCCTTACGTGGTCCGATCTTTACGATACGTGTGTAACCACCCTTGCGGTCAACATACTTTGGAGCAATCTCATCAAATACAAAGTTAGCCATATCAACCTTGTGTGTTTCGCTCTTCTTAGCACCCTTAGCTGTAGGTGTGTAAAGAACCTGCATCATCTGACGACGAGCGTGAAGTCTTGATGGAGAATCCTTCTTAATCTTCTTGTCAACTGTATCGTATACAGTTACCTTCTTGCCATCAACAACTTCCTTTACTCTCTTACCATCTTTGTCCTTGCGAGCAACCTTAGCCTGAACAGTAACCTCTTCGAAGTTATCCTTTTCCTTTACGCCAAGTGTAATGATGTGCTCAACAATCTTCTTTACTTCCTTAGCCTTAGCCTCAGTTGTAACGATTTTTCCGTGATAAAGAAGCTCAGTTACCTGATTTCTTAAAAGTGCTTTTCTCTGTGAAGATGTTCTGCTTAACTTTCTGTACTTTGCCATTTCTTTTCTCCTTGTTTCTGGCGTTACAGGTGCTCATCGGTCTTACCCCGTAACTTTGATTAATGGAAAGGCATGCGCGAAAATGCTCATCGGTCTTATATTTCACGTAATAATTTCCTGTTACTTATAACTATGCGAATTAGTCCTCAATTAATCTAAGTGAAAGACCAAGTTCGCTAAGCTTCTGCTCTACTTCTTCCATTGACTTGCGACCAAGGTTACGTACCTTCATCATGTCATCAGGTGACTTGTCGCAAAGCTCTGCTACAGTGTTGATACCAGCTCTCTTTAAGCAGTTGTATGAACGAACTGAAAGCTCAAGTTCATCAATGCTCATCTCAAGAGTCTTTCCTGTTGTATCATCAGGCTTATCAGCAATAACTGAAAGATCCTGTGCAGCCTCTGAAAGATTTACAAATAAATTAAGGTGCTCGCTGAGAACCTTAGCAGCCATAGAAACTGCCTCATCTGGTCCCATAGTACCATTTGTATATACATCAAGTGTAAGCTTGTCATAATCTGTGACCTGACCTACACGAGTGTCTTCTACTGTCATATTTACACGCTCTACTGGTGTGTAAATTGAGTCAACTGCAATCTTGCCGATTGGAGTATCTGGTGTCTTGTTCTTATCAGCTGAAATATAACCACGGTTCTTTGTAATTGTAAGCTCCATGTAAAGCTTGCAATCATTACCACCATTAAGGTGAGCAATAACAAGATCTGGATTAATAATTTCAATATCAGAGTCTACCTGGATATCGGCAGCTGTAACAACGCCTTCTCCTTCAAACTCGATATATGCTGTCTTTGGCTCATCAGAACTACTATTATTTCTAATAGCAAGCTCCTTGATATTCATAACGATTTCTGTAACGTCTTCTTTAACGCCTGGAATAGCACTAAACTCGTGAAGTACGCCCTCAATCTTAATCTGGCTAACTGCAGCTCCTGGCAGAGATGAAAGCATAATTCTACGGAGAGAATTGCCAAGTGTTATACCATAACCTCTCTCAAGAGGCTCAACAACGAATCTGCCGTATTTTTTGTCCTCAGAAATCTCTACGATTTCAATATTTGGGTTTTCAAAATTTAACACTACATTGCCTCCTTATAATGTAATAGACTTTAAGTCTAACGCTCATTGCCGCATAGCAAAATTGTAACAAATCGCACTTATACAAGCAAGCTTGTATAAGTGCATTTTGTAAACATTTACTAAATTTTATTATTTTGAATATAACTCGACGATAAGCATCTCGTCTACAGGAACATCGATCTGCTCTCTGTTAGGAAGCTCTTTAACTGTACCCTTAAGGTTCTCTGCATCAACATCTACCCACTCAGGAGTTGTTCTACCAGCAGTAACCTCTGTAATATCCTTAAATCTCTGAAGGCTCTTTGACTTCTCACGAACCTCGATAACGTCTCCTGCCTTTACAAGGTATGAAGGAACGTTTACTGGCTTACCATTTACAAGAAACATCTTGTGATCAACTACCTGACGAGCTTCTCTTCTTGTACGAGCAAATCCCATACGGAATACTACGTTATCAAGACGGCTCTCAAGCATTGTCATAAGGTTTTCACCTGTCATACCCTTCTGACGGTCAGCCTTCTCATAATAATTACGGAAAGGCTTCTCAAGTACGCCATAGATGAACTTAGCCTTCTGCTTCTCCTGAAGCTGAAG
>JAILAV010000038.1 GCA_024681435.1 Pseudobutyrivibrio sp. | reverse complement strand
CAACCAAACTTGATGAATGGAGCGATATCGTCCCAATATTTCTCGTATGATTCCTTTTCTGTCTTGCACATACCTGTGAGCTTGTCAGCTACCTTCTTGGTGATGTACTCAGAAATCTTTGTAACGAAACCATCATTCTGTAGTGCAGAACGTGATACATTAAGTGGAAGGTCTGGACAATCAATAACACCCTTTAATAGCATTAAGAACTCTGGGATAACTTCCTTGATATTATCAGCGATGAATACCTGGTTATTGTAAAGCTTGATTGTTCCTTCGATAGAATCATACTCTGTATTAATCTTAGGGAAGTATAAAATACCCTTGAGATTGAATGGATAATCCATATTAAGATGAATCCAGAAAAGTGGCTCCTTATAATCGCGGAATACATCACGATAGAATGCCTTGTAATCATCATCAGTACATTCTGATGGAGACTTTGTCCAAAGAGGATGTGTCTCATTTAAGGCTACTGGACGCTTAACAATCTTAAGCTTATCCTTTGCTGGAGAAACCTCTACCTGCTCCTTCTCGCCATTCTCATTTTCTTTCTCTTCAAACTTTGCTTCCTCATGGATTTCTTCGATGACTTTATCTGTGTCTCTCTTATCAGCTGCATCGATAGTCTCATACTCTTCTGGTGCATCCTTCTTAGAAAGATAAATCTCTGTAGGCATGAACGAACAGTACTTTGTGATGACTTCTCTTGCTCTGTATTCGTTTGCGAACTCGAGACAATCTTCATTTAAGAATAATGTGATCTTTGTACCTACCTGATCCCATTCGCCATCGCCCATCTCAAACTCTGTACCACCATCACATTCCCAGTGAACTGGTGTAGCACCTTCTTTATAAGAAAGTGTATCGATGTGAACCTCATCTGCAACCATGAATGCAGAATAAAAACCAAGACCAAAGTGACCAATAATCTGATCTGAATCAGCCTTATCCTTATACTTCTCAAGGAAGTCTGTAGCACCAGAAAATGCAATCTGATTGATGTACTCATCTACCTCATCAGATGTCATTCCAAGACCATTATCGATGAATGTAAGAGTCTTGTCCTCAGGGCTAACGATAACCTGAATCTTTGCCTTGTAATCAAGTGGAAGAGAGTACTCTCCCATCATGTCTAACTTTTTAAGCTTTGTGATGGCATCACAGCCATTTGAGATAAGCTCTCTATAAAAAATGTCGTGATCACTGTATAACCACTTTTTAATAACTGGAAAAATGTTTTCGCTTGTGATTGATAAGCTACCTTTTTTGTTAGCCATTTTATTTCACTCCTTTGTGTAATATTCTCACTGAAATATATGATAATACTGCATATTTTTAAAGTCAATAGAAAATTAGCACTCATTTAAAACGAGTGCTAATAAATAAAAATCTTATTCGGAAACGCAGTAATAATCAAATGTTCCTTTGCTTATAAGCTCCCCCTTATCATCAAAAACATCTACATCTACTACGCAAAATTTTCTAGTTCTTTTAATTACATGCCCCTTTGCAATCATACGTCCTTCTTTAACACCTTTTAGAAAATAGAAGTTAGATTGCTGTGTAACATACTCTCTTCCATCTGCTCTTGACGAATAGCCAGCACAAGTGTCTGCTAAAGAAAAATGTGCCCCACCATGAGCTACCCCAAGAACATTTTTCGTTTCAGATACAATATCAATATGTGCTGTAGCTCCAGATAACTCTATATCATCCAAAATAATATGGTTATATTTAACAAACTCATTAGCGTCCAATGACTTGCTAAGCTTATCCATTAATTCTTTACTCATAATTAATCCTCCTGTATATTTAGACCTCTTATATTTTATCATATAAAAAAAGACAGTCTATCAGATATTTATACTAATAGACTATCTCATATACTTTTATAATAGGGCAATTAAGTGCTTTCTCTAATAACCAGAGATACTGGTAAAAGAGTTCTCTTTGGCACGGTTTTGCCTTCTGATGCAGCAATCACCATATCTACAGCCGCCTCAGCCATTTCTTTAATTGGCTGATGAATTGTTGATATAGGAGGATTTGTAATTTGAGAAATCATAACATCATCAAATCCAACAAGTTTTAAATCCTCTGGTACTCGTTTGCCTAGCTTAGAACAAACCTGTAGCACCTGGGATGCAATAAGATCTGAGCTGGCGAAAACTCCATCGATTTCATCATCTAAACCTAATGCTCCTTCGAGCAAATCGTGGTAATCCAAACTATTATATTGTCCTATACTAGTATTAACTACTTTGTAATACACTCCGTTTTTCTTACAAACTTCGATAAAGCCTAAAGTTCGATCATCCGCTGGCATGGAATTGTCCGTGATACCACTGACATTAAGCAACCTCTTGCAACCGCAATCTATTAAATGCTGCGCAGCAAGTTCTCCTCCTTGCTTATTATCACATTCAACAGCTGCCGTACCGTTTTCCACATAACGCTCAACAGTAACAAGGGCAATATTGCTATCAGTAAATTCCTGCACTGCCACACTTCCAGAAAAAAGAATGATTCCTGCAACTCTATTACTAGTACACATGTCTAGGTATTCTTTTTCTTTGTTATTTCTCCCCTTAGAGTTGCATAGGATGATTTTGTAACCATACTTCCAGGCTGCATTTTCGATGTTACTAATCATTTCCGAAAAATAAGGATGCCTAATATGCGGTACGATTACTCCGATAGTATTTGTTGTTTTTTTCGAAAGAGATCTTGCAACTTCATTAGGTCTATACTTCAGTTTATCCATCGCATCATGGACTTTTTTGCGAGTTTCTTCACTGATATAGCCCCTATTATTTAAGACTCGCGATACAGTTGTAACAGTCAGACCACATTCCGCAGCCACGTCTTTTAAAGTTGCCATAGTTTCTCTCCCATTACATAATATTTCAACGTTTAATAACTATCGTCTTTTCGGATTCACTCTTTAATTATTTAACTGCCCCTGCAGTAATTCCCTCTACAATAAATCTTTGTAAGAAAATGTAAAGAACCAAAATAGGTAACATAGCCAACAATAATGCAGCCATTATTAAACCTGTATCAGTTGAAAACTGCCCATAAAATACCTTTGTTGCGATAGGAATAGTATATAATTCCTTTCGACCCAACACAAGGGATGGGAGCAAATAATCATTCCAAAATGCCATTGCATCTATAATCGCAACGGTAGCAATCGTTGGCTTTAATATCGGAAATACGATTTGACTAAAAATCTGCCATTTATTACAACCGTCAATTGTAGCTGCTTCTTCTAATGATATTGGCACATTAGTATGAATACTTCCATGGAACATAAATGTGGCCATAGAAAGCGAGAAACCAATATGCATGAATATCAATGTAATTCTATGATTTAAAATACCAAATATTCCACCGTAAAGGGAAACAAGTGGAACCATGAGGACCTGGAATGGAATAACCATTGAGGCAATCATGAGAACAAATAAAATCTTGTTTGCCTTCCAATTATTTCTAACAATAAGATACGCTGTCATAGAAGACAATAGTATTGTTCCTACTGTTGAGCTAATTGTTATTATTAAAGAATTTCCAAACACCTTGAAGAAATTCATTTTCTTAACAGCATTTGGGAAATTATCCAAAGTAAATCCATGCTTTCCAATTAATGCGATTGGATTTGCTGTTATATCTGCCTTAACTTTAAATACGTTAATAAGTACCATTATGAACGGGAAAATAAATGCTACAAATAATATCGCAAGTACGATAATCATAATGGCATGTTTTATATTTTTGTTTCTTGCTGCTTTTTCATTATCCATTACGCCTGTACCTCCCCTTTCTTACCAACGTATACTTGTATTCCACCAACAATTGCACATATCACAAATAGAATAAGTGCTTCGGCCTGTCCTGTTCCGTAATTCTTGTTTACAAATGCCTGATTATAAACATGCATAGCTGCAAGTGCTGAGCTACCATATGGATCACCATTTGTTAAAGAAAGATTAACATCATACACCATAAAACAACGTGTTATTGTAAGGAATAAACACTGTACAAATGATGCTGTCATTAGTGGAATAGATATGTGAATGATGGACTGTGTTCCTGTACATCCATCAATTTTTGCCGCCTCAATAACATCTTCTGAAACACTCATAAAGCCTGCTACATATATCAACATCATATAACCTGCATATTGCCATACAGACACTATAATAAGAGCTGCAATAGCGCCATTTTCTGTAGCCAAAAGTGATTTTACATTGCCTGATGCAATAGCACCGGCCAATTCAACAAAAGCCTTGTTAAATACGAATTTCCATACATAACCAAGTACAATACCACCTAATAAGTTTGGAATAAAAAATCCTGCTCTAAAAAAGTTTTGTCCTTTAATTCCGCTTGTAACCATGTAAGCAATAATGAATGCAACTGCATTAACAAGAACTACTGCAATTGCAGAATAAATAAATGTACGTCCAAGTGATACCCAATAACCGGAATCTGAAAATGCACTTATATAATTATCAATACCAACGAAAGGCTTGCTTCTTGATACACCGTCCCAGCTAGTCATTGTAAGATATAAACCATAAATAAAAGGTATGATAACCACACATGTAAATATAACTGTCGACACGCCTGCAAAAAGCAAATACTGCTTTATTTTGTAGCTTATTGTATTAGTTTTCATAATCGATTCCCTTCTAATAAATGGGGCCCTGATGAATGATCAAGGCCCATAAAAACCGCTTTTAGTGTTCAATAGGTGTTGCTGTTTTGAAGTAATCTACTACTGCTTTAGCAACCTCATCTCTTGTCATTGCCTCATCCAAATATTTCTGCATAATCTCCTGACCAACAACTGTCATCTGATCATCTGGAAGATAGTTGTAATTTGGAATAAGCTTTCCTTCGTCAGCATATTTCTTAACTGATAATGAAAGTGGATCAAGTGCTGAAGAATCGATATTATCAAATGCAGGTACAAGTGCACAATCTTCTGTTAAGAATGAATTACCTTCTGCATCAAATACAAGCCAGTTAAGGAAATCAAGTGCTGCCTGTCTCTGCTCATCTGTTGTAGAGTCTGAATTGTCTACAAAGAAGAATTTAGAGCCACCACCTACAAGCTTTTCAT
This sequence comes from Pseudobutyrivibrio sp., assembly GCA_024681435.1. Taxonomy (GTDB): domain Bacteria; phylum Bacillota; class Clostridia; order Lachnospirales; family Lachnospiraceae; genus Pseudobutyrivibrio. The sequence goes on along the minus strand of JAILAV010000038.1, from coordinate 27,564 downwards.
TTGAGCCATCAGTTGTGTTCTGTGGAACTGGCATCATACCAAGATTCTCTGTGTAATCATACTGATTGATTACTGACCAGTCCCAGTTGCCGCCAAACATGAAAGCGATATCACCTTCAGCAAGCTTCATAGATGTCTCTTCACGGTCAGCATTAGAAGCAGAACCTCTAGCATAGTTGTACTTAACAAGTGTATCAAATGAATCCATAAGCTCGTTGAATTTAGCATTGCTTGCAAGATCTTCCTCGCCAGCTAAAAGTGAGTTAACAAATGCATCTGGATCTGGCTGCTCCTCATATACCTGTGAGAAGTAATGTCCACCAAGTGACCAGTACTCAGAAAGAAGACCAACTGGAGCTTCCATTCCGCCTGCCTTGAGCTCTTCAAGGAGTGCTGTGAAATCATCAAGTGTTGAAACTGATGCAGGATCAAAATCCTTACCAGTGATATTCTTAATAGCATCAGCATTGTAAAGAATACCTCTAGCCTCAACGCAAACTGGGAAACCAGCTAACTTGCCATTAACTGTTATAGCAGCTGTTGTATGACTAGCCCAATCTTCATTTGAAAGATCATAAGCATAATCATCAGCAAGTGAATATACATCCTTTGCATCTACCATGTTAATTGTATATGGATCATTTGATGCATACTTTGTTGCTACCTGTGATGCAACAGTTGTATCTGTATCAGCATTATATACTTCTACATGAACGCCAGTTGCCTTTTCATACTCCTCTGCCATTTCCTCGAACTGTGTCTGAATTTCAGTCTTAGAATTTAAGATAGTGATTGAAACGCCTGAGCCGTTTGATGAACCGTCTGAAGCCCCATCAGAACCACCACAAGCAACTAATGATGCTGACATGGCAGCAATCATTACAAGTGATAATAACCTCTTTTTCATTACAATAACCCTCCTTCAATTTTAGGTTCGTGTGTTGTTTACAAAATGGATAATAGCATTGCTATATATGTATGTCAATCGGTTGACATACATTTAAAACATTTAAGCCAGTTTTTTGTGAAATAAGGTCAATTGCCACTATTTGAAATTGTCAATATTGCATGTTAAAACACATCATTTGCGCTAAAAAAGATATGTCATGCGCGTGATATATAATTGTTTACAATATAATTTATTACAGTTCATTTATAATATTTTAAAATAAAAAAAGACTGTATCGCATATACGATACAGCCCATCCATTCCAAAATTAAATTTTAAAGATCAACAGAACCAACTCGATCTTTGTTCGCTACATAATAAATCTTACGTTCTTCTGGCTTAATATAAATATTAATCTCCTCAAGAACTTCTTTTTTATAATCCTTCTTAAACTGTGACTGAGCTTTCTTTAAGCATTCTGCTTCTGTAAACTCACGATCCTGATACTGAACAACTGCAGTTGAAACAACAGCTTTCTTTTTTGTTGCTTTCTTAACTGTCTTTGTTGCAGTTTTCTTTGCTGCAGTAGCTTTCTTTGTTGCAGTCTTCTTTGCTGAAGTAGCTTCCTTCTTTACCTCTTTAACAGCCTTTTTTGTTGTCTCAGAAGCAGATGCTGCTGCGGCTTTAACTGTACTAGCAGCTGTTGCAGCTGACTTCTTTAAATCATCAACTGTGACTTTTGCATTAGTTACCATTTTTTCACCCTCCTATGTATTTTGAGCAAACAAAAATTTATTTTTTATTTAAAACATATTATAGTCATTTGCTCATTCAATTGCTAGTATATTATGACAATTTTCTACCAAATTACTAATAAAATAAAGATTATTTTCTCTTTTTAGTATATATTGCAAATACAAAAATACATATACGACAAAATGACGATAACTATTCAATTTTCAATCAATTTAAAGATGATCATTTAATGTTTTAAAAAATGAATCATTAGTCAATTTTGAAGCATCATCTGGGAACCCAATATCATCCCAAAGTTTTGTGTTAATATCAGAAAAATATCTGCCCTCTAAATCAGAAACAATATCACTTAAAACCTGCTTACGTCTGTTCTCAATAATGACCTTTTTATTCTGTTCAGATAGTTCCTCATTATACTTATCTAAGCACTGGAAGAAATAGTAGCCACCATCTGCAGGAATTACATGACTTACTTCATCTGTATCAAGATTAAAGACCACATCATCAACCTCTGTAGGGTACTCTCCTCTTGCAAAAGTAACCTGATAACTATCTAACTCAGTGTATGTTGAAGCTAATCTTTCAAACGTATATCCGTAGTCAATCATACCTTGAATATCATTAGCTTTATTCTCATCAGAAACAAAAAGAACAAAGGCTTCCATTACTCTAGCTTCATCCTCTGATACTTCTTCATCAACTGAATCCATAAGCTCCTGATATACTTTTGAGGCCAATGCATATCGTATATACATTTTTTCGATATCTTTTTTCTTAGCCCCTGTAAATGAACGTTCAGCAGAATTCAATGATTTATAGTATTCCTCTGCTGCCTGAGTGCAGGATTTTTTCTCTGCCTCAGTAAGCTCTATTTCCTGTTCATTTGCATAGAGATTTAATACATAAACTCTAGTAAGATGTTCAAGTGCTAAATCCTTAATTGAACCTGTCATTGTATCAGTATCAAAATCCTCTGACCAAAGATTAACACCATCAACAGAGCCATAAATATTTTTCTCATTTAAAAGATATACAAGTGCCTCTTTTTTTGAACACTTCATATCTCCAATTTTAAATGCAGTAGAATATCCACTTGGCGCACCAAAATAAACAGTCTTATCGTTTATTTTACAGCCCATAAAAGATACCATCACGCATATCGTAAATACGAATATACCTATTCTTTTAAAAACCTTCATGTTAGCCCTCTACAATTAAAAATCTACCATCTTTCAATGGGAATACTTCTTCTGATGACATGATTTCCTCTTCAGTCATGCCTGTGATATCCATTCCATCTTCAAGATAGTCCATAACTTCTTTTTTATTTTTACAAACTACAGCACACACATCTTCCAAAAACTCTGCTGCCTCATCATAGGATTCTGCCACCTTCTCTGGAAAAAGCTGAAGCTGCTTTTCAAGAAATGTTTCCACAACTAATTTGTCGTACATAGTTCAATACTCCTTTCAAGCGCAAATGAATAAATAAGCACTTCTTTTACCGGCTTTCCATAAGCACGTTCAATTGCCTCTTTATAAAGTTGCAATTGCCTCTCATATCTTAGCATCAATTCCTGCTCTTCGTCCACCCTATCAGTCTTGTAATCTAGAAGAACAATACCATCTTTTTCTTCCCAGAATACATCGATGATACCCTGAACTAAAATCAGCTCATCTGAAGCTTCTGTATCATCAAATAATTCTTTGGCATCTCCACCAAAAACAAATGGCTGCTCCTTGTATAGCTTATCGCTCAAAGCCGCCTGAGCCATTCTAATTGCCGATTGATCTTGCAAGAATTTCTTTAGCTTTTGAATGCTTATTCTATCAAATTCGTCCTCTGACATGCAATGAATAGATTTCATGTACTCAAGCTGCTCATCAAATGAACCTAGTAATTCTTCTTTTGAAAAATCATAACACTCCAAAAATCTATGCATGGCTGTACCATATAGAGCACCTGCATTAACCTGTGGTTCGGAAGATATTGTAGTAACATCTTCTCTCATAAACATCGGCACATAGCTTTCTTCTTCCTGATGAACAAAGGCTGGCATTGCATCCTGATTGAAGGAAAAAGCATCTTCCATTGCCTGATGTTTAATTTCCGAAACTGAATATTTACTCTTATAACTACTATCTTTTAATCCTTGATATTTAAAGTCCAAAATATCTTCAACAGGATTATCATCAGCTTTTGCTGTCTCAACAAAATCACAAATCATTTTCTTTGTTTGCTCTTTTGCAATTGCCTTTTGAACCTCATCAATAAATAGTTCCTGACAATCAATAATTCTCTTTTTATAATTTGAATTTGATGCATTTAAAGCTCGTATAATAAGTTCCAAACTTGTGGATGCCTTAAGCTTTGTATAGGTACCAAGACTTCCATACTCGCCTGAATAGCTTGCTAATTTATCAGGTACAGAAACTTTAGCAGATGGCTTAATTGTACCTGTAATAATAAGCTTATCAACGGCTCTTGTAAGGGCAACATAGAGAATTCTTAGGTACTCACCTCTATCCTCTGCATCTGTTCTAAACTTCACCACATTGTAGAGTGGAGTTTTATAAGTTATGCGAGTATCGGGATTACGATAATTTAAAGCTAATCCCATTTCGTTATGGTAGCAAAGGTTTCCACTTTCAGAGCTTATTGTTCGTCCACATCCTGCAAGAAATACTACAGGATATTCCAAACCTTTACTCTTGTGAATACTCATTATTCTAACAGCATCATCATTCTCGCCAACTGTCTTTGCCAGACCTAAATCCTCTTCATAGAACTTCAGGCCCTCTATGTAATGCACAAATCTAGAAAGTCCCTTAAAGCTACTACCTTCAAAGCTAACAGCCTCGTCTATAAGCTTATTTATATTGGCGGATGCCATTATGCCATTTAGAAGAGATTTTACATAAATATCGTAGCCTGTTACATCTAAAATGTGCTCGATGACTTCGTGGATAGGAGTATCTATTGCTTCATCCCTAAACTGCTTTAATACTCCTAAAAATGCTTCAATATCTTTAGCCTCATTATTACCATTGTATTGAAGTATACATTCATACAATGAAACCTTTGAATTAGTTGCTCTGATTTGAGCTAATCGCTCTGATGAAAATCCAAACATAGGAGAATGTAAAACTGCAGCTAGTGGGATATCATTGTATGGATTATCAACCACCTGAAGCATAGATAAAACAGTATCTACTTCTTCTCTGTCAAAAAAACCTTTCTCCTCTGCCACATAAGCCGGGATGCCTAATTCTTTTAGTGTGGCGATAAACTTATCAGAATGTCCCTTTAAACCACGCATCAAAATAACCACATCAGAATATTTCATAGGACGAAGTTTACGCTCATCATCTTCTTTAAAACTAACCTGAAAATCGGCCTGCTTTAGCTCCTTGATTCTTTTTGCGATTGTAAGAGCTTCTAATTCATCACTATTTTCGATTTCAAGCTCACGCATATCATCGGTGTTATGAGTAGCTATAAGTATCTCTGATTCATAATCAGACTCTGAACCTATAAAAGATTCATCTCCAAGCTTTAATGCAGCTTTGTCATCATATTTAACTCCACCTACATCCATCTGCATCAGCGGTTCAAATACTTGATTTGTAAATTCCAACACCTGCTTACGGCTTCTAAAATTCTTATCAAGATCTATTCGTATACTATTTCCACTGTCGTCTGTAGGATATGAATATAGCTTATCAATAAACAACGCTGGACTAGCCTGTCTAAATGCGTAAATCGACTGTTTAACATCACCAACAGTAAAATAGTTATTACCATTACAAATAGCCGTTAAAATCTGTTCCTGAAGCTCGTTTGAGTCCTGATATTCATCCACCATTATTTCTTTAAAATGATTAGATAATTCAATTGCTACAGGACGCTTTTCATGTTCCTTTGAATCCTTCACGCGAAGAATCTCAAGAGCCATATGTTCAATATCATTAAAGCTGTATATATTACGTTTCTTCTTTTCAGCAAGAAGCGCCTCAGAATATGCCTTAGTAAAATCAATCAAGGCATTGACCTGTCTTTTTACAACAAGAATATCCTGATAAATCTCCTCAAGAGGCATTGAATAATAATCCTCTTTAAGAGTACTAATTATTTTCTTGTAATTATCTCTATGCTCCTTGGCAAAGGCTAACTCATCATCATTAAGACATGTACCTTTGCTGGCAAATCTAGTAGAAAAATCCGCACCATTAATAGCGCTATATTTTTCCTGATAAGAAGTTGCATCTAAAACATTATTAAGCATTGTAAGCTCAGTAGTAAAAATAGTTTTATCTTTTGAATCGCAATCAGATGTATAAAGGCTTACAATTCTGCGAAGCTTCTCCACAAGGTCCTGTAAATAAATATCAGTTATCTTTAATACTTCAGCAATAATATCAGAGTCATTTAACTCCTCTACTGACTCCACTTGATATAATCTACTTGCATCAGCATACCATTCCTCAGGCCATGCAAAGCTCTGGGCTTTCTCATACAACTCAAAGACCATGTCCCTAAGCGCATCTGTTCTTCGGCCATTGATATAGGCATCTGCCAGAAATTTAAAGTCCTCATCACCATCTTCCAAATAGCTTGATAAAAGGTCGGTGAATACATTTTCACTTAACATTTTCAACTCGCCATTTGTGCCAAGTCTAAAGGATGGGTCCATATCAATTTCATAAAAATAATTGTTTACCACCCAGTTACAGAAGCTATCGATTGTTCTGATATGGGCATTATGAATAAGAGTGGCCTGAGATTTAATTCTCTTGTCAGCCCCTTCTTCCAAAATAGCCTTATCGATAGCTCGGCGAATTCGGTCTTTCATTTCCGCAGCTGCAGCTGTAGTAAATGTCACAACCAAAATCGCATCTATATCTATTCCATTTTTCTTATCAAGTATTTCTGATAAAATTCGCTTAACTAACACAAAGGTCTTACCACTGCCGGCAGCAGCACTAACCAGCATGTTTTTGCCCCTTGTGTCTTGCACTAATAGTTGCTCCTTAGTCAGTGACACTATTATTCTCTCCTAATTCTTCTTTCATCAACTCTAAAACTTCTGAATTCTTCCCTGCTTTATCAAGTCTGCGAACTGTAAAGCCAGGTTCATTCTCATTGAAATGACAAACGCTTTGATATTTACAAAACTTGCAGGCATCAATAGTAGTACCGTATCTTGCAGGAGATGGCTCAAAATGTCCATCAATTATTTCCTGAGCAGTTTTGCTGGCTGATAAAAACGCATAATCAATAACTGTTTGCATATCCTCTCTGCTTACAGCATTGGTAGCTGCAGTTAAATCTCCACCTGTCTTTATTCCATATGGAATGATTGAAGAGTTTTTGGATAATCCTTCTCCCTCTCCAACAGTTGAATCGTTTGCAAATAAATCAGCTTTATCAGAAGACAGTAAGCCTTCCATTTTGCTTAGCTTAACTCGCTCTTCTTCATCCACAAATTTAGCTGATGAAGCCTTTAAATATTTATTTGCCATCTCATAGTAAAGCATTGCAGATGGATGCAATGTGGCATTTGGATATTTATCCTTTAATTTATCCAGTACAACCCCCATGTAAATCGGCAGCTGCATAGATAAACCATAATAACACTCGTTAAGCTCCAATTTATGATTGCTAGATTTATAATCAATAATTCTTACAGCTTTATCATCTGCATCAGTTAAATCTATTCTATCAACCTTTCCCTTAAGATTTGCAATCACCTCATCGGAATCAACAGCTTTGATAGTAGATACAATATCTTCTTCAAATAATTCAGGCTCAAATTCACCGCGCTCCACCTGAATAGTGATAATCTCAACAGTGTGACGCAAAGTATTTTTCATTGTGTCCACAATATAGCGCTGAGTCGAGTCCTCTAATGTAGCAACCTTTGCCATGCCTTCTAAGGTTTTAGAAATTGCCACATCAATATACTGCTCACGTTCTGTTTCTGAAACTGTTTTAAAAGATTTTCCATCATCTTTAATGCTCTGGGAATAGAACTGTATAGCCTGATGATAGAAATTACCCATATCAATGCTTGATAGTTCAAACTCTTCCCGCTCTTTCAGTCCCATGATATATGTGAGGAAATACTTATAGCTACACTCATTAAATAGCTCGAATCTAGATACAGATCCTGTAATAGTTTCATCACTATTCAAGGCCTCGTTGACAGCAAACATAATATTCTTAGAGAAAGTTTCTTTTTGACGTTCAAAGAAACATCCCTTTAATACCATTTCAAGCTCTGATTCATTGAAATTCTTTGCCCATGAAAGCAAATTATCTAGATTAGATTTTTCCTCAGTGGATAACGCTTCAAAGCCAAAATCCATAGTCCTATTCAAAAGCTCAATTAAATAATCAAGTGAACTGTTTTTTGAAAGTATTCTGTCTTCTGGAGCAAAGTCAATAATTTCATTTAGTTTAAGGCCTGGGAACAGCTTCTTTAGCATATCTACAAGGTATGATGGATTGACACTTTTGCCATCCCCATCAACTCTTGGCATTGTTAAATAAAGTCGTTCATTAGGCTTTGTAAGCATCAAGTACAAATAAAATCTCTGTCTAAATGCATTTTGTCTATCAGACGGTGCAAGTTCAAAGCCAAGAGACAAAAGCTGCTCTCTTTCAAGCTGTGAAAGAATACCACCGTTTTCTATTTTCTTAGGAATCGCATCATCCGATGCACCTATACAAAACAGCACTTTGATATTTGAAAGACGGGTTCTTTCTATATCACCAAAAATCACACTATCGTTTGCAGGCGGAATAACACCGATTGATGCTGCTGATAATCCAGCGTCATAGATATCATGAAACTCATCAAGACCCATCTTTTCCTCGCCAAGTATTCCAACAAGCTTATCAAAAATATCCATTATAACTTGATAAATCTGGCTATACTCCTTGGCTCTTACAGCATCATTTTTCTCTTCGTATAAATTTCCCCTCTGCTTGATTTTATTCTGAAAATTAAAATAGGTAATAAACTGATATAAAGCAACAGCAATATCTCTGACAGTAGTCTCTGCTGAAATAGCTTTATCTAACGCCATAAATGGACCAATGAATTTCTCTCTGATTTCATTGGCTTGTAATAAATCTTCATCCTTTGAAAAGGTATTTGAACGGATTGCAAAAGGATGAAAATATTTATTCTTTCCACGTATTCCTGTGGAAATAACATAGTTTTCAAGAAAATCAATCTCATCGCTTGTAAGCTCTGTAAGACCTGTTCGCAAAAATCTAAAGACATCTTCGCGTCTATAATTTCTCTCAACAATATCAAACAGTGAAGCCAATGCTTCTGACATTGGATGAAATAGAATTTCTGTCTTAGCATCGATAAAATAAGGAATAACGTACTCTTTCCAAATGCCATCCACAAGATAGCGATATGCCTCTAAATCAGGCGCTACAACGGCTATATCTTTATAATGCATGCCCTGTCGTACTAATTTGTTAATCTGAATTGCTACGTATCTCAATTCATCTCTGGAATTCTTACAGCTTGTAAGAACAACAGGAATGTCCTCACCTACTTCAAAAGTTTTCGGTTTGTCTCTAAAAATATTTTGCTCAAGATGGGTTAACGCTTTATTACCAGAAAGCCATCCGTTGCTTGAATCAATAACAGTCACTGGATTAATTTCAACACTGGCTCTCTTTGCCATCTCGTTTAGCTTTATAGCAAACTCTGAGGACATTGAAAAAAGTTCATCCTCAGACATTTTTGTCAAAAGTGAAGTATCACCGTCAGCTGTGATTGTTACTGCAACCTCTTCGCATATACGAAGCATATGCTCAACCAACTGATACTGAATAGGGGTAAAACCAGTAAATCCATCGAGCACAACAGTAGAATCCTGAATAATATTTGAATCGTCCAAGATATTATTTAGAGTTGATAAAATAGATTCTGTTGTAACGTATTTTCCCTCGATAAAATCTAAAAAAGCCTCGTACAAAACTAACAAATCCGAGGCCTTTCTTCTAAAGCTTTCAGACATTGATTTAGCATCAATCATTTCCTTAAGCTTTTCAACTGTAATGTTATACTGGGTCATTTCAGAAATAAGAGATTTTACCTGTGTGATATAACTGATTCTAGTAATATTCTTTTTAAGGGTTTTAAGTTCACCAAGATGATTGTTTATTATTTTTCGAATAACTAGAGACTTTCCTGTGTCATCTAAAACCGCATTTACGTTAGCACCTAATTCCTCAAAAACACGATATGCCAATCTGTTAAATGACAATACATCAATGTTCATAATACATTTATTAGGATGCATTGAAACAAGCAAACGTTGAGTAGACATGGTGTACTGCTCAGGAACAATAACAAGATAATTCTTGTCCTGATTTTCCATGGATTCTTTAATTATTCTTGAATAAAGGGTAGTGGATTTACCACTACCCGAACTGCCTACAATTATTGATAAAGACATTTAGTACTCCTAAAATTTATTATGTAAGCTGCGCTTACTAGACCACAAAAGTTGATTGCTTTGCAATCATCCTTTTGGGATCATTTACTGTGGGAACATACCTCTTAGCATGGTTGCCATTGAGCCAGTTCTAGATTTCTGATATGGCTTACCCTTAAGGTAAAGCTCTGCTACATTTAAATTCTTTAATTCTTCAACAGGAATCTCGTATGGATTGCCATCAAGAATTACTAAATCACAGCTCTTTCCCATCTCAAGTGAGCCTCTCTCATTCTCGTCAAAGAGAGAATATGCGCCATTATATGTGGCCATTCTAAGAGCATCATATACAGAAACAGATTCCTTTGGATTCTTATTATTACAAACATCATGAATCCACATGATTGGATTTGGCTCTGAGGCTGGCGCATCGGAATTAAAGCACACTCTGATTCCCATATCTGTAATAGTTTTAATAGGATTTATATTATTAAATCTCTGTTCAGAAAGCATTGATTTAACAAAATCATCTACTCCTTCAATATGAGATAATAGCCATGGTTTTACAGAAATCATAATATTATATTTACTGCAAATCTTAAGGCATCTCTCCGTTGGAAGAGAGCCATGCAAAATAATATGTCTGTGATTATATCTAGGATAATCCTCCAGAGCCATTGCAATAGCATTTACAGCCTGTTCAAAGGCTGCATCTCCCACAGCATGAAGTGCAATCTGATATCCAGCACGATTTGCATTTACGCAGAATTTCTGCACATCCACATCATCATAATATGATACACCCTTGTGCTTTGCATTAGCATAATCATCTATGAGGGCTGCATCCTGATTTGCAAATGTACCATCAAGATTGGCAAACACAACGCGGAACATGTCTTTCTTAGAAATCTTTTCCACATTTGAGCACTGATAAGCCGCTCTTAGCTGCATGCCATTATCAAGACCTTTAGCAACAGATCTTTCCATATCAAAATCATAGTCTCTAACAAATCCAAGTCCACTGGCAGAACATATAAGTCCTATTCCTCTGCTGGCCAAGAAATCAGATGTCTCAACCATGGAATCAATAACTTTTTTGGTTGATAGACCATGTGACACAAATTCCATAGACGCCAGAAAAGCTTCCTGCTTTAATTCACCTGTTGTTGGATTGAAGCCTCTAAGATTTTGAATTTTAGATTTTATAGCTTCGATAAACATGCTGTTTGCAACAGCAGAATGTGCATCATGTTTAATAATAATGACCGGTTTGTCAGGGCACACCTTATCCAGTTGCTCTTTCAAGATTAAGTAGCCTTCTGAAACAGCGAACTCAGTAGCACCAAAGCCTACAACAATATTTTCCTTCGTAGTTTTGGCGTGCTCTTCTATTTGTTCCAAAATCCTTGCATTAGAATCTGTATCCTTTATAGGAAACATTCTATGCAAAACTGAAAAGCCTGAATAATGAGTGTGCGTATCAACAAATGCAGGAAGCGCCACATTGCTTCCTAGCTCAATAGGTGGTACCACCTCGTACTGAGAAGGTAATGTGTTGCCGATATAAGCAATTCTGCCTTCTCGTTCTACCAAATAACTCGCAATAGTGTTCTCACTGTCACATGTAATAATTGTTCCGTGAAATACCTGCATCTTTCCCCTCCAAACCGTAAAAACTATTTTCTCTTAGTTGGTCTGCATATATGACGTGGAATTCCATCAACCATAATCGGAGCCACATCACCTTGAATCAATGGCTTTGCATATGTAATAAATGCCTCTGTTACATAAGTTCCATCGTGTGTAATCCAATTTCTAGGAACTAGTTTTTCATCGTTAGCAATCTTGTGTACATCCTTGACCTCTGTACCACACTGATATGGATCGTCAGAATGACGAGAAAGTGTAACCATCTTTCCTGTGTCACCTTCATCTGCAGCAAGCACTGCAGCACCACCTACCTGGTATGCCTCAAGGATATCAATTCTAGATGCAAGGTGAGAACCAGCTCTTTGTAATGTAGAAAGCTCAATTGCTCTAGTCTTGCAGCCTAATTTGCTGGCAATATAATTGCACAGATACGAAGCTGTTCCAGTAAGTTGCTTATGATTAAATGCGTCTACAAACTCGACGTTATCACCAAATTCACAAATATATTTTCCTTCTTTTGTGTGGATACCTTCTGAAACACATATAACCACTGAATGCTGAGTTTTAAGAAGCTTCTCCACTCTTTCTCTAAACTTCTCAACATCAAATGGAACCTCGGGAAGATAAATTAAATCTGGACCATCACAATCCTCGCCCTTTGCAAGAATTGATGAGCCTGTAAGCCATCCAGCATTTCTTCCCATGATTTCGATAATGGTAACAAGTCCCTTATCATACTCTAAACAATGAGAATCACGGATAATTTCCTTAACTGAGGTACCAATGAATTTAGCAGCACTACCAAAACCAGGAGTGTGATCTGTAAGTGCCAAATCATTGTCGATAGTCTTTGGGCATCCTATAAATCTGATGTTTGAACCCGTGATAATTGCATAATCAGAAAGCTTTTTAATGGTGTCCATAGAATCATTTCCACCAATATAAATCAATGCTTCGATTTCAAGCTTTTTAAGAATCTCAAAGATTTTCTCGTATGTTTCCATATCCTGATGAATCTCAGGCAATTTGAAACGACATGAACCTAAATACGCAGCTGGTGTACGTCTAAGAAGCTCGATATCCAAATCGTTCTTAATAAAATCGGAAAGGTCAATGTAGTCCTCTTCCATAAGCCCCTTAATGCCGTGAAGCATTCCGTAAACTTTGCCTGCTCCACGATCCCTTGCTGTTCTAATAACTCCTGCCAACGAAGAGTTAATTGCGGCGGTCGGTCCGCCTGATTGTCCCACAATTACGTTTCCAGTCATTACATTTTACCTCCCAATAATTATTATTAAGCTCAGTCCTCTCTAGGGTCGTCCCTAAAAATTCCTGCTATTATATCGCATACACACCAAATACCTCCTCCAATGGTAGATGCGATAAAAATCTTAAATACATTAATTATTAGTATACTTGCCGTAAGTGTGCCTCCAGTAAATCCAGTAACGAGCCAATATACCGGTCTGACAAATAGGCAGTATCCTCCAACGTATAACCCCAAAACTGTGCCAAGAATGCTGAATAGCACAGCTAACGCTTTCTTTGCATTACGCTTCATAAAAAATACTCCCTAATATTTACATGTGAAATTTAATATACTTTTGGAAAATATATAAATCTAATTAAAATGGTAGCATAAGAAGGCCGAAAACGCCACACAAAATACCATAGACTAAGATAGAAACGAGACAGGCAATAGCAAAACCTGCTACAACGTCCTTAATGAAGTGAGCTCCGCCAACAACTCTAATTACAGCAAGAAGGACTCCCATAACTGAAATCAGGGCACACATTGGAACAGATACTTGAGCGTAGGTGAAAGCAACCATGAATATTGAGAAAACATGGCGGCTTGGAAAGCTTTTTCCAATTGTATCTTTTTCTAATGCAGGTACGAAATTGTATACCTCATATGGTCTAGGAGAACTGAAAGTTCTTCTGTAAAAACTGACAAATTGAAATGATATGCCAGGCACAAGGATGCTTCTGTATAAAAGCACTCCTCCATCCTCTGGCACGTTTAAATAACCATAGACCAAAATGCCTATGTAAAATAAAATCGTAATATAAGTAATGGCCTTGTCCATCACATTTAATGCTTTGACAAGACCATTATTATTTTTTATTCGTTCTGAAATTGCTTTATAAGCTATCATTAATTAAGCACCTATTAAAATAGTATTCTCTGAATGAGATTTAACTGCATCCTCAAATAACTTCTGAGCATATGGGATATCCTTTCCCATTGCAAAAGCCATTTCCTCATATAGCTTACGACCAGCTAAATTAAGAATTTTCTCATCCATAGCCATGACTTTCTTACCAGCAGCAATACGATTCCATTTTCTGATAAGAACTGTCTTTACCACGCGAGCCATAGACTCTGGTGTAAATTCAGCCATAACTTCTTTGAATTTTTCTTGAAGAGCTCTTTCGTTAGACTCTTCAATGCAAGTAATATTGTCAATTCCGTCAAGAATTCTAGTAAAAACATCGAGCTCTGCTACAGGGCGTAACCTAATAGTTGAGCCAACTATTGGAGTAAATACCTTTGCGCCTGCCTTAAATACAGGAGACATACAGTAGTAAGTTTTGCGAGAACCTTTGCCCATAAGTTCCATGTCATCTATATCTTCAATCTGACAAACTCCACTGCCCTCATGAACTAAATAATCGCCTACTTGATAATCCATCTTTCACCATCCTTCTAAACCATAACAACCAGTACCTCCATAACTCTATCTCCCATACTTTAACTAGTTAAATTATAGCACGAAAAATGGCCTTAGGACACAAAAAATTCACATTCGTTAATAATTCCCACTAAAAATTAAAATTAATTTATCTTTTTGGGCAAAAGTACCATATAATCAGACAAATTAAGTGGGTATAAAAAATAGGGGTTAGACTGTGAGCCGGGTTATGTCTTTTAAAGTAGTCATCTATCTAGGATTACTGTCGCCAGTAACCTCAAGCGTTCAACCTAGCGCTGGCGGGCCGCGTACGCACTTTTTAGAACTTGCTTCGGATGGGGTTTACATGGCTTCCGTTGTTACCAACGAAACGGTGGTCTCTTACACCGCCTTTCCACCCTTACCCATATAATGGGCGGTATATTTCTGTTGCACTATCCTTAGAGTTACCTCCACCAGCCGTTAGCTGGCATCCTTGCCCTGTGAAGCCCGGACTTTCCTCTCCCTTATCATTACAATAAGGCAGCGACTACTCATCTAGCCCCTGATTATTATAGCAAATAAAATAGGAAGGCGCACATTGTAAATTGCCTTCGGCAATGGGTGCGCCGTGAGAAAAAGGAATCTTCCCACAAGTGGGCCCCTCCTTTTTCTATAATATGCAACTTCCACCAATAAATTCACGCACCAATGAATTATTTGGAATAATATCTGGTGCCATTGGAAGGAAGTAGTCTAAAAGCTTAATAAGACGCTTAGCCTCGCCATACATTGGATGGTCTGGCTCAATAGCATATAACTGTGGATCAACATAAAGCTTCAACGCAGCCATCTCGTAAATTAAAGCTGTATTAAACAAACAATCTGCCTGCTCTTGGAATGGGAAAATGTATTTCTCCTCACCTCTACGAACTGAATCCCACATAGCAATTGTATCAGCTGCTGATGTAGCTCTTGTTCTGGCATCACGAACGATACGTCGAATTAATCTACCATCTGCAGTAGAAAGTGGATTGTGTTCATCAATAGACAACTGTGTAAGAGCAGAAAGATAAATCTTGTATTTGCTCTCAGAAGGAAGTGATGAACTCATCCTGTCATTTAATCCATGAATACCCTCAATTACAAGGATATCATTTTTGCCAAGTTGCATGTAACGGTCGTTGTATTCACGCTTACCAGTTTTGAAGTTGAAGGTAGGAAGAAGAACTTTCTCACCAGCCAAAAGCTTCACCATGCATTCATTGAAATAAGGAATATCAAGTCCTTCGATTGTCTCAAAGTCCTTTTCTCCAAATTCATCTAATGGCATTTGATCACGATTTAGGTAGAAATCATCAAGAGGAACCGGGTGTGGAACACATCCCAATGCCCTTAATTGAGCAGACAATTTATGAGAAAATGTAGTCTTTCCAGATGATGATGGTCCTGCCATCATGACAAATTTAACATCTTTATTAGCGGCAATAGTGCGAGCTAATTCGCCTATATTGCGCTCCATAATTGCTTCCTGAGATAAAACAATATCTCCGATTCGGCCCTTTGCAATGGCCTCATTTAATGCGCCAACTGTTGGCACACCCATAGTCTTTCCAAATTCAGAGGAAGCCTGCTGAACAGCGAAAAGCTTCTTAGGGTATGTAAACTCAGCAACCTTTCTGGTGTCGCCAGTGAGCTTATTACCGTTAGGGAACATTAGCATAAATCCATGCTCGAATTTAATCAAGTCGAAATATGCTAAATATTTTGTAGATGGAACCATGTAACCGTAGAAATAATCAATGCATCCATCTAAATCATATACATTAATACTTGAGCTTGTGCGATACTTTAAAAGCTGTTCCTTATCCTTCATATTGAAGCTATGGAACATTTCCTTTGCCTGACGAGTCTTGATTGAATATTTCTTAAGAGGGATATCCATTTCAACAAGGTTATCCATTACTCCCTTTAATTCATCAAGCTTTTCTTCAGTAATCTCTCCCACGCCTTCGATGGTACAGAAATCTCCCTGTCCAAGAGAATGCTCTACACGAAGATATGGATTAGCAGGAAGTGGGTAAACATCCATAATAGCGCGCTGCAGCAAAAATACTACGCTTCGTCTATAGGCGCGTCTTCCATCTTTGTCTGCTGTGGTCAAAAACTCAAGATTTCCAACTCCTGAAACTACTTTGTGAAGTTCAGTAAGATTTCCTTTGTACTTTGCAAGCACAATATCATCCTTGAACTCACTTTGATGAGCCTGGGCGATGTCTAGCAGTCTTGTGCCATCCTCGTAGGTCTCTTCCTTTTCGTTAATGATTACTTTAGCCATGGCTTTTCCTCCATTTCAAGCTTGGAGTCGTCTAATCATGGAAAGCTTATCAGACAACTCTTTTTTTCGTTTCTGTATAGGAGAATCTGCTTCAACATCAGATTTCTCTTCTAGCTTTTCTAAAATGGTACAGTATTCATTTTTATTTTTCTCAAGAAGTGTATTCAAAAGTTCTGGGCGATTTTTAATAATAATCGGGCCATATTCTAATTCAATATCATTATAACATAGGTTCTCATTAGGATTATAGCTCACCTTTATTATCGGATATATCTTCCCCTCTTCTGTACATAGCATCTCATCTAAAATAACAAAATGCTGTTGCATCAAAAACTCTCTAAGTGCCCTATATTCAGATTGTGGCTCAAGGATTAGAGTACCAGCACTCTTTGCCACAGCAATCCCTGAATCAAGGATTCTTTTAATTAGGGCGCCTCCCATGCCGCAAATACATATGACATCAGCCTCAGCTTCATTTAGCTTTGCCAATCCATCTGACAGACGAAACTGGACTTGATTCAACAAACCAGCCTGGCCGATATTTGCCTTGGCAGATTCAAGAGGTCCTTTATTTACATCCATGGCAATGGCTTTTTCTGCCACACCGCCTTCAAGAAGGGCTATGGTCAAATAACCATGGTCGCAGCCTACATCAGCAATGGTTTCGCAATTTGGCACCATGTCATATATAATTTGCAATCTTGGAGATAGTTTTATCATTTATTGATCTAAGTAATCCTTTAATTTTCTACTACGGCTAGGGTGACGAAGCTTTCTAAGAGCCTTCGCCTCAATCTGACGGATACGCTCACGAGTAACGTTGAACTCCTTACCTACTTCTTCAAGAGTACGAGCCTTTCCATCCTCAAGACCGAATCTAAGGATAAGAACACGCTGCTCACGCTCTGTAAGAGTATCAAGAACCTCATGTAACTGCTCTTTTAAAAGTGTAAATGTAGCAGCCTCTGCAGGTACTGGTACATTCTCGTCTGGAAGGAAATCACCAAGGTGGCTATCTTCCTCTTCACCGATAGGTGTCTCAAGAGAAACTGGCTCCTGAGAAATCTTGAGGATTTCATGTACTCTATCTACAGTGATACCCATTGCCTCAGCAATTTCTTCTGGAGTCGGTTCACGGCCGTACTCCTGTAGTAACTGCCTAGAAACTCTGATGAGTTTGTTAATTGTCTCTACCATATGAACAGGGATACGAATTGTACGAGCCTGATCTGCGATAGCACGTGTGATAGCCTGACGAATCCACCATGTAGCGTATGTAGAGAATTTGTATCCCTTGTGGTAATCGAACTTCTCTACAGCCTTCATAAGACCAAGGTTACCTTCCTGAATAAGATCAAGGAAAAGCATACCACGACCAACGTAACGCTTTGCGATAGAAACAACAAGACGTAAGTTTGCCTCAGCAAGCTTATTCTTAGCCTCCTGATCCCCCTTCTCCATGCGCTGAGCCAATTCAACCTCTTCCTCTGCGGAAAGAAGTGGTACCTTACCGATTTCCTTAAGGTACATACGAACTGGATCCTCAATGCTGACCGAATCAGGCACTGACATATCGATATCTTCGATATCCTCATCGTCGCTAGCAAGTAAAAGTGCATCTGAAGGACCTGAAGAGAAGTTTACATCGATTCCCTTCTTATCCAAATATGTAAGAATGCGCTCCATCTGCTTTGCGTCAATCTTGTAATCCTTTAAGAACTCTGAAATTTCATAGTCCTCGATGATACTCTTCTGAGACTTAGCAATTTTAACAAGCTCTGCAACCTTTGAATCAAGCTCATCACTACCAAATGAATCGCCATCATCGTCACCATCGTCGTCATCATCCAAACTTACAGATGTCTTTGCTCCAACTGATGCTAAGAACTCATCAACATCGTCATCATCTTCTGTCTCATCAATGTTATCAAAATCATGCTCGTTAAATTCCAAGTCTTCTGCTGAGATTTCCTCGATGTCGCCAAAATCAACATCTTTGTCATCAGCTTCTGAATCATCAACATCAGCATTTTCCTCAGCTTCTGCAGGAAACTGTTCTGCTGCAGCATTCAAATCTCCGTTTTCGATTAACTCATCTACTTTCTTTTTTGCCATATTATTTCCTTTCTAGATTGTAATGTCTAAGCGCTCTAAGCGCTGTAGCTTCCTTTTACCTTCCACCAGAACCTGTAAATTAGCTCCATTTTTCTGAGCCAGTTCCAGTGAGTGCTTTTTTATTCTAAGCAATGTCTCTTTAAGAGCCTTGCTAAGATCCGTGTTATCAGTAAGTTCACCAACTGTGGTGTTAAACAGGGCTGCAACAATTTTGCGCTCATCGTCCTCCATAAATAAATCAACGATTCGAGCGGTATCAACGGCTTTGCCATCTTCAAGATACGTAAAAACTTCTGTTGCAACTTTCTTATATACTCCATCCTCAAAATCATCAGGATTAACATATTCCTTGATTTTAGGGAAGATTTCACTTTGTTCAACAAGCCATGTAAGAAGTAATCGCTGAGACATTTTCATGCCATCATCCTTAGACTTCTGTGCTGGTTTTCTTGAATTTTCCCGATTCTGAGAAGATTTCTTTGAAACAATACCTGATTGCCCAAGCTCTATTATGTATTTGCCAAGAGCGTCCTTTGGAATATTAAATCTAGCAGCTACTGACTCTATGTAATTCTCTCTCTCAAGCTGAGTAGGGAATTCCAAAACTATCATCTCGGCAACTTTCTTTTGGAAATCAGATTTCTTTTCTGGATCAGTCAAATCATAATTCTTCTCCATCATTCTGACCTGATACATGAAGCTGTTTTCAGCATTTTGGATACGCTTTTCATATTCCTCAGCTCCAAGAGTCTTAATGAATTCGTCAGGGTCTTTGTATGGAGACATATTTATGATTCGGCAAGATATTCCAGCATTTTTCAGGATTGGAATAGCACGAAGTGCCGCCTTTTGACCTGCACCATCTGAATCGTAGCTTAGATATACATCCTTAACATATCGCTTCAGCATACCGGCATGGCCCTCTGTTAGAGCAGTTCCAAGAGATGCAACTGCATTATCAAAGCCTGCCTGATGAAGGGATATTACATCCATATATCCTTCGCAGAGAATGAATTGCTCGCGCCTTGTCTTGCGGGCAAAATACAATCCAAACAATGTACGGGATTTGTTGAAAATCTCTGTCTCTGGGGAATTCAAGTATTTCGGCTCTCCTTCGCCCATGACACGGCCTCCAAAAGCAACTACCTTGCCGTTGGCATCAAAGATTGGAAACATTGCTCTGTTCCAAAACTTATCGTGACCTCCACGCTTTTCGTCAATGGTAATGAGGCCGCAATCCTTAAGAATGTTGTCCTCGTATCCCTTGCTCTTAAGATATTTATACAAGGAATCAGAATATTTATTGGTACATCCAAGTCCAAATTTATGAAGAGTATCCGCAGTCAATTCACGCTTAGTGAAATAAGCCATTGCCTGCTCCCCATCTTTGGAGCGTAACATTTTGTAGTAAAAAGCCGCTGCTTCCTTATTAATTTCAAAAAGGAGGCTGCGCCTATCAGCTCTTTGCTTTTCCTGATAAGTCATCTCCCTTTGCGGCAATGTAACACCACACTTTGGAGCCAATTCCTCAACAGCCTCTTTAAATGTCATATTTTCATATGCCATCAAAAAGCTAAAAACATTTCCACCTGCGCCACATCCGAAGCAATAATACATTTGCTTTTGTGGACTAACGGAGAATGAACCTGTCTTTTCATTATGAAAGGGGCATAAACCAAAATATTGGGTTCCCTTTTTTTGTAAATTCACATACTGGGAAATTACATCGACAATATCCGTTCTAGAACGAACTTCTTCGATGATTTCATCTGAATAATAAGGCATTAATTCTCCCTTTATATTTTAAAATCCATCTACAACCCATGCCTTAGGCATAAAGAATTCATTGAATTTTGTAATGCAATATTGATCTGTCATTCCTGAAATATAGTCGCAAATGATTCTCTCCTGGCTTGTGCCTTCGTCCTCCATTGCTCTATATCTCTCAGGAAGCTCAGTGAAATTAACGGTGTAGTATTCGTAAAGTTCGCGAATCATACGCTTAGCCTTTACCTCTTCTACCTTAGCAACTGAGTCCTTGTAGACATTTGCAAACATAAATTTACGCAAGTCTGCCATTGCCTCAGCAATTTCACTAGACATTTTAATCTCAGGACTATCCTGACTTGAAATAATAACATCATGAATAAGTGTATCGAGTCTGACTGCTGAAGTCATACCAAGAGTCTTTCGTATCTCCATTGGAATGCTGTCCTCTGTAAGAATCTGTGCTCTAATAGCATCATCGATATCACTATTAACATATGCAATTTTATCCGAGAGTCTGACAATCTGTCCCTCTGGAGTTGCAGGATGTCCGCTGGTCTGATGGTTGCGAATACCATCACGAACCTCCCATGTAAGATTAAGGCCCTGCCCACCTTTTTCAAGCTTTTCAACTATACGAACACTTTGCTCAGAGTGCACAAAACCTGTAGAGCACATTTCATTAAGCTGCGCTTCCCCTGCGTGGCCAAATGGTGTGTGTCCTAAATCGTGACCAAGTGCTATAGCCTCAACCAAATCCTCATTAAGGCGCAAAGCCTTAGCTATAGTTCTTGCGTTTTGTGAAACTTCTAATGTATGGGATAATCGTGTTCTGTAGTGATCACCCTGAGGAGTAAGAAAAACTTGAGTTTTATTCTTCAGACGGCGAAATGCCTTACTATGAAGAATTCTATCTCGATCCCTCTGAAATAGGGGTCTGATATCACATTGTGCCTCATCCTTCTCGCGTCCACGTGAGTTCTCGTTGAGCGTTGCATAGGGACTAAGTGTCTCCCTCTCCATCTGCTCAATCATTTCTCGTATTGTGCTCATTTTAGCCTCCCTTTATGCATTATTCGAGACTCCTATAAAACGTATTACGCGAAAAAAAAGGATATCCTTTTTTTATTTAAAAAAGTTCTAATATCTATTCAAGCACTTGGATTAAGACTTTACATAAAAAGATATGGACAGGTAACATGAAAGAAATTACCCATCATAAGATTTGTCGCCCATTCTAAAAACCTCCCCAAATACATCTTATTCTGCTGTAGTCCCCAAATATGCCTTCTTCACTCTCTCATCCATCAAGAGTTCTTTTCCTGTACCCTCAATTGTTATTCGTCCATTTTCAATAACATAAGCCTTGTCTGCAATATGCAATGCCATATTAGCATTTTGCTCTACAAGAAGAACTGTAGTGCCCTGCTCATTGACACGCTTAATTATTTCGAATATTTCATTTACAATAATAGGTGCAAGTCCAAGAGATGGCTCATCCATCATAATAAGCTTGGGATTAGCCATAAGGGCACGACCTACTGCAAGCATCTGCTGCTCACCACCTGACAAGGTTCCTGCAGCCTGCCATGATCTTTCTTTAAGACGTGGAAATATCTTATAGACATTTTCAATATCCTCATCAAGATTTCCCTTTCTAAGATATGCGCCTATCTTTAAATTCTCTAAAACAGTCTGATCTGGAAAAACATGTCGACCTTCTGGTACAAGTGTTATTCCATTTTTAACTATTTCATCTGTACTTTCTCCCATAAGCTCTTTGTCATCAAATGTAATACTTCCAGACTTTGCTTTTACAAGACCAATAATCCCCCTAAGAGTACTGGATTTTCCTGCCCCATTAGCCCCAACTAATGTAACAATCTCGCCTTCTGGAACTGTAAAACTAATATCTTTAACAGCTTCTATTCCACCATAATTGATGGTTAGTCCTTTAATTTCAAGCATCCTGCTCCTCCTGTGTTCCAAGATATGCTTCAATAACCTTTGGGTCTGAAGCAACAGCCTCAGGCTTACCCTGAGCAATCATCTTTCCAAAATCAATACAATAAATATGGTCTGAAATCCCCATTACAAGATTCATATGATGCTCAATCAAAAGTACTGTAAGGTTATACTTATCTCTAATTTGTTTAATAAAATCTGCAAGCTCATCTGTCTCCTGAGGATTCATACCTGCAGCTGGCTCATCGAGACAAAGAAGCTTAGGGTCTGTGGCCAAAGCTCGAGCAATTTCAAGTCTTCTTTGCATTCCATATGGAAGGCTTCCTGCTTCCCAATCTGCATACTTATCAAGACCTTGCTCCTTTAATAGCTGCCATGTTTCCTCTTTGCTTCTAATCTCTTCGCTTCTGTTAAGTCTAAATGTTGCTGTAAAAGGATTCTGTTTTGCACGCATATGCTTTGCAATAAGGACGTTATCAAAAACAGATTGACCTGAAAATAATCTTATATTTTGGAATGTTCTTGCTATTCCTAGCTTTGTTATTTCATCAGGAGTATGGGCAATCTTAAATCCATTAGCTATAGTCTTTCCGCAAAAATCAACCTTTCCTGATGTTGGGTGATACACACCTGTGATGCAGTTGAAGGCCGTGGTTTTTCCAGCACCGTTTGGTCCAATAAGGGCAACTATTTCCCCTTCTTTAACCTGTGCTGAAAGATCATTGACAGCAATAACACCACCGAACTGCATAGTAAGGTGTTCAATATCTAATACTATGTTTTTATCTGACATCTATTCAGCCTCCGATACTGTTTTTTTCTTTCTTGAAGTAATCTTCTTAATGCCGTTTATTAATCTGTCCCATGTAATTTCTTTACTACCAGTAATACCGTGGTTCCAGAAAAGAACTACAAGCATAAGCAATATGCTAAATACAACCATTCTAAATCCATTTCGAAGTAGTGGGACTTTAAAGCCACCAAATCCATCCATACCAAGGCCTGGAATAACCTGTGACCATGTATATTCTTTATCTAAAAAGCGGAGCCATTCCTGAGAGCCTGTTACGATAAAAGCGCCAAGAATTGAACCGCTAATGCTTCCTATACCACCAAGTACAACCATTAAAAGAATGTTGTATGTAAGAGCTACTGTGAATGTACTAGTAACAGCTGAGCGCATGTATACAGCAAGTAAGCCACCAGCCACACCAGCAAAGGCACTTGATACAACAAATGAGAGCTGCTTTGTTCTAAAAAGATTAATACCCATAGCTTCTGCAGCAACATCGTCATCACGAATTGCTTTAAAAGCTCTACCATAACTGCTATTTACAAGTAAAACCATAATTGAGATACAAACTATGGAAATTGCAACACATTCAAAAATGTTTGCAAACTGTGGTATGTTAGAAACACCATATGATGCATTTGTAATTCTTCCAAGTCCATCCCATCCAAAAATCGCTCTGATAATTTCCGAGAAACCTAATGTAGCAATTGCAAGATAATCACTCTTTAATCTTAAAACTGGCCATCCAATAAGAGCTGCTGCAATAGCACAAACGATTCCGCTTAAAAGTAATGCTCCTAAAAGAGGAAGCTTTATATCGTGAAGCCAGTCAGCCATACCATATAGATAAAAAATCTGGTCTCTCATTTCTACTGGTATTGTAAGAATTCCTGTAATATAAGCACCTATACACATAAAGCCAGCTGTTCCTAGAGAGAACTGACCTGTAAAACCAATAATAAGATTCATAGATACAGCAGCAACTGCATAAATACAGCTTCTTTCAATAATAGTGATGGCGTAAGAATGACCTACGCTATCCATTTGCAATATAAATAAATAAACAATGCATAACAGAACTGCTGCTATGCTTAGAATCATATTTCTTTTATTTTTCACTCTCATCTTCTACCTCACACTTTCTGAACTGCTTTTTCACCAAAAAGTCCCGATGGTTTGAAAATCAAAATAATAACCAACAGTGCGAATGTAAAAGCGTCACTGAACACTGAATATCCCATGGCAGTAATAACAATCTGGCAAATACCAACAATAAATCCTCCAAGAACAGCACCCTGAATATTTCCGATACCACCAATAACTGCAGCTACAAAGCATTTGAGCCCTGGAAGTGAGCCTGAATATGGCTGAACTGTATTACGATCAGTGAAATATAAAATTGAACCTACTGCTGCAAGACCACATCCAATTACAAATGTAATAGTTATGATATTATCTACGCGAATACCCATAATTCTTGCTGTTTCCTGGTCTTTACTGCAGGCACGCATAGCCATTCCAAGCTTTGTATGATTTACGAGCAAAACCAGTAAAACTGTAAGAACAATTGTAAGTACAGGAGCTATAATTGTTACTCTTGATACACTTATGCTTCCGAATTCATATACATGTTTAAGAATATCAATCTGAGGATAGCTCTGTGGCATCGCAGTAAAAAGATAATTTGCAAGATTCTGTAATAGATAAGATATGCCTATAGCACTAATCATTACTGACATACGAGGTGCATTACGAAGAGGCTTATATGCTACTCTTTCAATTAATACACCAAGAACAATAGTGCATAAAATAACAAATGGTACTGCTACGTACCATGGAAAAACAGCTAAAGAAAAAATCATGAAGTACCCAGCCATCATGAATTCGTCACCGTGTGCAAAGTTTATCATCCTTAAAATACCGTATACCATTGTGTAGCCTATAGCTATCAATGCATATGCGCCACCTAAGGACAAGCCATTAAGCAGCTGTTGCAACATATATGAAATCATCTAATTTTCCACCTTAAAAAAAATATTTAGGGCTGTGATAGCACAGCCCTATAAATAATTGCATTAATTATTTTACAGTCTCTGTACTCTGATATTTCCACTCACCATCTGTGATCTGGCAAATATAAGAAGTATCCTTAACAGCATCACCATTTACATCGAAGCTATAAGGACCACATGCAAATCCTTCACTAGCATTTAATGATGCAAGTGCTTCTCTAATAGCTGCACCTTCTAAGGAATCTGCTTCTTCAATAGCTTCGATAAGTACCATGTATGCATCGTAGCTTACTGCATGGTTTCCAACGATTGCATCTGTATCAAGGTTAGTTGCTTTTCTTGAAGCATCCTCGTTTAACCAAGCCTTAAAGCCTTCATCAAACTCTGGGTTACCACCTTCTGAGTAGAAAGTATCAGCTACTACTCCATTTGCATTATCGCCAGCATCCTGAATAAGTACATTTGAGTACCATGTATCACCAGCGATCCACTGAACATCAAGACCTAAGTCATGAGCCTGATTTAAAAGAAGTGGAGCATATAGGTAATCAGTTGGTGCAAATACGGCTTTTACTCCGCTGTTTTTAATGTTTGTAAGAATAGCCTTGAAATCACTTTCGTTTGTCTGGAATGTCTCAGCATCAACAACTGTACCACCAAGTTCTGCGAATGAATCTGTAAATGTCTTTACAAGACCTGATGTGTACTCATTTCCGATGTTATCGATTGTAGCAACCTCTGTGTAACCATTGCTGTATGCCCAGTTAGCCATTACCTCGCCCTGGAATGGATCAAGATAGCATGCTCTGAAGTAATAGTCATTTCCAAGAGTTACGTTTGCATTTGTACAAGATGTTCCGATTGCAGGAATCTGTGCATCTGCGAAATATGAACCAGCTGCAATACAAACACCTGAACCATATCCACCAACCACACCAACTACACCATCAGAAATCAACTTCTGAGCAGCTGTAACTGCAACTGTCTTATCTGACTGGTTATCCTGCCAATCAAGCTCGATTTTATATTCCTTGCCCCCAACTGTAACAGTAGGACGAACATAATTAGCATACTCAATTGCTAATTCCTCCTGGGCACCACCGCCACCATTCTCACCTGTCTTTGGCTCAAAAATACCAATCTTAATAGTGTCCCCGGAAGCACCTCCTGTGCTTGAAGTAGATGAAGATGATGAGCCACAGCCAACTAAGCTCGCCATCAACATACAGCTAAGCGCAATTACAAATGTTTTCTTCATACCTTATGTCCTCCTTACGCCTCCGTTCGCCCTTATAAACGAAAAAAAGGCGCCGCAATTAAATGCGACGCCTTTGTCGAAAGCAAATTTATTTTTTCTGAATTATATAAGTTATAACTTACTATGTCAATAAAATTATTTACTATTTGCAAATATTTAAAATATTCATTACATCATTCTTATCAAGCTTCACATATGCCCTAGAAGAAATACCGCTAGTTCTTACGGCTTCACTTGCCATAAGCTCAAACTTACTGTCATCAATTCCCACATCAGAAAGATTTGATGGCATTTCCAAATCTCCAAAAAACATCTTTAGGCAGTCAATTCCTTTTTTAGCTGCTGCCATGTCATCTTCTTCTGTTACTCCAAAGACTTCTCTTGCAAAGCGGGCGAAACGATGACTGTTTTCGTCCGTTAATACATATTCCATCCAAGCTGGTGTAAGTATAGCAAGACCAATACCATGGGTGATGTCATAAAAACCACTAAGGACATGCTCAATTGGATGCACTGACCAAGCGCCACCTTTCCCTACTGTAAGAAGATGGTTTAAGGCCACTGTGCTGGCCCACATGAGATTAGATCTAGCCTCATAGTTTTCTGGCTCATCTATGGCAATTAAAGCGTATTTTACAACAGTTTTCATTACAGCTTCACTGAGAGCATCTGTAATATAAGCTTCATCGTTTGGCTGGAAATACTGCTCCATTACATGGGACAGTATATCCACAGCTCCTGCTGCAGTCTGAACCTTTGGAAGTGAATACAGATATGTTGGGTCGCAGATAGAAAGTCTTGGATATAAAAGAGGTGTGTTAATCTCAAGCTTTTCATTTGTTTCTTCGTTGGTAATAACTGCTCCTGAATTCATTTCAGA
>JAILAV010000206.1 GCA_024681435.1 Pseudobutyrivibrio sp. | reverse complement strand
ACAGTCAGCTGATGAAAAAGCATGTACTACCCAATATGCATTTTCATAATTAGCTAATAATACTGTGTTTCCTGTTCCTCCGCCAGAAGCAAACATTTTTACTTTGCCGTCTTTGGCATCAAATAAACTAGCACCATAAGCATTTGTTATGATAAGTTCATCTTCTCCATCATTATCAACATCTAAATAACCATAAACGCTACTAGAATCCCAATCATTTCCACCGAGATCTAATTCATCTACATTAAGAGTATATTCATATTCTTCACCTTCATTGATTGCATCAGCATCAATCTCTCCATTTAAAAAATTATCAAATAGAGTTCTTGTTGAATCCTCTTCAGGTGGAGTTGATTCTTCTTTAACATCTGGTTTATTTGTTTCTACAGATTTTTCATCATCACTAGCATTTATTTTCTCTATAGATTCGTTACTGACATTTGTTTTATTTTGCTCATTAGAAAGCATCAAATAACCTACACAACCAAGAATTAATAATAATGCTATTACAATTAATGTTAAAGATATTATTCTTCTTTTCTTTTTGCGTCTCATTTTTATGACCTTCTTTGTAAGTTTTTAAAAAGTATTGCTTTTCTTATTAAATCTTTCAACTATGAAGTAGCTTGCTATTCCACCACTTATACCTACAAGGGTTCCAACTAACACATCTGTTGGCCAATGAACAAATACATACATACGACTAATAGCTATAAGGGAAGCTAATAATAATGCTGGAATTCCGAGCTTTTTATTTCTTGTGAAGATAGCTGTAGCAACAGCAAAACTTGCATTTGAATGCCCTGATGGAAATGAGTAATCATGTGGTATCTTCACCAATAGCTGAATATCAGGCTCAAGCCAACAAGGTCTACATCTCATAATTCCTGGTTTTAATATTAGATTGCATATTATTGCTGTGATAACAAGTGCTGTGGCAGACTGAACTCCCAACTTTCTGTTAAACGGAAGAATAAGAAGTAATAAAGTTACAGCTATCCAAAACCATCCTGCATCACCTAGCATCGTAATTTTTGGAACTATAAAATCTAGAACATCATTATGTATAGATTGAAACCAGTGTAGAAAATCCAATTCCCACTGGAAATAAAATACGTTTCCTATGTTTTCCATATAATCGAAACCTCCTGAGAGGCCATTATAGTATATATTTTACATAGTCTCAAATTTTACTATTTTTCGTTTAAATATTTCATAAATCTATCAATATTTCCCGCATCATATTCATCAGCTGTCATGAAAAAGCATTTTTCTTTACTGTCACCATACTCAACATAACTTTCAATATATTCTGGGATAATAAAACAATCTACACCTTCTTTTTTAAGATAATTAAAATCCCCACGGTTTGGGTCAATTATTACTTGTATATTTTCACTTATTGCAGATTCAATTTTCTTTTTTAATACAGAAGATCTACTATGCTTTAACGGATTAAGGTGATTATCCTTTCCCATCAATGTTCTTCCATATTCAACATAAGGTACGATAGCAATTTTTGTAATCATAATATAACCTCCTTCTCCTTATAATATTGTTTATTATACCTCATATTTAGTAATTATGTGTCACATTAATATAATAAAAATTGCCAAGGTATAAAACCTTGGCATTTTATTATTATGATTAAACTTCTATTTTACAGAATGATTTCTTACCCTTCTTAAGTAAGAACTCCTCAGCAAAAGCTGAATTGTCATATGATGTAAATGGATCTGAAACCTTTTCTCCATTTACTGAAACGCCACCCTGCTGCACGTTACGACGAGCTTCTGCACGGCTAGCTGAAAGTCCAGCAGATACAAGAATCTGAAGGATATCTACCTTACCAT
The DNA here is from genome assembly GCA_024681435.1 of Pseudobutyrivibrio sp. GTDB lineage: Bacteria > Bacillota > Clostridia > Lachnospirales > Lachnospiraceae > Pseudobutyrivibrio. The sequence continues at coordinate 1,076 of JAILAV010000206.1, read as the reverse complement.
CTCTGAAGTCCTCAGCTGTAAGTGTGTGTGTTGGAATATTCTCTGAGTTAGCTCCACCTGCGAAAAGTGCCTTTGAAGCTTCTCTAGCCTTGTCAGCTTCCTCTGTTCCGTGAACCATCTGAGTAAGTTCATAAGCTAAGATATCTTTAGCTTCGTTAAGCTGTGCACCTTCCCAGCTATCCATCTTCTGGATTTCCTCGATAGGAAGGAATGTAAGCATACGTATGCACTTAAGAACATCAGCATCACCTACATTTCTCCAGTACTGATAGAAATCAAATGGAGATGTCTTGTTAGGATCAAGCCATACAGCATTTCCTGCTGTCTTACCCATTTTCTTACCCTGTGAATCTGTAAGAAGAGTAATAGTCATAGCGTGAGCATCCTTACCAAGCTTACGTCTGATGAGCTCTGTACCACCAAGCATATTTGACCACTGATCATCGCCACCAAACTCAAGGTTACAATTGTATTTCTGGAACATGTAATAGAAGTCATAAGACTGCATAATCATGTAGTTGAATTCAAGGAATGAAAGTCCCTTTTCCATACGCTGCTTATAGCATTCTGCACGAAGCATATTGTTAACAGAAAAGCATGCTCCAACCTCTCTAAGTAAATCAACATAGTTGAGGTTTAAAAGCCAATCAGCATTATTAACCATAAGAGCCTTATCATCAGAGAAATCAATGAAACGCTCCATCTGCTTCTTGAAGCACTCTGCATTGTGATCGATGTCTTCTCTTGTAAGCATCTTTCTCATATCTGTACGACCAGAAGGATCACCAATCATAGTTGTGCCGCCACCAATAAGGGCAATTGGCTTATTACCAGCCATCTGTAATCTCTTCATTAATGTGAGAGCCATAAAGTGACCAGCTGTAAGGCTATCTGCAGTACAATCAAAGCCTATATAAAATGTTGCCTTGCCCTCGTTTATTAATTTTTTAATTTCTTCTTCGTTCGTTACCTGGGCAATCAGGCCACGAGCTACTAACTCGTCATAAATTGTCATTGCATTTTCCCCTTTCTCACATATTTCAGTATGTCTTAATTATACAAAGAATCCCTCGCCC
>JAILAV010000130.1 GCA_024681435.1 Pseudobutyrivibrio sp. | reverse complement strand
TTCAATATCTGAGAAAATGAGAAAGCAGATTCGTGGTCTGACTCAGGCTTCTACAAACGCATCTGACGGTGTATCTTCAGTACAGACAGCTGAAGGTGCCCTCACAGAAGTTCACGACATGCTTCAGAGAATGAACGAATTGGCAGTACAGGCAGCCAACGGTACAAACTCAGAGTCAGACCGTGACGATATCCAGAACGAAATTACACAGCTTTCTCAGGAAATCGATCGTATCGCATCTACAACAAAGTTCAACGAGACATTCTTATTAAAGGGTGATATCGGACTTAAGAAGATGTATATTGATGCTCATGATGCAGGTCTTGAAGGCACACTCGTACAGAACTCTACAAGAGCTACATTTACAATGGAATCTCTTGAAGCTGGTGAGAAGTATAGAATCGGTGGAACACAGTACACAATCGGTGCTAAAACAAATGCAGAAGTAGCAAAGGCACTTAAGTTTACTGAAGACATGTACGATGAAACTAAGGCAAACGACCCAGAAGATGGTTGGAATCTTACAGCTGGTGATACAATTTCTATCGATGGAAAAACTTACACTATCATCTCAGGAACTGCAAGTGATGTTGCAAACGCCAAGGTTACAAATGGTTATCTTCATAATCTAATCGTAGCAGGCTCTACACTTAAATATAATGGTAATGAAGTTTCAAGATTCTCAGATACATACGACCCAGATACAGGTATTGATAAAGCTAATGCAACACTTATCAGAGCAACAGCAGCGTACAACATGGTAGCTATCGAGCTTAAGGCAGCATCTTCAGTAGGTGCTACAGATGGTGCAGCAGATGTTGATAAATGGGCAACGCAGGCAAAAATTGATGCACTTAAGAATCAGGATCCACCAAAGTCAACAGTTGGAATGCATTCAACAGCCGATGCAGACCCTGATAATCCTTGGGAAAAGGATGGCGCATACTATTGGAAGCCAAACAACATTACACAGAGAGTTGGTGGTGAAGATCAGCCAGCAACAACAATCAGCTTCTCAATCAATAAAGGCCATGTAAACGTACAGAACGCACTTACACTTAACCTTCATGTTGGTGCTGACGCAGCAATGTCAAACAAGATTAACGTTTCTATCGAGGCTATGAACTCTAAGTCAATCGGTATTAACGGTATCAACGTATCAGATGCAACTGGTAAGGCAGCTACATACGCGATCGATGCTATCGCAGATGCAATCCAGAGAGTATCAGCACAGCGTGCAGAACTTGGTGCTATCCAGAACCGACTAGAGCACTCTATCAAGAACCTCGACAACGTAGTTGAGAATACAGAAGCAGCTGAGTCTCGTATCCGTGATACAGATATGGCAGACCAGATGGTTGAGTACTCTAAGAATAACATCCTCCAGCAGGCAGGTCAGTCAATGCTTGCTCAGGCAAATCAGGCTACACAGGGTGTTATGAACTTACTCCAGTAATCCTAAGATTGATACCATAAAATAATATCCCCACCTCGATTAAGAGGTGGGGAAATTACTAAAAAGAACAAATAATTAAATAATTAACAATGACAACAGCTCTTACATACTTAGCCTTCCCCTTGAGGGTTGCTAGGCTCCAGTGGAGCCTGCTTAGCAACGACCGAGCCGGGACGCGAGACAAGGGGGACCACGAAGTGGTGGATGAGGTGGTAAGATTCACATAATAGAAATGAGGTAAGGCTTATGGCATATTTTACAAGAAGCAAGATGTTAACAATGGTTTTAGAACTCTACACAGCCAACCACAGATTTGAGAATGGAGCAACTGGCAATGATTCAGCAGACTTACAAGTACTAATCGGATGTCAGCAGAAAGCCTTAGTTTTAGGAGAATACCTCGAATCCATGGGGATGGATTACTCAGATATCGTAGAAAAGTTTGAAAACTACTGCAATATGATTTACGATATAAGTGAGAACTTAAAAGACACAGAATTAATCGTACAGCACTCAGATAAAATTGCTTGGGTGTTAAGCGAAATTATACAGGATATAGAAAACAGAATAATAGAAATTAGAAGTATTGATGTATATGACTTTAGAGGACTTGTAGATGCCCCAGGGGAGAAGAAAATCGTGGCAAACGAAATCAACAGATTGATTGATAGTTGCCTGGGCAAGGTGGAAGGCCTCACAGAAGGAGAGGAAATGTACAGACCACTCATTATTGGAACATACTAAAAAGATTATAGTAAGGCTCGTCGAAGGACGAGCCTTTTAGCAATTAAAGGGGAAGGAAGAGGGTATGAATAATAAACCAAAGACAAAGCTTCTTACAATTGGACTATTGTGTTGCGGCAGGGCAGAAACAACAGAGCGCTGCCTTAAATCCTTGATGCCAATCAGAGAAGCACTCGATTCTGAAATTCAGGTGGTAGATACAGGCTGCAGCCCTGAAACTAGAGCTATCGTGGAAAAGTATGCAGATGAAGTCTTTGAGTTTGAATGGTGCAACGATTTCGCTAAGGCAAGAAACTTCCAGCTTGATCAGGCAAACGGAAAAATGTTTTTATTTATAGATGATGATGAATGGTTTTTGGATACCACAAATATCATCAAATTTTTCAAGGAAGAGGATTGCTTGACCTATAATATAGGCGGCTATTTCCAAAGAAACTATCTGGATTTTGAAGCCATCGAATATCAGGATGTGGGAGTTGTAAGAATGTGTGCAGTCACCCCAGAGACCGTATTCATAGGCAAGGTTCACGAATATATCGAGCCAGCCTTTGGTAACGCAATGTTTTTAGACGCCAGAGCAGGTCATTTTGGATATATCTACAAAAATGCCGAGGATAATAGAAGGCATTCAATGCGAAATATTCCTTTATTAAAGGATATGATGGTAGAACAGCCAAACAATCTGCGTTGGCCATTCCAGCTGGCCCAGGAGTATAGAGCTATCGAAGAGTATGAGGAGCTACTGTCAATTTGTCAGGAGGGGTACAAGAAGTCCTTTGAAATAGACGAAAGCGATTCCATCAGGTACCGCGCTACCTTCGTAGTAGGAATGGCGATAGCCATGACGGATTTAAAGAAATGGGATGAGCTTTTAGAGCTGTATAACAAGCAAATGTCTTCTGATGAAATCATGGAGATACCAAAAGCAAAGCTCACATTATATGCCGCCCGTATCATGTTTATGAAGGAAATGAATGATGAATGCGTGAAGGCATCTAATTATTATTTGAAGATATACGAAAAGCATAAAGATGATGAGGGCATGGTATTCTTGCAGGGAGGCATTTTTATAAACGACGTATTCGACGATAACTACGTAGAATCTATATATGCCTATTTAATGAGCTGTGGCCTGAGAAACAACGATTATGGTCCACTGGTTCACTATTACAGAAGACTATCCTGGAATAGTCCCGTACTTCGCCTTAACAGAGGCTTTTTAGTAGAGATTCTTTCGAAATCTGCTGAACTTGGTCCCAAAAAGGAGCTAAGGGATGTACTGGAAAAATTCTTTATTCGCCCAGGTTCAAGAGATGCAATCGAAAACGAAATAGATATCCATGCAGATAAGCTTGATATTAAAGACCTAGAAAATCTGAAGGCGGCTTTTGCAGAAACCAAGGGCAAAAAGGAAATGGATTTATTCCTTGAGGTGCGCCTGATGGAGCACAGGCTAAATGAAGCCGAGGATTTTGGAACATATTCTAATATACAGGATGATTTAATCAAATATGCCCAGACTGTATTGCTTTGGCACAAGACTCACCTAGAGTGGATGGAGCCACAAGCCGAGACAGAAAAAGCCTACCGTGAGGTCCTTGTGGCAGAGGATATTCTTCGTTTCAACGAACTTGAAGATACAGACATAACAGGAGCTATGAATGCCATCAAGGATGCAATGGAGCGAAGACCATTGATGGACAAGCCACTTTTAGCATTGCTGCAGCAGTACAGTGTCTACCAAAAGATTCAACTGGCAAAACGTACACAACCTGATAAATTTAAAGAAATGTACAACCTGGAGGAAGCTCTCCTTGGCCAAATTGCAGAGCTTGATTCTACCGGACACACCAAAGAGGCAATCGCAACATATCGCCAACTGATAAACCTACTACAAACAGCATTTGGAGTAGATACATTGCATCTATAATTTTTACGATGACACTATAGTTATGAGAAAAATATTAATGTATCGCTGGAAGGCGTATAACTACAAGGATATAAAATTTAGCTTTGAGAAGCTAGGCTATGAGGTTGAGGAGGTTTATCAGGACCTTCTTAATTATGATGTGGACGAGGAGTTTGCCGAGAAGCTTCGTGGAATAATTAAAGGGGATAGCTTTGAATTTGTTTTTAACGTAAATTATTTTCCGCTAATCTCCAACGTGTGTCAGGAATGTGGCATTTTGTACGTGTGCTGGAGCTGCGATAATCCACTGATTTCTATGTATCACAAGTCGGTGTTTAATGATGTGAACCGTATCTTTCTTTTTGATCTTACCAATGTGGAAGAATTCAGGGGGATGGGTGTGGAGCATGTTTACCATTTGCCGCTAGCTGTAAATTGCGAGAGACTTGACTACATTTTTGCTAATTCTAAAGATGAAGAAATATATCGCAACGACATTAGCTTTGTAGGCTCTTTGTATGAGAAGAATTCCTACGATAAGATGGAATATACATTGCCAGATTATTTTCGAGGTTATTTTGAGGCCCTTATGGAAGCACAACGTGATCTACAGGGCGTAAATATCGTTGATAGGATGTTGACGCCTGATATTCTCATGGAGCTGGAAAACTATTTTAAGCTTGATAAATCGGAAGATTCATTGTCAGATTTGAATCTCATATTTTCGGTTACTACACTTGGATTTAAAATAGCGGAAAAGCAAAGACGACGAATATTAATAGATCTTTCCAAGAATCATAAAGTAAGTGTATATACCAATTCGAAAACAGATGATTTGCTGAGAGTAAAAAATAAGGGAAGCATAGATTACTGGAGAGAAATGCCCCAGGTATTTAAGAATTCCAAAATCAATCTAAATATTACTATTCCAAATATTAAAAGCGGCGTTCCACTACGTGTGTACGATATATTAGGTGCAGGCGGCTTCTGCCTGACAAACTTCCAGGCAGAGCTTCCAATGCAATTCGAAAACGCAAACCACATGGTCTGGTACTACTCCAATCAGGACCTATACGAAAAAACTACCTACTACCTAACCCACGACACCGAGAGAAATGAAATTGCAACTAACGGCCGAATCTACGTGGAAAATTACTGCACCTACGAAAAGAGATTAAAAGAATTATTAAAAGCTATAAAATAAGCAAAAAATAAGCAACACACATAGTCTAGGCCTGCGGGAGCATGAAAAACTACGCGTGTTGCGTAAGATTTATTTACAAGCCATAATTCACCATCATTCCAGAATAAGCACTGGTAGCATAAGGCGCCGACAATGTCTTTCCTGGATTCTTGTACTCAACTATTGCCTTATCCACATAGGCCATCGGATTAATGGAGGCCTTCTGTGCAGCCTTACTGATGGAATTTTTAAGTTCGTTAAGTGCATTAAATGCAGTTCTGCTGTTTTCACTGTTAACAGTATCAGCTAATGCTTCTTTATCTAAGGTTAGATGTCCTAGTTCATCAGAAGTGATTCCCACCTGGTTCAATTTATCAGCCTGATTATTTGCAATAGAAGAAATCTCATTAAAAAGTGTTCTGTTTTGATGAGCTCCATTGTATTTAAGGCCGATATCAATCATTCCATTGTAGCTGTCTAGTAGCTGATTGATGCCACGGGAAAGGGCCTCTGTATCCTGCATAAGTCCTATCTGTACAGGACCATCAGAAAGTGATTTAAGTGTAAGCTCAAACATCTTGTTTACAGTAAAGGTGTTTGAAAGGGATTGATGCTCATTGCCATTCAGCTTAAAGCTGGAATTTGATGGCAATTGTGTTACCTTATCTATTCCAAGGGTGTTCAGCTCGCGCCATGAAATAGAGGAAGAAATACTAAATAGAAGATTATCCTCTGGCTCATGTCCAGTAGCTTTTGAAGATATTTGAATAGCCTTGGAATTAGTTTTTTCGTTCGATATAAGGTTAGCGTTTAATCCAACATCTGAAGTATTAAGTAAACGTACAATTTTGCTGAGGACGTTAAGATTGTTTTCTCCATCGTTGACATTAAACTGGAACTCGTATGAGTGATTCTTAATGTCTAAATCAAAGGAATACTGTCCCTGTTCAAAGTCATGTCCATCAATAGGAAGGAAGTTTCCTGTATTAATCTGAGGAACAGCTAAAGTGTCTACCTCAATTGAGAAAGGCTCTACCTCAGCGTCATCATCACCTACATACATAACGCCAATAGCATCAGGCTGAGAAGATGATGCTATGCGCTTATCCATAATTGCAGAAATATCGTCCCCGGCAGAAGTAAGATTAGATACAGAAAGAGCCATAGAATTGGCGTGCTCTTTAATATCAATCGCAAACTGGCCCATATCCTCAGTGTCTTTTATCTTATACAGAGGAGAATCTTTATTGGCTTTGACTATTTTGTTGTAGGTATCGCGTAATTCGCTTTTTTTGTGGGATTCATAACGATTGCCTATGTTGTCGCCATAGGTGGTCATAAAATAATTATACGCAGTATCTATGCGTGCCATTAGACGCCCCTCCTTTCTTCCTTGAAATATGGTGCCTTCGACAATCCTTTGTCTATGCCAGGGCAGAGAAACCTATACTTATAGTTATTATCATAATACCATAAGTCAAGTAATTTGAAAACCCCCTAGATTTGGTAACATTATCAGACAACTTTACCAAAATCTAGGGGGATTAATGCTAAAACGAAATTTAATTATCGTATGCGAAGAACTTTTGCAGGATTTCCTGCAACAATCGCATTAGGTGGAACGTCATGGGTAACCACTGCATTGGCGCCTATTATAGCACCTTTACCTACGGTGATAGGTCCGATAACTGCGGCGCCTGCACCAATATTAACGTCATCCTCAATTACAGGGACGCCTTTATCATTTGTACCAATAACAATACCTTGGTGAATGGTAACATTCTTTCCAATTACTGCATCTGTATGAATCACGATGCATGAAAAATGTTCAATGAGAAAGCCTGCCCCAATCTGAGGTATATGGCTTGGAATATCAATTCCATATTTAACAGATACATTATGGAATTTAAGCCTGGTAAAAAAGGCTAGTGGCTTAAGATACTTGTGGCTGTTTTGATAGCAAAGCTTTCTGTACCAGCAGCTCCATTCGTATCCAGGCTTCATTTTTTTAGTTTTGATTCTTCCTATTAGGGAAGTGTCTGTAGAATATCTTAAATAATCAGCTCTAAGTAAGGCTTTATATTCTTGTTTTGTCATAACTATTCTCCTGAGAAAGAATATCTGATAGTGTTGCTACCATAGGTATAAGTTGAAAGGAAATCGTTGAATTCATTAAAGGATTTAGGAAATTCCATATCAAACTTTTCGGCAATCTCGCCATTGTATAGCTTGACACATTCATCAGTGTCGCCATAACCAATTTTAATAGTAGTTATATCATCGCCGTTAAATACACGAACGGCTTTTTTACCAGCAGCATATCCTAAAGAATAAGGATCCATGAAAAGGGTTACCAAAGAGTTTTGCCCAATGCTAGTGTCACCAGCTACGGTAACAACGTCCTCTGATTTGGCTATATCACCAATAACATCCATTTGATCTGTAAGCATGCTTTCGAATGGAACGTATATTGCAGAACATTCGTTGCAGGCTTCTTTGATTCTGTCTTCAAGTGTAACTTCAATATCTGAATCAGAATTCTTAGTATCCTCATCGGATTTCTCATCGTTAGAAGCTTCTGCTTCGTCCTCGGACTGTTTAGCGATTACCTTTGGACCAGTCCAGAAATCTGAAATCAAAGCAACTCGTGTTGAGGATGGAGAGTTAAGTCCGAAAAGTGGGTTATCTCCAAGGCTGACAACTTCATTGTCCATGCCCTCTTTAGCAGAAAAAGCTACATATTTGCTGGGGCTAAGAGCAGTGGAGTTCTTTTCCTCGCCTGCACTCTTAGCGGTTGTGTTGCTTGCTGGGATTAAATATTCCTTCCAAGGTATACCAGCCTGATCTAGATAAGCTTCAAAAATTTCATTCTGATAAATAGCATCGGTATCCTCTGGTGAAAATAGAATACCAACAGTCTGTAAATCCTTTGTAGATTCAATCATAAGGGAAACCTGATCTACAATACTAGGCTTACTGCTTACGCCAGTGATATTGCGGCCAGTGGTTTTGTCCCAGGATTTACCGCCAAGGCTGGCAATGCGTAGGGTGCCTTTAAAGTCGATAATGTCTGTTGCAACAATAGGAATGGTATCTGTTGCATCAGCAGCAGCCTGTAGGGTAGATTTACCGGTGGTAAAAATCATATCCGCAGAGGATTTAACAGCATTAGCTGCGATAGTCTCACTTGGTGTTTCCTCAGTAGAGTAAGCTGTAGTGATTGTGAAGTGGTCTTCTCCAATATAATCAGTTAACGCATCTGAGAACCCCTGTAAAAGAATTTCATCCATTCTATTGTCTTTAGATAAAAGTGCTGATATATTATATGAATATGAATCCTCATCGGATTCGTTTTTATTATCGCTTACAGGCTCGGACTTAGTCTTTGTGCCACATGCGGTGATAGATAGGCACATAGTTAGTGCCATCATTATACTTAATAATCTCTTTTTCATAATATTCCTTTCAAAGATTCAATTACTAAATAATAGTTTGTTATCCCAAATTAGTCAAATAGGAGTATTAATAATGAATCAATTTATCAAAGGTATTATAGCCTCTTGGATAGAGTTATTATACCCAAAACGATGTATTGCTTGTGATAAAGTTTTATTGAAAATAGAAAAAGAATCTGGATTTTGTAAAAGCTGCGCTAAAAAAATCAGGCTGATTGGCCCCCACTATTGTCTAACCTGTGGGATAGCAGTGAAGGAAAATGAGCAATACTGCATCACCTGCAAAACAGCTGGCCATAGCTTTGACCAGGCTAAATCAGTTTTTAGATATACAGGTGAAATGAAAAATGCCATGTATAGATTCAAGTATGGAAATCGAAGATGCTATGGTGATAAATTTGCAAATCACGCTATAAAAAATTATGGCAACTGGATTAAAGAAAAGCAAATCGATGTCATCATTCCTGTACCGATGTATGATAAGAAGAAAAAGAGACGTGGTTATAATCAGGCCGAGGTATTCGCCAATAGCCTAAGTAAGATGGTAGGGATACCTGTTGAAAACCAATTTATTAGACGTAACACGGATACTGTGGCAATGAAACAGTTAAATCGCCTAAAAAGAAAGAAAAATCTGTTAAAAGCATTTACAATCATTAAAAATGATGTACAATTTAGAAAAGTGCTTATAGTTGATGATATTTACACAACTGGTTCAACTTTGGACGAAGTGGCCAGAGTTCTTAAAGACGGGGGAGTAAAGGAAGTTTATGGTCTTTGCATTTGTGCAGGGCAGCTATAATAGCTAAATAGGAGGTATTACCTATGGATGTACGTAATTGTAGAACTTGTGGCAGATTATTTAACTATATTGGAGGGCCAGCTAATATGTGTCCTGCCTGCCGTGAGGAAGTTGAAAAGAAGTTCCAAAAGGTAAAGGAGTATATTAGAGAGAATCCTAAGGCTTCAATTCAGCAAATCGCGGATGATAACGAGGTTTCTACAAATCAACTTCGTCAGTGGATCCGTGAAGAACGATTACAGTTTACAGATGATTCTGACATTGGAATCGAATGTGAGAATTGTGGTGCTTCCATTAAAACAGGTAGATTCTGCGATAACTGTAAAAACAGTATGGCTAATAGCTTAAGCGAAGCTATCGAGAAGCCAAAGGCACCAGAGCCACCAAAGAAGAAACCTGAAAGCAAGAGCAAAATGCATTTCTTGGAAAAATAAAAATGTACTTATTCAAATACCTGCTAGCAAAAGCTAGTAGGTATTTCTTTTTACGCATGATTTATGCTATACTCATTCTGTATGATTAGGTAGAGTTTAAATAATTGCTCTAATTATACCCAATTACCTATTATAAGAGGTTAATCAATGATTAATGAAGAACGTGTAAAGCACATGACATCAATGGCTATATTTGAAAAAGAATATGGCTCAGATTATCAGCCAATGCTTCGCTATTCCAAGAAAGAGTATGTAGCTCTTCAGGGCTGGGGTGGATTTTTGGCAGGCACCATATTCTTTGGAATTATATATGTAGCAGTTGTTTTATATGTAGCTGGTAATGTGCTTGAAAATATCACTACAATGTATATACTACTTATGATATTGCTAGGGCTTTTAGCTTATTCTCTGTACATCATTGTTCATGTACACAACACTAGAAGAAGAGCTGCCAAGCATTATCGAAGAGGCCAAAGACTTATAAAAGAACTTGGCCTTAAATATTCAAAGCTGAACATGATGTATGAGGATGAGGTTCAGCAGACAAGACCTTTACTTGCTAGAAACAATGGAGAATTACTTGAGGATTAATTAATGAATGCATTTATTAGATTAAGAGATGACATACGTAAATTTATACTCTCCAGGGAGATGTTATTCATAAAAATATGGAGCGCAATCGTTGCTTTTGTTGGACTGATATGTATAAAGGTTAATTTTGGTTACAACAAAACTGTTAGCCAGACATGGCTTCTTATAGTTATTGCGTTATTATGCGCATTTTTCCCGATTCAAGGTGTATCTGTAGTACTAACAATCGTGCTACTACTTGATTTGCTGGAGCTTAGCACAGAAGCTGCTGTAGTTGCTCTTGCTTTGATAGTAGCATCCTACTTAGTGTGCGCTTATTTCCGAAGCAAGAATACCTATAATACAGTAGTAGTTCCAATCTGCTATTCCTTCCATTCACCATTCGTTATCGCCTTGGGAGCAGGCTTGCTTTCTAGCATTAACGAGCTTTGTAGTGTTATTTGCGGCTCTGTAACAGCTTATTATCTTCATATTGTAAAAGATAATGCGGCTGCTATTATAGATGAAACATCAGATGTATCTGTTATTTCTCTCTTAAACGAGCAGATGCTTAAGGGAAGAATGTTCTATTTCTTCCTTGCAGCAATGACATCAATGTTTTTGATAGTTTATATGTTGCGTCAGTCCAAGATTAATATGTCTTGGATAGTGGCAAACTTAGCTGGTGTTGCAGTTGAATTTATTATTATGCTTACAGGCTATCTTCTCACCAGCCAAAAGACAGAAGTACCAGGACTTATGCTGGGAAATCTAATAGTAATTATCGTTGGTGTTCTTTTGAACTATTTCATTCTGGACTTGGATTATTCAAGAATCGAAAAGGTTCAGTTCGAAGATGATGATTATTACTATTATGTAACTGCTGTTCCAAAGATTAGAATTGCAGAAGAAGAAAAAGAGATTAAAAAAATATAGTTCCCAAAAAGGGTAGTAAGGAAGTGAATCTGTGGTTGATTTCGTGAATGCTGTAGATGCCTTCATCGATGATTATTTCAATGTAAATATTCCAGATGTTTCCATCACAGATGTTATTGAGATTGTCATAATTACATATTTTATGTATCACCTTTTAATATGGGTGAAAAACAGCAGGGTTTGGATGCTTATCAGAGGTGTCCTTATTATCATGCTGTTTTTTGTGATTGCAGCCATATTCCAGATGAACACCATTTTGTGGTTGGGTGAGAGATTTATCTCGGTTGCGGTAACAGTACTCATCGTAGTGTTCCAGCCAGAGCTTCGAAGAGCCCTAGAGCAAATCGGTCGTAGAAAAATTACATCAATGTTTTCTTGGAACCTACTAAAGACTGGTGCTAAGAAGTTCGATGATTCTACAATTACCGGAATGGTAACTGCCTGCTATGAAATGGGTGCAGTTAAAACTGGTGCACTTATTGTTGTTGAAAATGATATGCAGCTGACTGAATTCGAGAGAACAGGTATCAGCCTTGATGCTCTTGTAACCAGACAGCTTCTTATAAATATATTTGAAAAGAATACACCATTGCATGATGGTGCTGTTATCGTTAGAGGAGACAGAGTGGTTTCGGCTACCTGTTATTTACCTCTTTCAGATAACATGGCTTTATCTAAGGATCTTGGAACAAGACACAGAGCTGCTGTTGGTATCAGTGAGGTGTCTGATTCGCTAACAATCGTTGTTTCTGAGGAAACAGGAAAGGTTTCCTACGCGAGAGAGGGACGAATTGTTAGAGATGTAAAAGAAGATGAGCTTATCGCTGAGCTTAAGAAGATTCAAAATCCGGATACAGAAGATGAAGCTGGCAATGGTATGACGGAAAAGGAGGGGTAGCATGAAGCAGAACATTATCAAAGCCCTCACCAAGGACGTCGGATTAAAAATATTAGCTTTTATTTTTGCTTTTTTATTATGGCTTGTAGTGGTCAATATTGATGACCCAACTCAGACTAGAACCTTCACTTCTGTTGTTACAGTTACCAATGCGGATGTTCTTAAGAGCTCAGGCAAGCTATATGAAATAAAGGATGGAATTAACACGGTAAGCTTTAGAGTTACAGCAAAGCGTTCTATAATAGAAAAGCTTTCACCTTCAGATTTTTCTGCTGTAGCAGATATGAACAATCTGGAAAACGAGGAAAGAATTCCTGTAACTATTGCCGCGAAATCCTATGCTAATTACATCACTATTTCCAGCAAACAGAACTATTTATACGTAGTGCTGGAGGATGAAAAAACAGAAAGATTTGTTATCAGCGCTCAGACCACAGGTAAGATAGAAGAAGGCCTGGCAGTAGATTCAGTCACCTGCAGTCCGACTGTACTTACAGTTACTGGTCCAGAGGCAGTGGTCTCAACCATCAATTCTGTTGTTGCTACAGCTAATATTTCAGGAGTAAGTACCAATTTTACAGAGAGTGTTATTCCTAAGTTTTATACAGAACGCGGAGACGAGGTAGATGCAAGAGAGCTTTCATTATCTGTATCTACTGTAAGCGTAAGCGTAGTTTTCTCTAATACAAAGGCCGTAGATGTAGTGGTAAAAACCAGCGGAACACTTCCAGAAGGTTTATCACTTGATTCTATAAAGACTGATCCATCATCAGTAATGATTATTGGTGAAGCAAGTGCTCTTAACGATGTCACAAGTATCACCATACCAGAGTCGGTAATCAACCTTTCAGATTTGACAGGTTCTTTCATCACCACTGTAGATATCAGTTCATATCTTCCTGCTGGAGTAACTTTGGCAGATAGCTCAAGCTCAAAGGTTACAATAACAGTTTTAATGGCAGGAGAGACATCATCTACTTTAAATGTTATTTCAGATAATATCGAATTAAGGAATATTCCTGAAGGATTATCTGTAAAGCTTAATAGTAATGATATTAAAGTAAATGTATTCGGTACCGAATCAGTGCTTTCAGATTTGAATGCTAAGAATGTCAAAGGTTATGTAGATTGTTCTGGACTTACTGTTGGAGAATCGCAAAATGCTGTTTTACAGTTTGAAAATATTGAAGGAGTCACCATTCAAAACACTTCGGTGACGGTAAATGTTGCAGAGAATGATTCATCTGCAGAAGATACAAAGGAGTAATATGGGAAGATTATTTGGAACAGACGGAGTCAGAGGAGTAGCTGGCTCAGAACTTACAATCGAGCTTGCTAAGCAGTTAGGACAGGCAGGCGCTTATGTACTTACAAAGGAAGCAAGTCATCAGCCTACAATTATCGTAGGTTGCGATACTAGAATATCAGGAACAATGCTTGCATCAGCACTTATGAGCGGTATCTGCTCAGTTGGTGCAAACGCAGTATATGTAGGAGTACTTCCTACACCAACTATCGCTTATCTTACACGTAAGCACAAGGTTGACGCTGGAGTTGTTATTTCAGCCAGCCACAATCCTATGGAATTCAACGGAATTAAGTTCTTCAATGGCGAAGGCTTCAAGCTTTCAGATGCATTAGAGGACGAGATTCAGGCTCTTATCGAAAGTAACATGGCAGGTGTAAACCTTCCTACAGGTGCAGAAATTGGTAAGATTGATTACAGATTTGACCTTGGTAGAGAGTATGTTGATTTCTTAAAGAACACAGTACCTATGGATTTATCTGGACTTAAGATTGTTATCGACTGTGCAGAGGGCGCTTCTTACAGAACTAGCGTTGCATGCCTTTCAGAGATGGGCGCAGAGCTTATCACTATCCACAACAATCCTGATGGAACAAATATCAATTCAAACTGCGGAAGTACACACATGGACGAGCTTAAGGCGAGAGTCGTTGCCGAGAACGCTCAGGTTGGTTTGGCTTTTGATGGCGATGCCGACAGAATGCTTGCAGTAGATGAAAAGGGACACCTTGTTGATGGTGACCAGGTAATGGCTATCTGCTCAAAGCACATGAAGGATAAAGGAACACTTAAGAAGAATACATGCGTTGTTACTGTAATGACAAACCTTGGCTTCACACTAATGGCTAAGGAACAGGGAATCAACGTTGAAGCTACAAAAGTAGGCGATAGATATGTATTAGAGAATATGCTTGCAAATGGCTACAACATCGGTGGCGAGCAGAGTGGACACGTTATCTTCTTAGACGATAACACAACAGGTGATGGACTTTTATCAGCACTTCACCTTCTTCGCGTAATGGTAGAGACTGGCAAGTCACTTTCAGACCTTGCATCTATCATGGAAGTATTACCACAGGCTCTTGTAAATGCCAAGGTTCCAAATCATAAGAAGGAGAGCTATATGGAATATCCAGAGATTGCAAAGGCAATCGAAGCTCTTGAGGCAAAGTTTGCTGGTGAAGGCCGTGTACTCATTCGCCCATCAGGTACAGAACCACTTGTACGTGTAATGATTGAAGGCAAGAACCAGGAGGAAATCGAGGCCGACGCTCACGCGCTCGCCGACTTGATTACTAAGACAATTTTATAAAGTATATTCAAATCCAGTTAACAATCTTTTTTGTTCTGTAAGGAACATCTAGTGACCGAAAGAACAAAATAGATTGTGAACGTAGGATTTGTCTCAGACTAGGATAGGTTATGGTTTCAAAGAAAGTTAAAATAGCTAATGCAACAGGCTTGCATTTAAGACCGGCAGGGGTATTGTGCGAGACTGCCATGAAATATAAAAGTAAGATTTGCTTTAACACAGACAATCACTACGAAGCCAACGCAAAGTCAGTTCTAAGCGTCCTTGGCGCATGTGTAAAGTCTGGTGAAGAAATAGTCATCACCTGCGAAGGTGATGACGAAGAGGAAGCTCTTGCTAAGCTGGTAGAGGCAATAGAATCAGGCTTAGGTGAGTAGCTGAATGATATAGGGATAAACCTAGTTTCTAGGTTAATTCATAGACTACAATTAGCTTAATCACGGAAATGATAAGTAGGTTGTAGTTAACAAGCTATTATAATTCTTAAGCGCGACGTGTTGTCGAGCGTAGAATTTATAATGCTTGTTAGCGTAACAACCGAGAGAACAACTTCGGGATTTAAGCGAGATACAAGACTAGGAGGAAGAATAATGTTGAACTACAAGCGTTACAAAGCGAACCCAGTGTTACAGTTTCCAGAGCGTACATGGCCTAACAAGACAATCACCAAAGCTCCATTGTGGTGTTCTGTAGACCTACGTGATGGTAATCAAGCCCTCGTCGAACCAATGAATGTCGACGAAAAAATGGAACTATTTGACCTCCTACTAAAACTAGGCTTTAAAGAGATTGAAATTGGCTTTCCTGCAGCGAGCCAAATTGAGTATGACTTTTTAAGACAACTTGTTAAGGAAAATAAAATTCCTTCAGATGTAAAGGTACAGGTACTTTCACAGTGCCGCGAGGAATTAATCGACCGTACCTTTGAAGCAATCCAGGGAATTCCAAATGTTATTTTCCATATTTACAATTCAACATCTACCTTGCAGCGTGATGTAGTATTTAATGCTGACAAGGACGAAATAATCGAAATCGCCAAAGCTGGTACACAGATGGTGAAGGATAGACTTGATAGATACGATGGCAATCTTCAGCTTGAGTATTCCCCAGAGTCTTTCACTGGTACTGAGGTGGAGTTTGCCCTTGATATTTGCACAGCGGTGCAGGATACCTGGGACCATGCAACAGATGCGCCAATTATTTTCAATTTGCCAGCAACTGTTGAAATGAATACACCTAATGTTTACGCTGATCAGATAGAATGGATGAGCACACATTTTAAGGATAGAGAAAACATCGTCCTTTCAATTCATCCACATAATGATAGAGGAACAGGCGTAGCTATTACGGAGCTTGGTCTTCTTGCAGGCGCAGACCGTGTGGAAGGAACACTTCTTGGAAACGGCGAGCGTACAGGTAATGTAGATATACTTACAATCGCTTACAATATGTTCTCACAGGGCGTGAATCCAGAGCTTAATCTTGAGGACATCAAGGAAATCGTAGAGATTTGTGAGCGAGTTACTAAAATGCCAACAGACGCAAGACACCCTTATGCAGGTGAGCTTGTGTTTACTGCATTCTCTGGCTCACACCAGGATGCTATAAATAAGGGCGTTGCGGCTATGAAGGAGCGCCAGAATATGTATTGGGAGGTTCCATATCTTCCAATCGACCCTGCAGATATTGGTAGAAAGTATGAGCCAGTGGTTCGTATCAACAGCCAGTCTGGAAAAGGTGGCGTTGCATTTGTTATGGATACTGTTTATGGATACAAGCTTCCAAAGAAGATGCAGCGTGAATTTGCTGATATTATTCAGCGTATCTCTGAAAGAGATGGTGGAGAGGTTACACCTCAGCGCATTATGGAAGCATTCAAAAATGCATATCTTGAGAATAAGCAGCCACTTACACTTGAATATGTGGTTATCAAGGATGATAAGGAGACTGATGATACAGTTGCAATCCTTGATTTCTCATACAATGGAGAGCACTTCCATTCAGAGGCAGAAGGTAATGGACCTATCGATGCGGTTAAGCTTGCTATCAAGCAGTGTGTTCCAACTCTTGATTTCACACTTATTGATTATAGTGAGCACACACTTGCTCAGAGCCAGGGTTCTGGAGCAAAGGCGGCTGCATATATTGAGATGCGTGATGAGCGCCATGGCAACACAACCTTTGGTGTTGGTGTAAGCTCAAATATCACCCGTGCATCAATTCGCGGTATGTTTAGCGCGTATAATCGCCTAATTGCTAAGGCAAAGGATTATGTATAGAAGGAAGTATTAAAGATGAGAAAAATTTTAGTAACAGGCTGCAACGGTCAGCTTGGACGAGCCATCCAGAAGGAATATGGCAATGAGGTAGAATTTATTCTAACAGACGTTGTTGAGGGCGAGAAGATTTCTCCTCTTAACATTATGGATTTGGACGAGGTTCTAAATTTTGTTCAGGATAAAAAGCCTGATGTAATCATCAACTGCGCAGCAGCTACAAACGTAGATGGTTGTGAAAAGAATTGGGGTTTTGCATATAAGCTTAATGCACTTGGCCCTAGAAACCTGGCTATTGCGGCTACAAAGGTTGGTGCAAAGCTTGTTCATGTCAGCACAGATTATGTTTTCCCTGGCAATGCAACAAAGCCTATCACAGAATTTGACCAGCCAGCACCAATCAGTGCTTACGGCAAAACAAAATACGAAGGCGAGAAATTCGTTCAGCAGTTTGCTGATAAGTGGTTTATCGTTCGTACAGCATGGCTTTACGGCGATGGAAAGAACTTTGTTAAGACAATGCTTAGTCTTGCAGAGACACATGATGAGCTTTCGGTTGTTTGTGACCAGCTTGGTTCACCAACATCAGCAGCAGAGCTTGCCCGTATGATTCATCATCTTGAGCCAACCGAAAACTATGGAATTTTCCATGGCACCTGTGAGGGCGATACCAACTGGGCAGATTTCACAGAAGAAATCTTCAAGCTCAAGGGCATCAATGTGAAGGTCAACCACGTCACTAGCGAGGAGTACAAGCGTATGAATCCAGCCAGTGCCGACAGACCACATTACAGCATTTTAGATAACTACATGCTTCGTCTTACCGGCGATTATCGTATGGCAGACTGGCATGATGCATTA
>JAILAV010000127.1 GCA_024681435.1 Pseudobutyrivibrio sp. | reverse complement strand
TTAAATGAATGTAGAACAGGCTTTCATTAAGTGCGCAGATTCAAAAGAATTAGTGGATATCATTAAAAGGTACGTACAAGCAGAGGCGGAGGAAAGAAAAAAGATAAATATTGTAATTCCAGATTCGTACGATTCTTTTATAAAGCAGGATAAGAAGCGTAAAATTGCTATATCGTCACCGCATAACGGATGGGTCTCTATTGTTGAGTCAAAAGGCGTTAACGATATATCAATGCTTTATGAAGTGTCTAACGAATTAAATACTGAAGTTGTTCTCATGGCGCAGTACGATTCTGTTGGCGCATGGGGATATGCAGTTTTTGATTCAGGTGAAGTCATTCATGAATTCTTATCAGAAGAAGATGAGGACATTGAAAATGAGATTCAAAGAATAATGGATGATAAAGGTATAGAAGAAAAACTATATTTATTTAGTGAGGTGGTGAGAAATGATAGCTGGGAGATTATGAAATGTTATATCTGAGCATATATGTACATTGACTATGAGTTAGATAGTAGTGAAATGATAAAAATGGCACATGGCGTTGACGGATGGATTGTGCGAAGTCAGGATTTAGTAGATATATCATATGGGAAATTTTTGGTGTTTGACAGTAAAGAGCAATAATTGACCATTGATCTTGTCCCAGAAGCCAATATGGAGGAGTAGATAAGTGGGTGAAGTAAACATTGGAAAAATGTATGATTTGAAAGCCATCAAACTTGGTAAGGAAAAATACCCGATTCAAGTATGGTATAACGCCTTAATCAAAAAGAAAGAGTCTGAACTGACTGTGGCGGATGTTTTGCATATGTTTAGACAAGGAATATGTATGAGTCTTGCTTTGAAAAAGGCAATTGACTACTTGGAACAGGATATTTGGGCGGGTGAATTGTATGATGGGGAACTATTTGAAAAGCTAATTACTGTGGAACAGATTAATCTCAAAAACAATATTTGCGGGATTAGACGTATTATTGCGATTGCAAAAGAGGAAGAAGTAATACATTACTGGGATTCAGATGAGGAACGCAATGATTTTTTCAATCTAGTTGAAACGTTGGAAACAAAGATTAAAGGAGATTGATGCAACACAAAAGCTTATAAGAATGGTTGTAAAAAAGCAGTTCGAAGTGTATGAAAAGGATTTGGAGAAACCCATTATGCTTTGTTGAGGGTGCTTACTCTACTGCTCTTTTTAATGGTCCCCGGGGACGGAGTCATGGGACCATTTTTGGAAATGACCCACTAACCCCGTCCCGGGGGACCATTGTAACGGCAACCCGAGCGGTTGTCAACCGTGCTACCGGAGCAGTATCGACTGTGGTACGAAATGTTGGAAATGCGGTTACCCAAACAGCATTTGCAGGGGGAACAGCAAACACATACTATACAGATGCAACCCAATGTGTAGCTGAAACGAAGTCGACCAGAAAGAATTACGACCAAAGTAAGACGAAGTCCGTTAGAGTCGGAGCCAAGAAAAAAGCTGCTGAGCATAAGGAAGAGAAGAAGCAAAGCTTCTTCGATAAGATCAAAGGTAAAGCATCCAATGCTGCGCAGAAAGCCGGCGAGTGGTGGAATGGTAAAAAGACGGCATATGTTAAAAAATGCAACCAGATTAAAACAAGTGTCGATTCCATTAAAAAGCATGTCAAAGATAAGGCAGTGGCGACCTGGCAGTCAGCTACAAAGTTTTATGAGAAGCATAAGGCTGTAATCAATTTCGCTGTAGGAACGACAATGATTATCGCTTGTGCAGTTGCTACTGTTGCAACTGGAGGAGCGGCATCCGTAACGTTCCCTGCTGTAATGTCTGCTGCAGCACCAATGTTTGGCGTTGCACTAGCTGGAGGAGTCACAGCTGGTATAATAGGTGAAGCAAACTACTACCATCAGAATGGAACGACAAAGGGTTCTTTGAAAAGCGTAGTTGACAGTGCTTCGCAGGGATATATGGTTGCTGGTTCAATAGCTGCAATGGCTAGTGTTGCTGCGCCAGTATTAGGACCAGCAGTGTCGGGTGCATTGGCCAAGGCACAGTCAGTTGTAGCGCGAGGTATTATTAAGGTTCAGACTGCCTTGTGGCCTCTGGTATGGAAGTACATTGAGATTACGAATGACTTGGGACAAGCTGAAGAAGATGTTGCTGCCGGAAGACCTGATTTCTATGTAAGACCTAATGGAGATGTTATACCATCTAATGGCTATAGATATATGAGTGAAAATGCAAGTTATTTAAATGAGCTTCAGCAAACAATGACTATACCGGCAAAGGCAGAGGGGACATACTTTACCTTTGAGAATTATTGCAGGGCCAACCCTGGGGCACTCCAAACACCTCATGATGCATCAGTTAAAGCGACCTTTGACACTTTGCAGATTATTGATGATATTGCTGTGCCATATGGTAGATGGGGCGCGGCACCTTATTTGGAACCTATTACACAGGATTATAAACAATTTGGTCCTGGAGGAGCAACACAAGTTATTACTCATCTTAAAATAGTACTTGATGATATTGTGAAATTGCCTAAATAATGGAGGGATAATATGTATCAGC
>JAILAV010000150.1 GCA_024681435.1 Pseudobutyrivibrio sp. | reverse complement strand
CACTGTATCGTTTGAGTACAAGACTGTACCAAGTAATATATACTATTCTGATCGAGATAATGTCGTATCAGCCGGTTCGTACGTTGCAACTATTACTGGAAATGGTGAATATAAAGGCTCAAAGACAGTTAAATTTGAGGTAAAGGGTGGCACACCTATCAAGAATGCTAAGCTTGATAAGAACTTTAAGTCATCAATACCATATGCAGATAGGTATAATAATCCAATCGTTCTTTATGATGCAGCAACTGGAAAGCTTCTTAAAGAAGATGTTGATTATATCGCATATTCAGCAACTGGACCAGTTGCTGGTGCAACTAATAAATTTACAGTTTATGGTATTGGAAAGTATTCTGGTACAAGAGCAATTTCTTATAAGGTAACTGGAACAAAGCTTGCAGCAAAGAATGTGACAATTACAAATAAGGAAATTGAGTATACATCACGAGATATTGACGCAGCTGATCTTGGAATTATTGCAAAGATTCCAGCATCAGGAAATGAGTCAGAAAAGATTCTTAAAGCTGGTACTGACTATATTATTGCAGCAGATTCAGCTGGTAAGAAAGATTTTGATGAATTAGCAGATAGAACGAACGCAGGCAAGAAGACTTTCTATATCGTAGGCAAGGGTGCATATACAGGCTCTGTAAAATGCGAATTTAAGATTACACCATTTGATTTGGAAAAGGATTTTGCTAAGGGCGATAGTAGACAAGTAAAGTTTATCTATCAAAATGATAAATATCCTTATACAGGTGCTGGTATGGCTCCAATACAAGATCCTGCTACACCAGATGGAAATGTATATGTAACACCACGAGAATTGAAAAATAACTTTAAGTTTACTTACACATCTTCTCAACCAAAGAACAAATTTGGAGCAGGTGATACAGTAAAGGTTACTGTAAAGGGTCAGAAAAACTTTAAGGGAACACTTAAAGATGTAGCTAGCTATAAGGTTGCAGCATTACCACTCGATTACGGTCATGCTTACATTACAGTACCGGATAAGAATTTAGGTTCTTGGAAGGCTCCATCTGTAACAGTTGTTTACATGGGAGACCCAGATAAGGGTGAAAAGGATAAGACTCTTAAGGCCGGCACAGATTATGATGTTACATTCATATATGACAAGACAACTCATATAACAGTAGGTAGCGGTAAGAAGTCACAGAATCTTACACGTTATGCAGGTGAGCTTGTTCAGAAGGGTGATAACATTACTGAAGCAACAGAGCTTAGAGCAGTAGTAACTGGAAAGAAAAATTATGACAATTATGGTGAAGATTTCGATAAGTCATTTGCAGTTGTTGCAGCAACAAAAGATATTAAGAACGTTAAGGTAGCAAAGATTGCTGATAAGCAGTTTAATGATTGTGATGTGACACTTGAAGCATCTGAGCTTATAGTTACAATGGCTGTAAAGGGACAGAAGGATCCTGATACATTAGTATTAGGTAGAGATTATGAAATCTATACCTATGCTAAGAATGATAAGGTTGGAACAGCTACAGTAACACTTCATGGTATCAATGACTATGCAGGTTATAAGAATGTAAACTTCAAGATTACAGCCAAGGATATGAACTATGGCGTAGTTTGTGATTACATTTTAGATGATGGACAAATAGCAGATGGTGTAGTGGTAACTGGAACAACCACAGTTAAGTCGCAGAAGGATAAGAGTACATTTGTACTTCCTAATAGTAAATATACAGTCAAGAAAACAGTTAAAGAAGGTAACAAGACAGTTACAACAAGCTACGTTCTTGAAGGATGGTATGACGATCAGGGTAATCCAATAGGCGGCGCTGGTGCAACATGGTCAGCAACAATTGGTGGAAAAGCAATTGAAAAAGGTCAGGTTGCAACAATTTATGCTAAGTTTATTGAGAAGAAGACAGCTCCTCTTAAAATTACTTTTAAGGCAGGAACAGCCGGTACAACAGATTTATTGACACTTGATGCTAAGAAGTATAAGGATAAGACCCAAAAGGCGATTAATCAGGCTTCAGGTGCAAAGCTTTCGGCAAATACATATGTAGTTCCTGGTTATAAGTTTAAGAAGTGGAAGTCTAGTACAAACGATTTATACGATGATAATGAGTATGTCTACAACAATAATTCAGAAGGAAAAGACTTAGTACTGACAGCTCAGTGGGATAAGATTACCTATAATATGGTATTTATGCTTGGTGGCGGACAATTTAAGGAAGGATCTGACCTATCTGAGCTTAAGACTTATGACGTTGAGACAGCTACTTATACTCTACCTAAAGCAGAAAATGTATTACGTGAAGGATATACTTTTGAAGGCTGGAAGTTAGGCAAAAAGATTGTTGAAGAAATCCCTAAGGGAACAACAGGTGACCTTTTGTTGGTTGCACAGTGGAAGCCTGCAAAGGATGCATATACACTTACATTTGATGCAAATGGAAAGACATTAAAGGATAATACACCAAATCTTGCTGATTTAAGTCAGAAGATTACTCTTGGAACAGCTAATAAGCTTCCATCAGAAAAGCTTCAAGCAGAAGCTGTAGAGTTCGAATTCTTAGGTTGGTCAACAAATAAGGATGATAAGAATGCACTGTATAAGCCAGGTGCAAGTGTTAAGTTTGAAGGCAATACTACATTGTATGCAATTTGGAAAGAGAAATCTTATTCAATTACATATGATGCGAAGGGCGGAACTCTCACAAGCACTAGTTATGCGAAGGCATTCACAAAGGCTGGTGCAAATTCAGCAATACTAGCAGTACCAACAAGGGATGGCTATACATTCAATGGATGGACAGCTGTTGATTCAAAGAACAAAGCAATTGAGCCAGCTCTTCTTGAGGGTACAGTTGGTTCACAGAAGATTAAAGCTGGTACAGCTCAGGCAATTAAGCTAGTAGCAGATTGGAAGAAGAATACAGGTAAGGTAACTATTAAGTGTTATGGTAATGGAAACACAATTGATGAGGAGCATGATGCTTCCGAAACAACGCAGGTTTTCGAAGTTGATAGTACATCAAGAAAACTCGATCCGAATGTATTTATCAAGACTGGATATAACTTCATTGGATGGGCAACATCCGAAGTAAATGCTACAGCTAAGGAAGTTGCATTTGTAGATGAGCAGGTTTACACAGTTATTCCTGCAGTAGATACAATTGTAGAACTTTGGGCTGTTTGGGCGCCAATAGAGTATAGTATTGTATATGATCTTAAGGGTGGTGAATTTGCAGAGTCTGCAACTTATCCAACTTCATATTCATACGGCACAGGTGCAACTATACCAAATCAACTAGATAATGGAACAAATACAAAGGCTACATTTGGTGGTTGGTACTTACTTGAAAAGAATTCAGAAGGAAAATGGGTAGAGACAGAAACTCTAGCAACAATAACATCTGAAACTACAGGTGAAGTACGTGTCTATGCTAAGTGGAACCCTTGGACATTAACAGTAAGCTTTAATGCTAATGGTGGAACCCTTGTAACGGATGCAACTGCTCCAGTGGCATTAACATTTAAGTCTGATGATGCAACTACAAAACAAGCATTGCCAGGTCTTACATATCAAATTACAGACCAACACAAGGTTCAGAGTGGATGGAATACTCTTCAGAATCCAACTGAACAAGAGCCAGGTGAATCCTATGCTCTTGGTGAAGAGATTAATCTTCAGCCTTCAGCTGATGGCGATGAAATTACACTCTATGCTCAGTATGCAACGGCTAAGAAGGTTACAATTACTTTCGCTGATGGAAAGGCGGACAATGAAGAAGTAACTGGAGAAATGGAAGCTCAAGAAATTTATGCAGGTGAATCAAAGGCATTGACTTCGATTGGATATGAAATTACAGGTAAGAGATTTGTTCGTTGGACAGCTTCTGACGGCAAGAAGTATGCTGATGGTGCAACTTATAGCGTACCTGCAGATTTAGCTGACAATACTGAGGTTACTTTAACAGCT
>JAILAV010000121.1 GCA_024681435.1 Pseudobutyrivibrio sp. | reverse complement strand
TGAGAAAAAACCTACGATTGTTTTCCCAAATTCATCCTTAAAATGCTCATAATGAGGCTCATACACTGCATCTAGTAAGAGCCTGCAAGACTGAGCGTCAAGTGTATTCATATAGCTTTTACGAATACCGCAATTTCTTGTAATGATTCTTATGCCAGTTTAATGCAAACTCCTTTCAGGCATTCCGAGTCAGAACTACTACCAACTAAAAATTCATATTCTGTATGCTCAAGAATCCAGCCGCCGGTTGTTTCATCATAATATTTTAGTTCCTCAAGGGGAATTTCAATTACTACCTTTTTATCCTGACCTGCAGATAAATCAACACGAGCAAAGCCCTTTAATTCTTTCACATGCCGTTCCACCTTTGAATTTGGAACGGATACATAAACCTGCACAATTTCAGTACCATTGCATTTTCCCGAATTCTGCACAGTAGTCTCCACAATAACCTTATCAGAATCAGCATTTGCACTAACATCACCATATGTAAACTTGGTGTAACTCAGCCCATATCCAAACGGGTAAGCAGGCTTATTTCCATCTCTGTCCAGCTTTCGATAACCGTGATCAAAGTCATAGTAAATCTCATTTGCTTTAAAGAAATCAACTTCCTGCAGATGCTTCTCATCTGCAGGAATAGAAAACGGAAGCTTACCTGATGGATTAACATCACCAAATAATACTGATGCCAATGCATTTCCCCCCTCCATACCTGAATACCAGCCATAAAGGATTGCAGCAACGCTGTCCTCCCATTCCTTAGTTAAAATCATGCTTCCACATACTAATACCGCTACGGTATTGCTGTTAAGTTCTCCAGCAGCTTTTATAGCTTCGACTTCTGCAGTTCTAAGCGCTAAACTCTTCCTATCTCCACCTACCGGCTTACCATCATCAGAAGTGTAAGATACGTTTGACTGTCCTGCAGCTGCCTTGTTCATGATCATTCCCATAAGCTTATTTCCATTATTTGTAAAACCACGCGCCATAAGCTCTGTAGAATTAATATCACTGTCAGGCATTACATATTCACCCTCATCGTTGTAATCATTGCCGACTATAGCAACTACAGCATCACACTCTTTAGCTAATGACTTAATCTTTTCGATTTCATTTTCATCAACATGAATTACCTCTGTAGCGCTGCTAACTGCTTTTTTAATACCATCTAATGCTGTTACAACGTTAGGCGGATATACATTACTGCTGCCGTGATCCCCTGTGTTTGCCTGGCTTGCAAGATGACCAATTACAAGAAGTTTTTTAATATCTTTCTTAAGTGGTAAGGTGTTGTCATTATTCTTGATCATAACAACTGATTCCTCAGCAGCTTTTCTTGCAAGATCAACATGCTCTTTGCATGCCACTAAAGACATATCGTACTTCATTGGGTCATTAGTATTTTCAAATGTAAGAACAGTTTTGAGTACTCTTAAAACAGCCTTGTCAATTACCTTCTCATCAAGTTTTCCTTCCTCCACTGCCTTCTTAAGTTCAAGGCCAAAATGCACAGGAATTGGCATCTCCATATCCATACCGGCCTCAATTGCCTTGACTCCATCGCGAAGGGCAAAAATAAAGTCAGTAATTGTAAAACCTTCAAAGCCCCAGTCATCTCTCAATATCTTAGTCAAAAGGTGTTTTGACTCAGATGCCTGGTCTCCACGAAATCGGTTATAGGATCCCATTAATGAAGCGCAACCATTGTCTACACACTTCTTAAAGTGTGGGAGATAAACTTCTCTAAGAGTTCTTTCTGAGCAGTCTACATCTACATAAAAACGCCGGTTCTCCATGTTGTTAACTGCATAATGCTTTGCGCATGCCATTACATTGTGCTTTTGCACCCCCTTAACCAGTTGTACTCCCATTTCACCTACTAAATATGGATCTTCACCATAAGATTCCTGAGCTCGTCCACCTGCAGGATGCATCAAAAGATTGATGCATACACCGGCAAAGTAATTAGCGCCCTGAGCTCTGGCCTCCTTACCTATAGCCTCACCAATTTTCTCTTCAAGCTCTCTATCAAAGCTTGCAGCTCTTGCCATAGAAACAGGAAAACATGTAGAATTTCCCATTACTACACCTCTTGGACCATC
>JAILAV010000124.1 GCA_024681435.1 Pseudobutyrivibrio sp. | reverse complement strand
ATCACGGCAATCTAGAATGATTAAATCTTCAATTGAGTTGTAAAATGATTGATACTCGTAAGCATCAGTCATTTTCATAAGTGTTGTCATCATTGTTTTAAAATTTTACCTGCGTGTTTTAATTCCTTGCAACGACGTTTTGAGAAAACATCTTTCCAAATATTTGGATGGAAGAGCATAAGGATTGGGAATAACTCAAGTCGACCAGCAAGCATGTCAAAAATCAGCATAATCTTTGATATATCAGAGAAAAATGCGTAGTTGGCTGCTGGACCAACTAAACTTAATCCAGGTCCGATATTACTCATTGTGGCTATAACTGCTGTAAATACTGTTGAGAAGTCAATGTTCTCAAAGGATAATACAAAAACGCTGACGAAGAATATCAACATGAATGTTCCAAAGAAAACATTGTTTGAACGTATTGTCTCATGATTTACAGGTTTGCCATCCATCATTGTCTTTCTGACGCTACGAGGATGAATATAACTGATTAATTCTTTATGTACAGCTTTTCCCATTAATACAAAGCGGGAAACTTTGATACCACCACCAGTAGAACCGGCACAGGCACCAATAAACATCAATAATACAAGAACGCAGCGGCTTGTTTGTGGCCAAACTGCAAAGTCGGCAGTGGAGAATCCAGTTGAGGATTGGATTGATGTAACCTGAAAGGCTGCCTTTGTCAAAGCATCAAATAATCCTGCACTGCTTCCTAAAATGTTTACAGTAATAATTCCAATAGAGAGAGCTGTCAAAAATGAATACATTCTAACTTCTTCCATTCGAAATGCTAATCTGGCGTGATGGAAGAGCATGTAGTAGTAAAAGTTAAAGTTTACACCGAAGATAAACATGAAGACTGCAACAATCCATTGGCAGGCGACGTTGAAACCACCAATACTACTGCTGTAAATTCCAAAACCACCAGTACCGGCTGTTGCAATAGCAGTATTTATAGCTTCAAATGGAGTCATTCCTGCGCAAAGAAGAAGGAATATCTCTAATGCACACAAACCTAAATAGATTAGGTAAAGCATCTGCGCTGTATTTTTAAGCTTTGGAACCAGCTTTCCTACTGAAGGCCCAGGTGACTCAGCTTTCATAAGATTGAACTGAGAACCATCACCGCCGGCCAGCGGAATAACTGTTAAAAGGAAAACTAAAACTCCCATACCACCAACAAGGTGAGTGAAGCTTCGCCAAAAAAGTGAAGCATGACTGAGACTTTCAACATTTTCCAAAATAGAAGCACCAGTAGTGGTGAAACCTGAAACGGCCTCAAATAAAGCGTCGATGTAATGAGGGATTTCTCCTGTGATTGTAAGTGGAAGTGCTCCTATTACTGAAAGAACTACCCAGGATGCACCTGTACAGAAGAAACCTTCTTTTAAATAGAATGTGAAGTTTTTAGGCCTAAAGTAGCTATTAATTATTCCAAGTATGAGACATGGAAGAGCGACTATTGCATAGTCAAACCAAACATCTTCTCGATAAATCAGTGCTACCAATACTGGCAACATCAGGAATAATCCTAGAAAGCCGATAACATATCCTAAAATAAAACGTATAACGGAATGATTCATATCCGACTACCTCAAAGTATCAAGTATTGTGGCAAAGCCTGTGTGAGTGGTTACAACCATTACGGTATCGCCAACTTCAATTGTATCAGAACCGCTAGGAATAATGATTGTTCCATTACGGTTGATAAATGCTATAAGTACGTTGTCCTTGAACTGTAGAACAGAAAATGGAACTCCTACAGCCTTTGATTTCTCAGTGATGTTAAACTCGATAGCCTCAACCTTCTGATCAAATAAATGATAAAGAGTAAGGATATCATCACCATCGCCTGAAGCGCTCTTAGCACGGACATAAGCGATGATAGACTCAGCCGTAATGTGACGAGGATATACCACTGAACCAAGGTTAAGCTGGGATAAAACATTGTCAAAACTGATACGGTTAACCTTTGTGACAACCTTTGCATTACTTACTTGGTTTGCAAATAATGTAAGAAGAATATTTTCTTCATCAATTCCCGTAAGAGGAACGAAACTCTCAACGTATTCGATTCCCTCTTCACGAAGAAGTGATTCGTCACCACCATCTCCATTTATAATAGTTGCCTTTGGAAGAGCAACAGATAATTCATCGCAACGCTCTTTGTTTCTTTCAATGATTCTTACATTGATTCGAGCCTGAGATAATAGCTTTGCAAGATAATAAGAAGCTTTACCACCACCCACAATCAAACAATCCTTAACCTGTCTTGTCTTAAATCCAATTTCATTTAAGAATGTACGGGCAAATCTTCTTGCACCTACAACACAAACAATATCTTTGGCTTTAATAATAAAATCACCAGTAGGAATGATAATCTCGTTACCGCGCTTAACTGCAGTAATAAGAACCTTGCTGGAGATGTTTGAGCTTAGGTCTTTGATTGTGAGACCGTCCAAAACATTGCCTTCCTCAACAACAAATTCAACAAGCTCAGCCTGACCGTGAGCAAATGATGAAACCTCAAGTGTTGAAGGTAGAGAAAGGATAGAAGATATTTCTCTGGCAGCTTCAAGCTCTGGGTTGATAATCATAACGAGACCCAGTTTTTCCTGCAAATATGAAATTTCTTTAGAGTAATCTGGATTGCGAACTCTGGCAATAGATGCGCAGTCACCTACTTGTTTTGCAATTGTACAGCAAAGTAGATTAAGCTCGTCAGAGTTTGTAACGGCGATTATGAGATCGGCATCCTTGATTCCAGCCTCTAGCTGAATGCTATAGCTGGCACCATTGCCCTGAATTCCCATAATGTCGTATAGATTTGTAAGATTATCTATTCGATCTTGCTTCTGATCGATAATAACTATATCATGACCTTCTTTAGAAAGTCTGTCGACTAGTGTACGGCCTACTTTTCCACAACCGACAATAATGATTTTTAGACCTCTTTTCGAGGATTTTTTAAAATCCATTTCATTGCCTCCGAAATTAATCATTGGATAACATAAATACCCATTTCATACTGTAGTTCAAACGAGGCAAAAGTGCAAGTTAAATTCTCACATCGACTCTTCTGGATATGCGCTTTGCAGCATCATAAACTTCTTTGAGATACTTCGAATCATCATTAAAGAATTTCTTGAATTTCTCTGCAGAGTAATTTTTGGCGGCATTTTCATATAATGAAACAGATCCATCTTTATTTACAGAGATTCCAATTTTCTGCAAATCAGAAGCATACTCACTGTTTAGATGCTTTATCTTTGATGCAGCATTTTTCACCGATGTATCGCCTTTACCATATTTGCTTGCTGATGAAATGGCGTTATTCATTGTATCTGTGAATGCTTTAAGTTTCTCTTGAATCTGGACTTTTGTTGCGGATTCAAAATCGTAATCCTCAAGTCGTCTTATGGCATTGCGGAGAGCGCTTGCATCAGCCATAGAAAGAGTACCAGTGGACGCACTTTTTCTGGTAGTACCAGAAGCCACTGACGAAAAACGATTGTAGTATGTTCTTAATGTTAATGAATTAGTAACGCCTACGTTCATAATTACTCCTTCTATAGTAAACTCAATTTGTAAAGGTAATGTGAAAATAAATTGAGATATCTAAATTATTTATCGATAAATTAAAGCATTTTGTTTATATTTTATGTTGAAGAAAATGTTAAATTCTCCTATAATTCCTATAATATTTAAAAAACATAAATTGAAGGAGTCTCTAATGAATCAAGAAAAAGTCATTGTTATTGATTTCGGTGGTCAGTACAATCAGCTTGTTGCTCGCCGTGTCAGAGAATGTAACGTCTATTGTGAAATCTATTCTTACCGTACCCCTATTGAACAAATTAAAGAGATGAATCCTAAGGGAATCATTCTTACAGGTGGTCCAAATTCCTGCTACGTGGATGGAGCCCCTACTTATACGAAAGAGCTTTTTGAGCTTGGTATACCAGTGCTTGGCCTTTGCTATGGCGCACAGCTCATGATGCATGTTCTTGGTGGTAAGGTTGAAAAAGCGCCAGTCCGCGAATATGGTAAGACTGAGACTTATATTGATGGAGCTTGCGATACTTTATTTGCAGGCGTTGAAAAGTCAACTATTGTATGGATGAGTCACTTTGATTACATTAGCAAGGTTGCTCCTGATTTTGAAATAATTGCTCACACAGCAGATTGCCCAGTTGCAGCAGCTGCCTGTGAGGCTAAGAAGCTTTATGCTATCCA
>JAILAV010000106.1 GCA_024681435.1 Pseudobutyrivibrio sp. | reverse complement strand
AGGAAATCGAAGGAAACATCATTCCATTCGATGGCAGCAAAAAAACTGTTTCGGTAGTTGCAGAAATGAATTAATTTTTGTTTCTTCAATAAATAACATTCTCCTTCAAAAAACACCCCACGCCTGGGGTGTTTTTTATTTATGGTGATACACAAAGCTTGTCACTACTTCTTTAAACTATTAAGGATTTCCATACCTCTTTCGTAAGTAGATGTAAGTTGCTCTTGGGACATATAGTTTTTAGTAATTGAATCATAACTATCCTTTATTTTACTTAATGGATCTTTAAACACATTTCCCTCAAACAGCGCGTCACTAAAGTCATTCTCACAATAAAACGAATCCATTCCATGCTCATTTTCGAAACACACTGTAAATTCATTTCTTGACTCTTTTGTAACCGTTAAAACACCCCCTACAAGTTTTTCATTTGAAGGAATATCAGTTTCAAATTTATTAAAATATAGCAACAAAAATCTTTTTTTATAATAAAATCTGGTAGCACCTTCTTCGATTACAAAATTATTCTTATCAATTTCTGTAACAGTATATCCCATTTCTTCCGCTCTATTTAAATATATATTTTTCACTTTATTTTCGCTAATAAAAACACTGCACATTCCCAATAGAATAATCATTACTATTAATCTAAATACAATATTTTGCATCTTTTCTCCAGACAGCTTCCCAAAATTATTGTTATTTCATACCTTACACGATTTTAGTACCACTACTTCTTTAAGTTATCTAAAATCTCCATACCTCTTTCGTAAGTAGATGTAAGTTGCTTTTGGGACATATAGTTGCCAGTTATATATTCATAACTTTCTTTTCTTTTCCATAATGGATCCGCAAACTCATTTCCCGCAAACATACTGTCACTAAAATCTATTCCACAATAGAACGAAGCAGTTCCATAACCATTCTCATCTAAAAATACCGAAATTATATTTTTTGACTTCACTGTAGCTGTCACAACACCTCCATCAATTTCTTCATTTGGTGGAATTTCAGTTTCGTATTTTATTAATTTTAGCCACATAAAATTCTTTTTATAATAAAATTTGGTATTTCCTTCTTCGACGAAAAAATTATTCTTGTCAATTTCTGTAACATTACATCCCATTTCTTCCGCTCTAGTTAAATATATATTTTCCACTTTGTTCACTACAATTAAAACGATAACTGATATAAATACTATAATTATAAATGTCCTTCTAAATATACCAGTGTGTACACCCATAGTTATTATTCCCTCCTTTTTATGAATTATATCTCACTATGTGTCTTTGTGCAATACCTTGTAGGTATATCCCTAATACTGTATATCCGGTTGACTTATTGTATCCTTCTCCCTAGAATCATACATATGAATAGAACACTGACTTATGCAATAACAACAGAATATAGTGGATTTACTATAGAAAAGTTTCTAAAAGCTCAAGGGTATTCCTCTGCAAACATCACTGCAATCAAGAAAATGCCTGAAAATACAGTAGTTAACGGGATTTGGGAGCATATGAATAAAAAGCTTCAAAACGGAGATACGCTGAAGGTTAATATTCAAGAGATAGATTCTTCTCAGAAAATCCCTGCTGTAGAGATGCCTTTAGATATTGTTTATGAGGATGAAGATATAATTGTAGTTAATAAACCTGCGGGATTATCGATTCATCCTAGCCTTAACCATTATGAGGATTCTTTAGCTAATGGTTTGGCATACTACTATGAATCTCAGGGAAAACCCTTTATATTCAGATGTGCAAATAGATTAGATAAAAACACTTCTGGCCTCACTGTAATAGCCAAACATCTTGTCAGTGGTAATATTCTTTCAACTATGGTTAAAAACAGACAATTCCACAGGGAGTACTACGCAATTGTACGTGGTAGCTTGAAGCAGCCAGAAGGAACAATCGATGCTCCTATTGGCAGAGTTGATGACTCAATTATTACAAGACAAGTAGACTTTCAAAATGGCGAACGCGCTATCACTCATTACAAAGTTATTGAAGAAAAAAATGGGCACAGCCTTATCTCAATTCATCTTGAGACCGGCCGCACCCATCAGATTCGAGTTCACTTTAAATATATTGGCCACCCACTAATAGGCGATCATCTCTATAATCCTGATATGGAGTTCATGCAGCGCCAGGCTCTGCATTCTCACAAAATAAGTTTTGAACATCCAATAACAAAAAAGGCAATGGAGTTTGTGGCTCCACTGCCTAATGATATGCAATCCATATTTAGTTCATCATAGTCTTTAAACTATCATACTCGCGATTAATCTCTGCAACAGTAGCAGTATCGCCAGATTCACCATCTGGATGATAGATTTTAATTAGCTCTTTATAGCGCTTCTTGAGTGCCTTTTGATTAGATACACCAGAGAAGAACATCTCTCCGTGGACAATATTATCCTCATCGCTATAAGTCTCTTCATAACTTGCCTGAACATGATCGTAGAATTTCTTACGTCGTTCGAATTGTTTTTTGTCGTCAGCAAGTTTTTGAGTCTCACGAATTAGCAGTTCCCATTTTAATTCGAACTGCTTCTCCTGTTGCTCAAGATAATGTATTCTCGCTTCATACTCTCTTTTTTCTTTTAGCAAATCATTCCATGCATTCTCTAACTCTTTATGTCGGTCCTCAAGCGTCTGCATGTCGATGTTGCTCTGACATGTGAGATCCTGTGTCATAATAACTCTCCCGTATAATGCATCACCTAGGTATTGTGGCTAAATGCCCCAAACTTTGAATTGATTATACTATATATAGTAGAAGTTGTAAAATAAAATATAGCCTCTATCTTTTGTATACTATGCCAGTATAAGCTGTTAGTTGTGCGTGGAGATTGCCTCCCTCAACATTTATATCGGTCGGCATGATGGAATACCCAACCTCATTTGTCATTATTATTCTTTCAATTGTGCAATTCAATGGTACACCAGCTATCCACACAGGTATATCTACCTCTATTGGACTACTATTTGAATTAATAACTACAATTATCTGCTCATTTTCCGTAAACCTAGCATAACTGATAAATCCTTGGCCGCAATTCAAAAATCTGAACGAGCCCTCTTTTATAGCTCGGCTAAGCTTATGAACCATGATTATATCTCTAGTATAATCAATCAAATCATAGTTGCAGTGTCCCCATGGAAATGTTCGCCTGCTGTCTGGGTCTGTGAAGCCACATACACCTGCCTCATCTCCATAATACAGTGTTGGCGCTCCTGGCCATGTCATTTGAACCATCTCAGCCAATTTCATTATAGGAATGTTTACACCATCCTCTGCTGCACGAGCACCCTTTGTAGCCAATCTTCCAACCACATGATTGGTTCTGGTCAAAAAACGTGAGTGGTCATGATTTGACAGCTGATTCATGGAGCAATATAGGGAAGGCGTCTTTAAACGAGACATAAAATGAAGCATAGTGTTTTTGAAACGTTCACCATCTCCGATAGCACCCGGCTGGAATTCATCGGAATGTTTTTCCATTCCCGTCAAAAAGAATGTCAATGGTTCCATAAACGCATCGTAATTCATTATTGTGTCCCACTGGTCTCCACCTAGCCACGCGCTAGGATTTCCATAATGCTCAGCTAGAATAACTGCATTTGGATTAGCTGATTTAACAGCCTTTCTAAAATCCCTCCAGAATTGATGGTTAAACTCCTCTGAATGGCCCAAATCCGCAGCCACATCCAAACGCCAGCCATCACAGTTATAAGGTGGACTTACCCATTTTTGAGCGATTTTCAATACGTAATTATATAAGTCCTTTGAGCCCTCATAATTCAGCTTAGGCAGGGTGTCATGACTCCACCAGCCATCATAAGAATTATTATCTGGCCACGAATCGTTAAAGAAGCTAAAAAACGAATTATATGGGCTATCTTTGATTTCATATGCACCTGGGGCATATCCCTCTTCTTTAGAATAAATCTTTTCACGATTGAGCCATTTATTAAATGAACCACAGTGATTAAACACACCGTCAATTATTACTCGAATTCCTTTTTCATGAGCCTCGTCAACGAAGTCTGCAAAAAACTTGTTACTAGCCTCTAGATTCTCTTTATTTGTGACTCTTGTGATGTACTTAGTAGCGTGGATATTGTTATGATCACCAGGAGTTAAGCACTGACCTCCATCATTTTTGATAACAGTAAGATGAGGGTCAATATAATCATAGTCAGCAGTATCGTACTTATGATTAGAAGGTGATACAAACAGTGGATTAAAATATATTACTTCCACTCCTAGGCTCTTGAGATAATGTAGCTTCTGCCTTACACCTTCCAAGTCACCGCCGTAAAATCTGCCTATATCAAGATTTGCTGGTATTGAATCCCATTCAGTCACATGCTCAACAGGAGAACCAACATAATAATATTCATTTGTTTCTACATCATTACTTTCATCACCATTATAAAATCTGTCCACCAATATCTGGTACATGACAGCACCTTTTGCCCAGGATGGTGTCGAGAAGCCAGGCATTATAGAAAACTCATAATGCTCTCTATAATCGCGCCACAAGCCTACTCTATCGTAATAATATAGTCCGTAATCTCCAACTATCTCAAAATGATATCTAAACTCAGTATTACTAAGATCTACATTGCAGGAATAAAAATCAAAATCATCTCTAGTACGCTCATAATGCATTTTGATATTTCTATCCAAGTCCCTAGATACCAAAAAAACTTCTAATTCCTCATGACGATAAACCCTAAGTCTGATTGTAACTGTTTCAAAGGGCTTGGGCTCCATAGGTCTTCTATATTCAGCTGTTCCATCTGAGTATATAGCTTGGATATTCATATGAGTTCCCCTCAAGTAAAATTAGATAATAAAAAAGACAGCAACGATCGCTGTCTTTTTAGGAGAAGGTATTTTTACTATGGGGTTAGTAAAAATTATATAATGTATTGGGGGGTTTTTACGATGTTTATTATATGGCCTTGCAACACTCAAGTGTGCACAAATATAACAATTGTCATAAAAACTTTTTGTGCAATCTGCACTACTCTCCCCAATTTATCCCCTCAACAGCGGCTTCATTTGATTCAAATAAGTTTTCAAATTCTTCTCTGCCAATCTTTTCTTTCTCTAATAATAGATTAGCACATTTATGCAAAATCTGTTCATTCTCTTTTAAAATTTTCACAGCTTTTTCATAACATTCGTCAATGATGCGCTTAACTTCATCATCAATAGCCTTTGCTGTTGCGTCGGAAAATCCCTTTGTATGCGCTAGATCACGGCCAATAAATACTTCTTCATCGTCATCACCATAGTGAATCATACCAATGGACTTTGAGAATCCAAATTTAGTAACCATGTTTCTAGCCATCTTAGTTGCCTGCTTGATATCGTTTGACGCACCAGTTGTAACATCATCAAATATCAATTCCTCTGCTACACGCCCACCAAGCGAAACAATGATATCCTGTGTCATCTTTCCTTTTGTGTTAAACATATCGTCGTTCTCAGGAAGTGGCATAGTGTATCCTGCTGCAGATGCGCCTGTAGGTATAATTGAAACAGAATAAACTGGTCCAACATCAGGAAGAACATGGAATAAAATAGCATGTCCGGCCTCATGGTATGCAGTGATTTTCTGTTCCTTTTCAGAAATAATCTTGCTCTTCTTTTCTTTACCGATTCCAACCTTCACAAATGATCTCTTAATATCATCCTGAACGATGAACTGTCGGTTTTCGCCAGCAGCTAAAATCGCTGCTTCGTTTAAAAGGTTCTCAAGGTCAGCACCTGTAAATCCAACTGTAGATTGTGCTACTTGATGTAAATCTACATCATCTCCGAGAGCTTTATTGCTTGCATGAACCTTAAGAATTTCTTCGCGGCCCTTAACATCAGGTCTACCTACGTATACCTTTCTGTCAAAACGACCTGGTCTCATAATAGCCTGGTCAAGGATATCTACACGGTTTGTAGCCGCCATTACGATGATACCCTCGTTAACTCCAAAACCATCCATCTCTACAAGTAGTTGATTAAGAGTCTGCTCACGTTCATCATGGCCACCGCCCATACCTGTTCCACGTCGTCTTGCAACGGCGTCAATCTCGTCAATAAATACAATACAAGGAGCGTTCTGCTTTGCTTCCTCAAACAAATCTCTAACTCTTGATGCACCAACACCTACGAACATTTCTACAAAATCAGAACCTGAAATTGAGAAGAATGGCACACCAGCCTCACCTGCGATAGCCTTCGCAAGAAGTGTCTTACCGGTTCCAGGAGGGCCCACAAGGATTACGCCCTTAGGAATTCTAGCACCAAGCTTTGTGTATTTCTTAGGATCCTTAAGGAAATCAACAAGTTCCTCAACTTCTTCTTTTTCCTCTTTTAATCCTGCAACATTATCAAATCTTGTGTCGATGTCTTCTTTGTTTGTCATCTTGGCTCTGCTCTTACCAAAATTCATCATTCTGGCATTAGTTCCGCCGCCACCGGCGCCTTGAGCGTTCATCATGATCATAAATAGGATGAATACCGCCCCAAGAACAATAAGCATCGGTAACAACTCTGAAATCCAGCTGTCATGCGGAATATCAGAAACTGTATAAGCTATGTCTGTCTTATCTAATGCATCCTGAAGTTCATTTACATCAGATACATATAAAGTAACCGATGAACCATCAGAAAGCTTTATATTTGCTGAACCTGTAGGCACCTGTTCATTCTGAGCGATGCTTACTGATTTAACCTTGTCTGAAGCTATAGCTGATTTGAACTCCGCCATAGAGTATGTGGTAGTAGACTTGCCCATGCTCGTATAAAGGATTACAAGAACCACTACCACGAACAAAGCATATATTATCATTCCAGAAGCTCTACGTTTTTTCAATTTTGCCTCCTAGTCTAGTTCAACTACACCGATATATGGGAGATTACGATATTTCTGATCATAATCAAGACCATATCCAACCACAAACTGGTCTGGAATTGTAAATCCAGTGTAGTCAACATGTACATCAACTTCTCTTCTATCTGGCTTATCAAGCATAGTAACCATGCGAACTGACTTTGCGCCTCTATCCTTGAAATACTGACCAAGGAAATTTAAAGTGTTACCACTATCAATGATATCTTCAACGATAATTACATTCTGACCTGTTGGGTCTAAATCTAACTCTTTCTTAATCTTAACAACACCTGTTGATACTGTACCGCCTTCGTAACTAGATGTTGCCATGAAATCGATAGTTACAGGAACTGTGATTCTCTTTGCAAGCTCACAAGCGAAGAATGCTGCTCCCTTAAGAATACAAACTAAAAATACTGACTCTCCCTCGTAGTCCTTACTAATCTGGGCACCTAGCTCAGCTATACGCTCTGCTAACTCATCTTCTGGTAAAAGGACTCTAATGTTCTCACTCATTTTACTTATTCCTCCGCGTACTTTATCTCTAATACCCGAGTGGTATTTGTAGAAATCTTGTAATATTCACTTACCCTATGTCCAACTACCCACATCACATGGTTTCCATCACAAACTAGCGGCACTTCATCTCGGAGGTGTCGTGGTATTTTTTCATCCACAAAATAATCTTGGATAGATTTGCGATTGCC
This sequence comes from Pseudobutyrivibrio sp., assembly GCA_024681435.1. Lineage (GTDB taxonomy): Bacteria > Bacillota > Clostridia > Lachnospirales > Lachnospiraceae > Pseudobutyrivibrio. The sequence goes on along the minus strand of JAILAV010000106.1, from coordinate 5,836 downwards.
TTCTGAATCGATGCAAAGATAGTCCCCTTCTTCACGGGTTCTTATTACAACATTATCCGTTATTCTATCACAATCAAACCATTTCGTATAGATTTCTGTAGGGTATTTCATGCCTTGTTCATAATCAAATTCACGATAATTAAATATAGGCTTAGCCTTTGGCATATCCTTATCTATCACATACAATTCCTCATATGAAATCACCATAGTTTTATTGTATGGAAGCTGCACTTGGCGCTCACCATCCTCACGTAATAAATCTAAGATTGAATCGATGTGACAAGCAGCAACATCCTTTTGATAAGGCATGAATCGGCTAATATATTCTTTTAAGGCCTGACTGGCTACTACTCTTGGGGCTGTTGCAATGGTGCGCTTCCTAAGCTTGTTATCATCAAGCTTGGCCATCTGAAGCAAACCATTTGCTTCAAGAGAAATGTATTCCGCCACTTGAGAAAGTCTTGTAGTCATCTCAGAAATATGCTCTAAAGCCTTTTCATTTATCTGAAGAAGCTCAGGCATAACATTATGTCTAATCCTATTTCTATCGTAGTCCACCTGTGAATTGGTGCCATCTACGCAATAGCCAACTTCGTTTTCTTCAAGGAAGTTCAATATATCTTTCTTGGAAACCTCAAGTAAAGGTCTAATAACTATTCCTCTCACTGGCGCTATTCCGCACATACCATCAAGGCCTGCGCCTCTTGCCATGTGAAATAAAACTGTCTCAGCGTTGTCATCAGCATTATGAGCTACAGCGATTTTAGTGGAATAACCTTCTTCCTCCATATCATTTGCAGCTTTTTCAAAGGCATCATAGCGAGCAATCCGGGCCTCTTCTTCTAAAGACCTTCCGCTTTCCTTCACCAATAAAGGAATATCTATGTGAAGACTCTCCAATGGAACCTCAAATTCCTTGCAAAGCTGCTTAACATATTCCTCGTCTTCGTCAGCGTCTTTTCCTCTAATCATATGATTGATATGAACAGCCTTTAATGTTAAATCATATTCCTGTTTAAGTGCTAAAAGCACAAAAAAGAGGCATACGGAATCTGGCCCTCCTGACAGGCCGATAACCACTCCGTCGCCTCTGTTAATCATATTGTATCTATCAATATACTCTCTAATTTTCTTTTTCTTTAAAAATAATCCAATTGTCATGTGTAAGTCCAAGCTTTTGTGAAGCTTCTTTTTCTATGTATTCGTCTGAACCGACGTATTCTTCTTGGTCTTTAAGCTCTTCTTGCTTTTCTTTAGCAGATTCCACTTGCTTTTCTAGGGATTCCTCGGTGCGCTTGTAATCCTGATTTTTGCGATAGAGATTCACCATCTGAACGCTCATTACGCCTATCATGAAAAGCATGATTACAGCAACATATATTCTACCCGTCGAGGTTTTCTTTCGTCTACGAACTCGTCTATCCTTTTTATACATACTTGAAAAGCTCCGCTGCTGCGTCCTTTTTTGTAGTTTCTTGAATATCAAGAACCTCTACCTTAACGTTTTTATTACCAAATGCTATTTCTATTATATCACCAATTTTGACGTCAGTGGAAGCTTTCGCAATTTTTCCATTAATTTGTACACGGCCACTGTCGCAAGCTTCGTTTGCTACTGTGCGTCGCTTTATCAATCTACTTACTTTTAAATATTTATCTAGTCTCATTGTCGTTAATTCAACCTCATTCTCTCACAACATAAGCTAGTAGCCGTAACTAGCGTAGGGTTTAGAATAAATAAAGGGGCTCGGAAATCCGAACCCCATAATGATTCTAAAAATCAAGAAATTAATTAGTTGATAGAATCCTTAAGAGCCTTACCAGCCTTGAACTTAGGAGCCTTAGATGCAGGAATCTTCATCTCTGCGCCTGTCTGTGGATTTCTACCTGTACGAGCAGCTCTCTGAGAAACTTCGAATGTACCGAAGCCTACAAGCTGAATCTTCTCACCCTTCTTAAGCTCTTCAGCAACAACCTCTGTGAAAGCCTTTACAGATGCCTCTGCATCCTTCTTTGAAATGTTAGCCTTGCTAGCAATAGCTGCAACTAATTCTGTCTTGTTCATTACTATTCCTCCTCGAGAATTTTGAATTAATTTTATAGTTGGGCAAATCCCTTAACTACAATATCCTTTATAATTGTTTTGGATTGGCCTGTCAACAACTATACCCAAAAAATCCCCATTTTATAAGGTTTTTATGGATTATTACAAATTTTTTGCACATTTTTTAAACATTATTACTATTTACAAACCCTTGATTTTCCGTGATGTTCACATCTTTTTCACATATCTTTAATTTGAAAGATTGCTTATTAAATCTGAAATTGTCGACAAATAATCCACTTCATAGTCTTTATCGTCTTTTTTTGAGTCGTCATCTTCTTTATTTTCACCATTATTTGATGAATTTTCTGAAGAATTTTCCGACTGATTTTCTGTTGAATTATTTTCAGAATTTGCATCTGAATTTTCAGCATTTTCTGCATTTGTATTTTCTGCATTTGTATTTTCATCAGCAGCCGGTGTTTGTCCCTCTTCAGCTTCCATCTCAAGAGTTATTGTGGCTGACTCTGAATTGACAACCAAAGTCTTATTCCATGAAGTATATCCGTCACATTTAACCACCAGCTTATGAGGGCCATACTGAACGTACTGAGGCTCTGTAACATCCACGATCTCACCGTCGATATAAACATATGTATCTGGAACAGTAACCAGAAATGTAAGCAGGCCAAATGATGGTCCATCACCCTTTAACTCATCAAGATTAATCTCTGTAGTTTCGTTTCGACAAACAGTGTAATCATCACTGCCACCCCAGCCGTTATTGGCAACAGTTACTTTATAAGTGCCTTCTGGAACCTCTATTGTCTGATCACCATATACCGTAAATGCGATTTTATTTCCAATAAATATCATACTGTCATCAAAGAGGGATGTATTTGTCAGGTAAATATATCCATGTCCTGTTGTGACAGCTATCGATAAAATCTCCTTGCCATAGCCTACAACTGTGATAACATCCTTTTCACCAATGTCTGAAAGCAGTATCTTCTCTGAATCCGAATACGCCTTTGTGGTAGATGTTATTTTATAATTGCTGCCGTCTATATTAATGAGATTTCTATCTACATCCAGCTTATATTTAGATAAATCCTCGTAAATCCACACATCACCTGATTTTTGAATAGATGCAAGGGCTCCAGATGATGGCAATAAATCTCCGATTGTTACAACTGTACCTGTGGTAAAGCTAGCCCAAACACTGTTCTTTCCGAATTTATCCAAGAAACGTGTAGCCATGTTGTATTTGTATCTATACTGCTTTGCCTCTGCTACAGAAAAAAGCGAGATTGTTTCATCTGACATATCCAGATTTTCTACTATATAAAAATCTGTATTTATAGGCTCCTCAGCTTCTACTGTTTCTTCCTTGACCTCCTCGGTCTTATTCTTTATAGCTGAGCCTGTGTGATTGGTGACTGTAGCATTATTAGGATGAGTGCCGCAGCCCGCCAATGTCATAATGCAGAATAATAACAATATTAACTTTGTTGATTTCTTCGTAAAAATCCCTTTCATAACTCTATTTTACCATTCCCTCTATGCGCTTCAACAAGTAATCTCTATTGTTTAGATTAGGGTCGTCCACTACCTCATCAAACAACGCCTTTAGGATTTCTCCGATTTTTTGTCCCTGGGGAACACCCATCTGAATCAAATCCTTGCCACTAACTTTTAAATCCTTAATAGCTAAACAATCCTCATCCGCAATGATTTTGTGGTATTCCTTTTCCATTGCATCGATATAAGCAAGTTTTTCTTCGCGATGATACATGCTCTGTGCCAGACAGTCAGCGCGCTTAACAGCAAGAAGACTGTCAAAGTTATCTCGTCCCACCCTAATTATCAATCGCCTGATATTACGTGGTGTGATTTCTGGTCTATCATCGTGATTTTTAACTAAGATACATACTTTGTCTGTGGTGTCATTATCAAACTTCAAACGGCGCATGAAATCCCTGGCCATCTCAGCACCTTTAACGGGATGCATCTTAAAATGATTCTGTCCATTTTCATCTACTGTTTTGCAGGCTGGCTTTGCTATATCATGAAGCATCATAGCAAGACGCAACACCTTATCTGCAGGAGCAAGAGTCATAGAAACAATGGTGTGTTCTCCAACAGAATAAATATGGTGCTTATTAACCTGGTCGCATTCCATCATCACATCAAACTCAGGGAAAAATACCTTGGACAAGCCGGTGTCATAGATATCACGGATTTTCTCTGGATGGTCTGATGTCACAAGCTTTACCATTTCTACCTGAATACGCTCAGCACTGATGCGCTCTAGTGTAGGCGCAAGCTTCTTGATAGCCTCATATGTATCAGCCTCAATCTCGAATCCAAGCTGAGCAGAAAAGCGAAGGGCTCTAAGCATACGAAGCGCGTCCTCAGTAAAGCGCTCCATTGGGTCACCGACAGCCTTGATAATTCCTGTCTGTAAATCCGACTCTCCGCCGAACAAGTCCACAAGCCCCTTACTGTCATTGTATGCCATGGCATTAATGGTGAAATCACGACGCTTTAAATCCTCTTCGAGAGAGGCTGTGAATGTTACTTCCTTTGGATGACGACCATCCTCATACTTGCCGTCCACACGATAGGTGGTAACCTCATAGCCTATGCCATGCATCAATACTGTCACAGTTCCGTGCTCTATTCCCGTGTCAAAAGTATGCGAAAACAAAGCCTTCACCTGCTCAGGCAAGGCCGATGTGGTTATGTCCCAATCATGGGGAACTTTCCCTAGAATGCAGTCACGGACACAGCCGCCTACTGCATAGGCTTCGTGTCCGTTAGATTCTAATATCGATATAATATTTTGAACGTCTGCTGGTAAATTCATATTAATAAGCTTTACCCCAATATACTAATTTCTTAGCTGGCTTGCCGCATACTGGACAAACATCAGAAATCTGCTCCTGATCATTAAATGGCATACAACGGCTTGTTACAGCTAAATCTTCTTTTATCTTGTTCTCACAAGCCTCATCTCCGCACCACATAGCACGAATGAAACCTGGCTTGTTATTAGCGATTTCTGTAAACTCAGCGTAATTGTGAGCATCCCAAATGTGGCTATCACGGTGAGCCTTTGCTCTTTCGAACATATCCTTCTGGATAGTCTCAAGAAGCTCTGCTACCTTTGCCTCTACCTGATCAAGTGGGCACTCAATCTTCTCACGTGTATCACGGCGAACAAGTACACACTTGCCTGCTTCGATATCCTTTGGTCCAAGCTCTACACGAACAGGGATACCGCGCATCTCTGCCTCGTTGAACTTCCAACCTGGACTCTTATCAGAATCATCAAACTTAGCACGCATAGTCTTGCCAAGGCGTTCTGTAACCTCTGCTGCCTTCTCAAGTACGCCTTCCTTCTTCTGCTGAATAGGAATAACGATAACCTGTGTAGGTGCGATACGTGGTGGAAGAACAAGTCCGCAGTCATCACCATGTACCATAATGATAGCACCAATAAGACGTGTAGTCATGCCCCAAGATGTCTGGTGTACATACTGAAGCTGATTATTCTTATCTGAGTACTGAATATTAAATGGCTTTGAGAAGTTCTGGCCAAAGTTATGTGATGTACCAGACTGTAAAGCTTTACCGTCATGCATAAGTGCTTCGATTGTATATGTAGCTTCTGCACCTGCGAATTTTTCTTTGTCTGTTTTCTGACCACGAATTACAGGCATTGCAAGAACCTCCTCGCAGAAATCTGCATAAAGGTTAAGCATCTGTACTGTACGCTCCTCAGCTTCC
>JAILAV010000003.1 GCA_024681435.1 Pseudobutyrivibrio sp. | reverse complement strand
TCCATAGCTTTTTAATTCTATTAAAACTCGATTTAATATACTTGCTTGAGATTTTTTATTCATTTGCTGCCTCCTCTCTAGGATATTGGCAGTAATATATTTCCTCGTAGACTGGGCATGTCTTAAGTAAATCCGCATGTGAGCCAAGTCCTACGCATTTTCCATCATCCAAAACAATAATCTGGTCTGCTTCCATAACTGAAGATGCTCTCTGAGAAACAATAACAATAGTTGGGTTCCATGATAAATTCATTAAAGCTTTTCTAAGCTTTGCTTCTGTTGCAAGATCAAGAGCGCTAGCAGAATCGTCTAACACTAAAATCTGAGGCCTGCCCATAAGAGCCCTTGCAATAGTAAGTCTTTGCTTCTGGCCGCCAGAGAAATTGTTACCTCTTTCCATAACAGAGGCATTTATAGCTCCATCCTTTGCCTCAACAAAATCAAGTGCCTGAGCTGTTTCAAGTGCAGCCCTAATTTCATCCTCTGTCACATCAGAATTCTTCATTGTCAAATTAGATTTGACTGTCCCTTTAAATAACAGAGCTTTCTGAGGAACTATACCAAATACTTTTGAAATCTCACTGTCTGATAAACTTATAACATCTCTACCATTGATTATAATTTGTCCCTTTGTTGGGTCATAGGTGTGATTCATTAGGGAAAGAAGCGTGCTCTTTCCAGAACCTGTTCCTCCTATTACACCAAGCACTGTGCCTGGCTTAACATCTAAAGATATATCTTCTATATCATAGTCATTTGAGCCGTGATAGCTAAATGAAACATTCTTAAATTCAATGCTACCGTTTTCACCAGCCACATCATCTTTGAAAGCAATATGAGTCCTTTCATCTGACTTCATTTCCATTAATTCCTGAACTCTATAAGCAGATGGAAATGCCTTCATTAATAGTACAATGAGGTTGGCAAGCTTAATCAGCTCCACCAAAATCTGGCCCATGTAATTTACAAGAGCAACCACATCACCTTGAAGAATAAAGCCACTGTCTACTCTTCTCATTCCCACATAAATCAAAAGAACTGTTCCTATGTTTACAACCACATATGTAACAGGATTAAGTAATGCAGAAATCTTTCCTGTAGCAATTTGCATTCCCGCAAGGCTACCGGTCTTTTCGTTAAATAAGTCCTTTTCCTGATTTACCTGACAAAATGCTCTAAGAACTCGTGCTCCTTCTAGGTTTTCAGAAGTGGCATGTAACACCTTCTCTAATCTGGCTGCAATAGCTCTATATCTAGGTAAGGTGTATTTCATAATCGCCCATACAATAAGTGATAGTAATCCAACTACCACTATAAAAGTTAATGCAGATTTAATATCTACAATAAATGCCATTATTGTCGCTCCAGCCACAATAAACGGAGAACGCAAGAACAATCTTAGGACCATGTTGATGGCATTTTGTATTTGATTGATATCGTTAGTGATTCTTGTGGTAAGTACTTCCTCTCCAACTCTTTCCTTCATGCTCTGTGACAAAGAAAGAATCTTTGCAAATAAATCCCTCCTGATTTCAGCTGCTGCAAATACTGCTACATATGCACTGAAATATTGAGCAGTAATAGAAAACAGCAAACCCACTACTGCCAAGAAAAGCAAAACCCCACTCATCTTAATGATGTAGTGGGTATCTGCGCTTGCGATACCATTGTTGATGATTGCTGCCATAACAAGTGGTACCAAAAGCTCAAATATCGCCTCTAACATTTTGAAAAGTGGGGCAAGTATTGCTCTTATCTTATATTTTTTAATGTAGTTAAAAATATAACTCATAATTATTCTGCTTCTTTTTCAGTTTCTTCCTCAGCTGGAGCCTTGAACAAGTTATTGAATTTTACCTTGTCCCATGCTTTGTCATTTACCTTCCAAGTAATCTCTTCTTTCCAGCCATCCATAAGAGTGTTGAATGCTTCAGTCTGAAGTGACTCTCTCTTTGTCTTTGAAGCATCCTCATCATGATCAGCATCAAGACGAATTACATAATAACCAACTCCGTCGATTTCGATAACGTCTGAAACATCACCTTCAGAAAGCTTTTCAGCTGCTTCGATGATTGCCATATCCATTGTGTCGTCTGCATCCTCACCCTTTAAGTAAGAGTATGTAGATGCTGTAACACCAAGCTCCTCAACTGTAGCATCGAAATCCTCTGCCTTTGATAACTTCTTTGCATTTGACTTTAATTCTGCAATTTCATCATCTGTAAACTCTACTACACCACCGTTTTCATCTGTTGTGCCTGTAGTATCGAAAACAACGTATGTGAATTTACGCATCCAGCAGTCTTCCTCTGAAATATCAGGATCTGCTTCTTTCTTAGCTGCATCACTTACAAGTGAGTAAATTGTTCTATCTTCAAGATACTTCTTAACGTATTCCTCTGTAGCGCCCATCTCTTCAAGGGACTCAGCTGAATTATCGCTAATGAACTTTGCAGCTGCATCAGCAATTGCCTTATTCTGTTCCTCTGTAAGCTCTACACCATAATCTGCAGCATGCTTCTTAGCTAAATACTGCTCTTCCATATCATTGAGAACCCCGTCCTTTGTGGTCTCCTCAAGAGTAGTGCCTGTACCTGTCATATCAGTCTTCCACATACCCTCGCCATAATATGGCATTAAATATAAATCGTTCATAGACTGCTGATATCTAGCAGCGAAATTTCCGTATCCTAAGGAAATAGTCTCTTTTGTACCCTTGCCATCATTAATTGTTACAAGAGTTGCATTTGGATTAATATTGCTACAACCTGTTAAAAGTACTGCTGCTGTAAGAGCTGCAATACCTGCTGATCTAATTCTTTCTGCGTTCATTATTACTCCTCCTGGGCTTCCCCTGCCCATATGTATTCAAGCCTTTTTATTATAGTTAATCTACATTTTTTTATCAACCGCAGGTACCTTTTCTAGTCCTCTACCTTAAGGGATTTCAGGTCTAATATAAAGTCCTGAAGATAATCAAAAACCTCTGATGGTTTAATTCTGGTGTTTGCCCTTGTGTTGAATATAAATGCTGGATTCTTAGGGTCTGCCGCAAATGTAATGTGTGGGTTATTGCGTTCAAGCAAAGCCGGTATCTGAGCAATATCTATCTTAGCTTTTTCATACATAACAATTCGAATGATATCACTCTTTTGTTCAATGGCTGTCACATAGGCATCGTGCGCCTTAACTCTAAGCATAGCAACCCAAAGCAAATTCTGAACGCATCTCTTTGGCTCTCCGAAACGGTCCACAAGCTCATCAAGCATGTCATCTCTTGCTTCTTCGCTATCAATTGCAGCGATACGCTTGTAAATGTCGATTCGCTGCTCTTCGTTTGAAACGTAAGTGTCTGGCAAGTAAGCTTCGATATTGATGTCCACAGATGTGTTGAAGTTATCTTCCTTAACCTCACCCTTTTCGATTTTGACAGCCTCGTTAAGCATCTTGCAATAAAGATCATAACCTACTGCTGTCATATTGCCGTGCTGTTCCACACCAAGTAGATTTCCTGCACCTCTAATTTCCAAATCTCGCATGGCGATTTTAAATCCCGAGCCAAGGTCAGTAAACTCCTTTATGGCAGCAAGTCTCTTTTCTGCAACTTCTTTAAGAAGCTTGTCGCGACGATACATTAAAAACGCATATGCGGTACGATTGCTTCGACCAACACGACCTCTCAATTGATAAAGCTGAGATAATCCCATGTTATCTGAATCATGAATAATTATCGTATTTACGTTAGATATATCAAGGCCGATTTCTATAATAGTTGTAGCCACAAGAACATCAAGTTCATGATTAATAAACTGCATCATTACGTCTTCGACTTTTGCTTCAGTCATCTGGCCGTGGATGTAGCCCACATTTGCCTCAGGAACTAAGCGCTCAATCTCCGCCGCCATGTCCTGTATTCCTCGCACTCTGTTGAAGACATAATACACCTGACCGTCTCTGGCCATTTCTCTAACGATGGCTTCACGAACCATCTCCTCATTATATTCAAAGACAAAGGTCTGAATCGGTGTACGCTCCATTGGAGCCTCATCCAAGACACTCATGTCTCTAATTCCAACAAGGGACATATGAAGAGTTCGTGGTATTGGAGTTGCCGACAAAGACAAAACATCAACAGTCTTTTTCATCTGCTTGATTTTCTCTTTGTGGTTTACACCAAATCGCTGCTCTTCATCTATAATAAGAAGTCCTAAGTCTTTGAACTCCACATCCTTAGAAAGCAATCTGTGGGTTCCAATAACAATATCCACAGTTCCAGCCTTCAAGCCCTCTATTGTTTTCTTTTGCTCAGCGGCACTTCTAAATCGGCAGAGAAGTCCCATATTTACAGGATATCCACCCATTCGCTGAACAAAGTTATTGTAATGCTGCTGGGCTAAGATTGTGGTTGGCACAAGATACGCAACCTGCTTTCCCTCTTGCACGGCCTTAAACGCTGCACGCATGGCCACTTCTGTCTTTCCAAATCCTACATCACCGCAGATTAAGCGGTCCATGATTTTCTTGGATTCCATGTCAGACTTTACGGCCTCTATTGCCGAAAGCTGTCCCTCGGTTTCCTCATAAGGGAAGCTCTCCTCAAATTCCTTCTGCCAAACAGTATCAGGCCCATAAACAAATCCATCTGTATTTTGGCGAAGAGCATAAAGATCCACCAGCTCCTTGGCAACAACGCCAACTGCCGACTGAACCTTTTGCTTTGTTCTTGCCCACTCCTGGGTACCAGCTCCAAGAGAATTAAGCTTTGGCTTTTTGCCCTCTGGCCCAGAATATTTCTGAATCATATCAAGCTGAGAAGTAAGAACATAGAGATTACTTCCCTTAGCGTACTCGATTTTGATGTAGTCTCGAATTACCTTGTCCACTTCCATTTGCTCAGTGCCCTTATAAACACCAAGTCCATAGTTTTCATGAACAACAAAATCCCCTACATGCAAATCTGAGAAAGATGAAATACTTTCACCTTCATACTTTTTAACTCTTCTCTTTTTCTTTCTAACGTGACCAAAAATATCCCCATCAGAAAGCATTACAAAGGCTGAATCAGGATAATCAAATCCTCTTTTAATATTTCCGACACAAAGCATTGTCTCTCCAGGATTTATCTTATGGTCTAAATCCTTAGTGAAGTATGCGTTTAAACCTTCCTCTAGTAGGTCCTCAGCCAAACGCTGACCCTTTGTGGATGAGCTTGTAACAAGCAAGACCTTGTACTTTCTCTTTTTGTATTGAAGCAGCTCTTTTGTAAGAAGCTCGAAGCTGCCGTTATAAGCATTTACACCCTGTACTGCAATGCTGAAATGGTCCGCTGACTTAAGCAGCTTATTCTTAGCATCAAGCACTGACATTAAGGTTGTTGGCATAGTTTCAATGCGACCGAAAATCTCTGCAACACTATAGAGCATTTCCATCTGGCCCTTAAGCATATATCCTGCTTCAACGCGTCTTGTCATGGCATCAGAAAACTCTGTCTCCGTTACCTCACCTTTGTTTATTACCTTTTGAACCTCATCTATAAATACATAAGTGCCCTTTGGCATGAAATCGATAAATGAAGCTAACTTATCGCAGAAATAAGTGAGATTTGTTTCAAGCTCCTGACTAAGGCCCCACTCTCTGGTTTCTTCAACAACTCTATCTGCATAAGTCTTTAAATGATAAGCCTCTTCTGTCTTCATCTCCTTGCGATAAGCTTCATAGCGTTCATCTCGCTCGGCTTCAATCTTTGCAAGACCTGCCTCCACCTCATCAGCGCTTAGAATTAACTCAACTGCGGGAAAAATTAATACAGAATTTATATTTTCGATAGATTTCTGATTGCTAGCATCATAGGTACGAATGCTGTCTACCTCATCACCCCAAAGCTCTATACGAACAGGTAAATCGCTTGTTAGTGGGAACACATCAATGATTCCACCTCTAACTGCAAATTCTCCTGGATGCTCACATGTACCTACTGCTTCATAGCCCATGGCAACCAGCTTTCGGCGCAATGCCTCAAGCTCAATTGTGTCTGTATCAGAAATAGCAACCACGCCCTCCTCAAAATATGAAAGGGCTGGAAGCTTATTCATCAAAGCATCTATGGTTGTGATTACAGTACATGAATTGTTGCTGATTACTGCTTCGATTGCGCTCATTCGCTCTCTTGTCAAAGCATTTCCTCTTATATCAGACTGATAGAACAAGAAATCCTTTGCAGGAAAGAATACAGCATCATTATCGTAAAAACGATATTCCTCCAATAATTCTCTGGCTTTAAGCTCATCTGATGTGATAATCAACTTGTAATTAACGTCATGCCCAATACCAAAAATAAGGTGCGCCTTGTCGGCACACCCTGTTATGTCATAGATTTTCCCGCGGCGAGACAGAGCCTCTCTAAGAGACTCCACTGCCGTTAGATTTTCAAATGGTTCTAAAAAAGTTTTCATAGTTTATTTGCCTATAAGTTTTTCAGCTCTGTCTAAAGCAGCATCGATGTTAGGCTGGAAGTTTTCTTCTCCCACTTCATTGATAAAGTCTGCCTTTTCCATCATGTGTCTAGGCTGCTCATTAACATGAGAAAATACTACTGTAACATCTTTTTTCTTAGCTCTTTGAACTAAATCCTTAAGAGCTCTAAGAGCTGTAACATCGATAGCCGGCACTGAACGCATTCTGATTACTAATACCTTTGTGTAATCCTTTACGTTGATGTCCTCTGCAATCATATCTGAAACACCAAAGAATAATGGTCCTGTTATTTCGAAGACTCTGATTTCTTTTTCTACTGGTCTTAAATCATCTACAAACTCTGCATCGTCGCTTTGATATGTCCAACCATTTACATGTGTCTCTTCGCTCATTCTCTTGATGAAAAGAATACAAGCTACAATCATGCCCCACTCAATAGCTACAACTAAATCAAATACAACAGTAAGAACAAAAGTAAGTACTAAAACGATAATATCTGACTTTGGTGCGTACTTTACAAGTCTTGTAAATGGTCTCCACTGACACATGTTGTATGCAACCTGGAAAAGAATTGCTGCGATACATGGCATTGGGATGAACTTTGCATAAGGCATTAATACAACAAGTACAATCAATAATGTAATAGAGTGTACAATACCTGCGATTGGTGTACGTCCGCCATTTTTAATATTAGCAGCTGTTCTTGCGATAGCTCCTGTGGCTGGAATACCACCGAAAAGTACTGAACCGATATTTCCGATACCCTGTCCGATAAGCTCCTGGTTACTTCTGTGTTTGCTGTTTACCATACCATCAGCAACTACTGCTGAAAGAAGTGACTCAATGGCAGCTAAAATAGCTATCGTAAATGCGTTAGGCATTTCATTTCTAACTACTGCAAATGAAAGATGTGGAATAGATAAACTTGGTAAGCCTGCCTTTAAATCTGGGTAAAGAACTCCAATTGTATTTACGTTAAGGTGCAATCCCTGAACAATTGCAATACTTACAAATACAGCAATGATAGATGCTGGAATCTTTGAGAAGAATTTTGGCCAGATAATAAGAACAGCTAAGCAAATAACACCAACAAGTGTTGCCTGCCAATTCAAGGAGTCAATATTGCTAAAGAATACCTTTAACTTATCAATTGTTTCGATTGGCTTTTCTCCGTTGAAATCCACACCGAAGAAATCCTTAAACTGACCAATTAAAATAGTAACTGCAATACCTGCTGTAAATCCTGTTGTAATTGTGTAAGGAATGAATTTGATAAGGGCTCCCGCCTTAATTACTCCAAGGATTATAAGAATGATACCTGCCATGATAGTTGCAATGATAAGTCCATCCATACCATCTGTGGCAATGATTCCTGCTACGATTGTTGCAAAAGCGGCTGTTGGTCCTGCAATCTGAACCGTACTTCCTCCGAAGAAGGAAATTAAAAATCCAGCTACAATAGCTGTGTATAAACCTGGCTCTGGGCCTACACCTGAGGCCAATGCCAAGGCAATAGAAAGTGGCAATGCGATGATTGCCACAATGATTCCTGATACTAAATCTTTGAAAAACTGTTCCTTGCTATATTTCTTCATGCAAGTGAACAACATAGGTTTAAAACTTTCCATTTCTTAACTAAACTCCTAATCTTCTTCCTAACATTTCTGCATTTACAGCATACTCCATTGCTGTATCAACTGTAATTTTACCATCTTTAACAAGCTTATAAAGACTAGAGTCCATAGATACCATTGAATCTGTGTCGCTAGAGTAAATGACACCTTCAATTTGAGGAACCTTATTTTCTCTAATCATGTTTCTGATGGCTGGGGTCACAGTCATAACCTCAAAAGCTGGTACTAACGACCCATCAATTGCTGGTACAAGCTGCTGAGATACAACAGCCTTGATAACCATTGAAAGCTGCAGGGCAATCTGGTGCTGCTGCTCTGATGGGAAAACGTCAATAATTCTATCGATAGTGTTTGCTGCTCCAATTGTGTGCAATGTAGACAAAATCAAATGACCTGTCTCAGCCGCTGTCATTGCAACTGAAATTGTTTCAGCATCACGCATCTCTCCAAGTAAAATTACATCTGGGCTTTGTCTAAGTGATGCACGAAGTGCTGTCACGTAGTTGTCCGTATCCAAGTGAATTTCACGCTGTGACACGATAGACTTACCATGTCTGTGAAGATATTCCACTGGGTCCTCCAATGTTATGATGTGCTTATTATAGTTTTTATTTATTTTATCAACGATACAAGATAGTGTTGTAGACTTACCGCTTCCTGCAGGACCTGTAACAAGCACAAGGCCCTTTGACTCATTAGATAAATTAATTACAGATTCTGGAATAAGCAATTCTTTATAATCAGGCAAAGTGAATGTGATGACACGAACTACTGCTGCATAAGAACCTCTTTGCATAAATGCATTAACTCTGAAACGAGATACATCCTTGATTGCAAAAGAGAAATCATCATCACCATGCTCTTTAAACTTTGATATATCACGGCCTGCAAGCTCATAAATCTGAGAAACAAGCTCTTCAGCCAATGCTGGCATTACAGGACCATCATCTGGCTCTGACTTTTCTGTATAGTTTGTTTCAAGCTCAGATCTGGTAAGAACCAAATCGTTAACTCTAAAGGATACTTCACGACCTGTTACGATAAAAACATCTGAAGCCTTGTATTTTCTAACTGCATCTGTCAAATAACTAACTATATTAATGCTCATGTAAAACCCTCTCAATCCTCAATAGTGATAACCGGCTGAGTGCTATCTGCCTCCCAGTTGGATACATTCTCCACTTGCCAACATGTGATTTCCTGAGAAACCACCTTTACATTTAACACCTGATTTTCATTAATATCAATGGTAAATTCCTGATCCGCCCAATCACTTGCTGCAATTTTTTCATAAGCAAAATTAGATGCTGTGTAATACTCATCAGTGTGATCCTTTAGCTTTTGGCTTAGATTGTAGTTATTATGGCTTGAGGATATGGCCAAAGCTGCAATAACCGCAAAAGCCATACCTATGAGAATAACCACCATTAAGGAGGTGCCAATATTTATTATTGATCTGTTTTCTTTTTTTCTTTGCTCCATGGCTTCTCCTACTTAAGCGCCTTCTCTACTACAAGTGAATATATTTCCTCATCTGACATGGTAGAAACCACCACGTGCATAGATTGGCATTGCCCCTTGCTTTCAGCCTCTTTCACAAGACTTGTAACTTTGTAAGCGCCATTTTCATCATCTGTTAAATTCCACGCGCTGTCATAATAATTTGTAAATCCCTGATAATCATCCTGCACCAAATATTCTTCTGCTACATTGCTTGCCAGATTAATTGCGTTTGTCAGTTCCTTGGCCTCCCTGCTTTTTGCAAAGCTGCCAGCAAAACACTGAACGCAAATAGCCGAAACTATTATAAAAAACAATATGGCAAACATCAGCTCAGTCATGAAAATTCGGGAACCATTATTTCTATTCTTCATCTGATTCCACCTCCGCTGACTTAACACCGATGCTAACAGTCTGGTCACTGCCTGACTTATCCTGGATTACTACATTTATCAATCCATCTTCTTCTGATATCTTCATGGAATTGATTTCCAAAATCTTGTTGCCAAAATCAGGTGTCGCTCCTGCTCCATCCTTGGCCTCAAGCTCCATTAAATATCCCTGATACTCATAGATATAAAGACTGTATCCGCTTGCTGCATACATTTTGATACAGTCTACTCCATCCATTGAATCCACACCAACCAAGCCTTCTGAATCATGCTGTCTAACTTCCTCTCGAATAAAAGAGGTGGCAGTTCTGGCATTTGCATTGGTCTCATTGGCATAAACAACTGATTTATATGAATTTACAGCCATCAAAAGAACACTCACCGCAGAAAAGGTGAATATCAAAAAAAGTACCATTAGAAACATAATGTCTATATTATGTTTATTTAGTCGCCCTTTTTTCAAAGCTGCTCCTTTCAACCTACTTAAGATTAATTATTGTTACATCTGGTTTCATATTTGAGCCGTAGATTACATAATCCACCCTGAATTGCTCATCATCATAGATAATTCCATAGTTCTTCTGAAGATAATCGAAGCTTTCTGGATATCTGCCTTCAGTAACGTAGCACTGAATAATTGCCCTGTCGATTGCATCTGAAAGGCTTTGTCTTTGCTCTTGAATAGACCCTGACGATGCTCTGGACACTGCAAACATAAACACTACAAATATGAGAAGAAATAATGCCACAGATATCATTGTGCTCTCTGCAAAATTCTTCTTTTTGATTTGATGAATGCCGTCTAGGCTTCCAAATCTAGTTTTTGACATGTTAAATCATCCCCGACATAATGTTCAAAAGTGGTAACATAACTGAAAGCAATATGATACCTACGATTACTGAAAGAACAATAACAAGTGTAGGCTCAACTACTGCAATCAAATCATTTATCTCTTCGTCAGCTTCTTCCTGGTAGGTTGTAGCAACCTTTTCCAAAACATTTTCCATGTTACCTGTTTTGGCACCAAGTATAGCCATACGTCCGTATAATCCGCCAAAAATTCCAGAAAGTGAAAAAGCTTTTCCGATATCCATTGTCTCAGCAAAGGAATCCTTGCACTTTTCAACCTTCACCTCAAAATCAGGAGCTTCAACAATTCTTCCACTTACCTCAAGGGCCTGCATAACGTCCATACCACTTGAAAGTGTCATAGCCATAGCTGATGCAAAGCGGCTAGTTGCGATTTTAGAATGAATTGACTTAAAGCGACGGCTCTTGTAAAGAATGCCGTTACGATGATTCTTTCCCCAGCTAGTCTTGTTTAAAACAATCACATAAATCACTATTGCTAAAAGGATTAAAAGTAAGATAACTCCGTGGTCTTTCATAAATGTTCCCACAGCAAGAAATCCTGCTGAAAGACCATCCATCGTTCCACCAAGCTGCTTAAATACTCTGTTAAATACTGGCATAATCTCTGTAACAAGAACAACGATTATGATTAACATCATTGCCACCATCATAAGCGGGTAAGTTACAGCGCTACGAATAGCATTGCTGATTGCCATTTCACGGGAATAGTGGGCTGCCAAATTGTTAAGGACTGAATCCATCTTACCTGTGGCTTCGCCCATCTTTGCCATCTCCACAAAATAATCTGGGAATACTCCTGTGCCTTCGATAGCCTTAGATAAAGACCCGGTCTCCCCTACAGTTTTTTCCATTTGAGTGAGAAGTTCTTTTTCCTCTCCGCCTTGAGATTCATCCAGCATCATTGTGACGCCTTGAATAGCAGACACACCGCTGGAAATCATCATGCCCATTTCATCAGAAAAAGCATATAACTCCTCAGAAGATAATTTCTTTCTTGATTTTTCGCTCATTTTTACACCCTTAATATTTAAACTTTAATTGATAATATGTATCGTCATTTAGATATTTTTTAACTGTACTGCTAGATGCATAAGATGCTAAAGTTGGGTCCATCATTGTCCAGCTCTTTCCGTCGAATTGGATTATCTTGTCAATCCAACCTGAATCCTTAATGTAGACTGAAATCCATGCATGATATTCCGTTCCCGCATAGCCAATTTCAAGTCTGGTAGGAATTCCCTGTGATCTAAGCATTGCACCCATCAACGATGCATAATCAAAGCATATTCCTTTTCCACTTGCTAATGTGTTATCTACCTTTGGGATATAACCGGTCTGAACTGTATCGGCCTTCTGTTGATCATAAGAAATGTTCTTTGTGATGTACTTATAAACATTTTGAACCACTTCCAAATCTGAATTAGCACTAGCCGCCAGTTCCTGTCCTTTTTTAACTGCCGCAGAACTTGCATCAAAATTCACATAAGCATTTGGATACAGGTACATACTATATTCATCTTTTAGAGTTACGTTCACTGACTGAGTAAATGCTACTGCATATTGGTCACCTTGTAAGTTCTCGTAGACACCAATCTTATAAGTACCATTTCCTTCTGAAAGAGGATAGACATCATAGGTGCCATCCAAATCCATCAGATAATTGTAAGTATTGCCTGCTGGTGTTTCTATTAGCATTCTTACCTTAGCCGCCGATCCTGTGTACTTAACCATTACATATCCGTCGCTGGAATTGCTTGCATCAATTGTTGCATCGTCATTTGAGTAGACCTCGGAACCCGAAGCCTCTGGCGTTAACACGCGAATGCTGTTACTTCTGGTGCCCTTTGACTCCTTTGCAATAGCTTCGCTGCTACCAGACTCTTGAACCGTTCCATCTGAATATGCCGGTAGTTGATCGCCACAGGCGACAAAACTAAGACTCAGAACAATCAGTGAAAGCAAATATCTATATCGCTTCATTTGCTTCCTCCCGCTGTCCGTGGGTTTATTTTAATAAACGAATCAGCTCTACCTCACTGTTAAAGCTAAATTCTTTATCTTCTGATTGCTTATATAGCTTACCCTGCCATGTTGCATTATCTCTGCTAGTTACCATAATTACATAAGCATCCGTTTTGCACTTGTCTAATATAACATCAGTGTCAAAAAGCTTCTCATCGCTTCTAACATCGATGAGCTTAAGTGTAGGTAGGGTCTTTTTAAAAGCCCTATATTTTACCTTTTGGGCAGGATACTCTATAGTATCTAATAACGAATTAACGATTATAAAAAAATCATGTACGTCACAAAACCTTATAGGTTCCTCCTGAAAGCAATTGTATAAATCCCCTTCAAATGATTCCTTGTTATCTATATTAATTGCAACGCAATTACTTGTTCTTTTCATTCTATCTGAGATTGACATTATTTATCCCCTTTAACCATGTCCTGAAGCTCTGCAGTATCGTTATCAGTTCCTGCACTGGCGAGATTAACCGGTGCTAAATTATATTTTATGTATCTCTTTCTAGATTCCTTGCTCATGTTCTCATTGATTCTGGCCTGAACCAAAACACAATCTTCTTGAGTAATATCTAGAAGTAGTACTATGTACTGATTCTTGCTGTATCTAGCAAACATATCGCCACCACGAGCAGAAACTCGAATGGCCTCTGCAAGCTCCTCGGATAAATTGTCTAATCTATCAGAATCATCCAACGCAAAGCCTTTACCATCAGTGATGGTGCAAAGCATAAGCCATGCTGCCTGGCCTGAACGTCTTATTACTCTTTTAATGTATCTGTAGCTTTCTACAAATATAGGATATGTGCATGAGAATGCACCCTCAATCTCTTCCTTAGAGGTATCAAGATTTTTCTTTACCTCGCTGATTAAATCTGTATTGTTTTTAATCTGAGAACCAAGTCTATCAAGCTGCTCTGTCATTTCTGCAGAAACTGATATTCCAAGCTCCTCAAACATTAATGTCTCAGTATCTTCGTATAACTTAAGGGCATCCTTTGTCTTGCCAGTCTCAATAAGAGACTTCATCTCGTAAGTCTGCCATCCGTCATATGGATAAATATCATTAGCCCTATGACTAATTTTATACATCTTGTTGTAGTCTTTTTGTAAATCGTAGATTTCAAGAAGCTGCTTAATACATCTGTCGAAAAGCCTCTTTAATCTAACCTGAGTAGTAACTACCCACTCATATCCGCTAAGTGTTGGAAGGAAATCTCCTTTATATAGCTCAATAGCTTCCTCTAATATCTCTTGCTGATGGTTGGCGTCCTCTGATGATAAAGCCTGCTTTGCAAGTTCTTCGAACTTAATCGCATCGCACTCAACCTGAGCCATAGGTGAAATACTGTATGTGCCTCTTTTAATGTAGACATAATCTTCATCTGGAATATCCAACGCTCCCAATGATTTTCTGAGTCTGAAAACAATAGCACGGAGGCTATTTGACTCATCTGCAATATCCTCATTGTGGAAAAGATTATAAATTACTTGATCTCTTGCCACTCCGTGCTGATGATACAAAAGCATCTGAAAAAGCTGATTAACTTTTGTTGTATTATTCCTTTCTAGCACAATAGGAGTGCCATTGCATGTAATGTCAACAGAGCCCAAAAATTTAACATTGAATACTATACTTGTTTCGTACATAATTCTCCCTTTTCCTCTTAAGCGTTTACATGTAAATAAATCTATTCCATTATAAAGTAAAGTATAGAATAACAATATGTTATTGTAAATAACAAAACCCAAGAAATTAGCCCGTACTAATCGTACGAGCTAACTGAATTAATCTACCTTTTCTTTTACGTTGTACTTATTCATAGCTCCATCTAAGTCGTCTTGTAAAAATAGTTCTAAAGCGCCAATAACCTTTTCCATGGAATCATCCACTTTCTTTCGGTCTTCTTCGTTGTAACGCCCAAGCACATGACTAACCATGTCGCCATTCTCACATTCGCCAACGCCAACGCGAATGCGTGGAAATACATTGGAACCCAGCATCTGAATAATATTCTTTAATCCGTTATGTCCACCTGCGCTGCCCTTTTTTCTCACACGGATATTTCCGGTAGAAAGAGACACGTCATCTGAAATTACAATCAGCTCAGTCTCTGGGTCAACATCGTAATAATCACATAATGGCTGAACACATTCACCACTAAGGTTCATATAAGTCTGAGGCTTTACCAGTATTACTTTATTGCCGTTAATGATACCCTTTCCCACAATTCCTTTATTTTCTTTGTGATTAACCTCTATGCCAAAATGCTTAGAGATGGCATCAATGGCTTCAAAACCAACATTATGTCTGGTTCCTTCGTACTTTCTTTCTGGGTTGCCTAGACCAACAATTAAAAACATAAATCTTACTCTGGGAACTCTTCCTTATACTTGTTAAGGATCATTGTCTGCATCTGCTCTCTTGTTGTTGAGCGAATTGGATGAGCAATATCCTTATAGCCACCCTCTGAACCACGTCTTGATGGCATTGCTATAAATAGTCCCTTGTCTCCTTCAATAATCTTGATGTCGTGAATTACAAACTCCTCATCGATGGTTACAGAAACAACTGCTTTCATCTTGCCTTCTTTTTCGATTTTGCGAATTCTAATGTCTGTAATTTGCATTGTGTTATACCTCCCCAACTGGCATGTCGTATCTATTCTTGTTTCCGGTTACTATGCGAATTCCATCTTCCCCTATATATGTGGATCCGCTGAGCAATGTTTCATGGCTTTCAACAATGCAATTCTCTACGTGCACGTTGTCCCCAATGTATGCTCCATTTAAAATTACGCAGTTTTTAACAACTGAATTGTTTCCAACAAACGCCTTTTTAAATAGTACAGAATTCTCAACAGTGCTGTTTATAATACAACCTCCAGCGACAAGTGAGTTTGTGACCTTGGAACCTGTATTGTATTTGGCAGGTGGTAGGTCGTGAGTCTTGGAGAATACTCCAGGCTCTGTGTGGAAGAAGCTATCTCTAACATCTTTTCTAAGGAAATCCATGTTAGCTTTGAAATAGCTATCTACGTCTGCAAGGTTGGCCCAATAGCCTTCCATTTTGTATCCGTAGATTTTCTTCATGTTCTTGTATCTAATGAGAATATCTGTTACAAAGTTGTATCTGCCCTCTTTATTGCATTCTTCAAGCAAATCTATAAGGGCTCTTCTTCGGATGACATAGACACCTGCTGAAACAATGTCTGAATTTGCAACCATAGGCTTTTCTTCAAACTCTGTTATTCTGTCATCTCTGTCCATCTCTACCACACCATAGCGATTAATGTCATCACCCTCTGGAAGCTTTGCGCAAACCACAGTGATGTCAGCCTGCTTTTGAATGTGGAAATCCAATACCTTATTGAAATCTAGTTTGTAAACACAATCACCACTTGCAATAATAACATAAGGCTCATGTCTTTTCTTCAAGAAATCAATATTTTGCCAAATAGCATCTGCAGTACCTCTGTACCACCAGCTATTATTAGTCGTTACTGTTGGTGTAAACAGGAAAAGGCCTCCCTGCTTTCTACCAAAGTTCCACCACTTTGATGAATTAAGGTGCTCATTTAGAGACCTTGCATTGTACTGCGATAACACAGCAACTGTCTGTATATGAGAATTTGTCATATTACTAAGGACAAAATCTATACATCTGTAACTTCCGCCCACCGGCATAGCTGCAATAGCTCGCTTTTCAGTGAGCTGATGCATTCTGCTTGAGTTTCCACCTGCTAGAATAATACCTAATGCTTTCATAATCGATCACCTGCCTTGATAATGTAACCACCACTAGCCAACTCCCCGCCAGGATAATCTGCCTCGCTAGTCTCGCCCTTGATAGCTGTATTTTTGCCAATAGTAACATTTGCCGGAATAACGGAATTTTCTCCGATAACAGCAAGTCCAAAGGAATAAATGCTGGCATTTAATTTGCTCTCTGCCTCTGGTCCCTGTCCTATCTTTGCTCCGTCGCCGATAACAGTATTTTCTGCGATAATCGATTTATCTATGACACAATTCTTTCCTATAGATGCACCTTCCATGATGATGGAATCCCTGACAACGGCTCCCTCATCAATTACAACGCCGGCACCTAAAACCGAATTGTATACCTCACCGTATATTTGAGCACCTGCTCCAACAATAGCTTTTTCAACCACTGCTGAACCAGCAACAAACTGTGGCTCAATGATATTCTGATTAGTGTATATCTTCCAGAATTCTTCGTATAAGTTAAACTCTGGAATTAAATCTATAAGCTCCATATTGGCTTCCCAATATGAACCAAGAGTTCCTACATCTTTCCAATAGCTATTGAACTCGTAAGCATACATTGGTGCACCCTTCTCATGAAGATAAGGCAACACGTGCTTACCAAAGTCGCAATTACTCTGGTCCTTAAGTGCAAGCAATGATTCCTTTAAGGCTGCCCAACTGAAGATATATATACCCATTGAAGCCAAATTGCTTCTAGGCTGAGGTGGCTTTTCCTCAAATTCGCTTATACGTTTTTCGTCGTCAGTGATAACAACACCGAAACGTGAAGCTTCCTCTATTGGAACAGGGATAACAGCGATTGTTACATCTGCCCCTTTTGCCTTGTGAAAATCAAGCATAGCTTCATAATCCATCTTATATATGTGGTCACCAGAAAGGATAAGCACATACTCTGGATTATAGTTTTCCATGTATTTCAAGTTTTGGAAAATAGCATTGGCTGTACCTGAATACCACTCACTTGTATCGCCCTTCTCATAAGGAGGCAGAATCGTAACGCCTCCATTATTTCGGTCCAAATCCCAAGGGATACCGATTCCGATATGAGAATTTAGGACTAATGGTTGATACTGAGTAAGTACGCCAACCGTATCAATACCTGAATTGATACAATTTGATAGAGGGAAATCGATAATACGATATTTTCCTCCAAAAGAAACAGCTGGCTTTGCTACGTCAGAGGTCAATACTCCGAGTCTGCTTCCCTGCCCGCCAGCGAGAAGCATTGCAATCATCTCTTTTCTAATCATCCTATCATCTGCCTTTCTCATGGTGTCAGTCAAGGATGTGCCCCATAAAACCCCTAGCACTCCCCAATAAAGAAAATTTAAGGAAATCAACTAACAAATCAGCAAAATTTGTTTAAAAATTCCCATTTCTATGAAATTAGTATAACAAACAGCCTTTTTTGGCGCAATAATATTCATAATTTTTTACCAAATGTTTAGCAATAGTTAGACAATTCCCCGTCATTTTATATAATTTGGCCTATGTTACTTGCAACTATTTACGTTTGGGTTTACAGTAAGGAGTGCTGTGATTATGAATTATTAAAGAAGGAATACATATGTATAAGATTGATTTTAACAACAAAATTCATGTACATTTCATAGGAATCGGAGGTATCAGCATGAGCGGTTTGGCTGAGATTTTGCTCGGTGCTGGGTTTACCATTTCCGGTTCAGACAGAGATTCTTCAGATCTTACAAAGCATTTGGAAGCACTTGGCGCCAAGATAAGTTATCCACAGGCAGCAGCAAATATCACAGAAGATATCGACTTAATTGTTTACACTGCTGCAATCCGTGAGGATAACCCAGAGTTTGCAGCTGCAGTTGCATCTAAAAAACCTATGCTTACAAGAGCTGAGCTTCTGGGCGAAATTATGGAGAACTATAGTCGCTCAATCACTGTAGCAGGAACTCACGGTAAGACTACTACTACATCAATGATTAGCCAGATTCTTCTAGAGACTGCAGATGACCCTACAATTTCTGTCGGTGGAATTTTAGATGCTATTCATAGTAATGTTCACGTTGGCGACAGTGATGTATTTATCACTGAGGCTTGTGAATACACAAATAGCTATCATTCATTCTTCCCAAAATACAATATCATCCTTAATGTTGAAGCTGACCACTTGGATTTCTTTAAGAATCTTGAAAACGTCAGAGCTTCATTTAAGAAATTTGCAGGAAATACTTCTGACAATGGAATACTTATCATTAATAATGATATAGATGATGTTAAATACTTTACTGAAGGCCTTAAATGCAAAATTATCACATACTCATTAAATGGAAATTGCGATATTTATCCTACAAACATTTCCTATAATGAAAAGGGCTTTGCAAGCTTCACACCTATATTTAATGGTAAAGAGCTTGAACAGGTAAGCCTTAATGTTCCTGGAGACCACAATATTTCCAATGCTCTTGCAGCTATTGCTCTTACAATGGAAATGGGCATTTCTTACGATTGCATTAAGACAGGCCTTAAGAAATTTGGTGGAGCTCACAGAAGATTTGAGTTAAAGGGAACCTACAAGGGCGCCACTGTTGTTGATGATTATGCTCATCACCCAACAGAGATTTCAGCCAGCCTTGCAGCTGCTGCAAACTATCCACACAATAGAGTCATTGTTTGCTTCCAGCCACACACATACACTCGTACACTTAGCTTCTTAGATGATTTTGCATCATCTCTTAGCAAGGCAGATGTGGTACTTCTTGCTGATATTTATGCAGCTAGAGAGCCAGATATCTACGGCGTAAGTTCAAAGGACATTGCCGATAGAATCGAAAAGCTTGGAACAGAGGTACATTATCTAGGCTCATTTGACGCCTGCGAAAAATATTTATCAAAAAATCTTTTGAACAATGATTTGTTGATAACTATGGGTGCCGGAGACGTGTATTTAGTGGGCGAACACCTACTTTCAGAATAGTTATCCACATTATCCACATTTTTACGCTGCTTATGTCGTGCAAAAATGTGGATTTTTTTATGCCCTTTTTTCTAGGTTTTAAGATACTTATCCACATTATCAACAGATGCCACAAACCCTTTATTTACAAGGGTTTGCGACCCCTCGACCCTTTTCTTTTTAAAATTACTTTGATATAATTTGACTCAGTTTCGAGGGAGAGGATATAACAAATGGCTGACATCATGCTTCACACCAGTAATAATTCTGGTTTTACTTGCATTTCTAATACTTTTATTGATGATTTCATGAAAGATGCCAATGGCGAGTACGTAAAGATTTATCTTTATCTGTTACGTTGTCTAAATAGAGAGGATTATGATTTTTCACTCTCACAGTTGGCGGACTGCTTAGACCACACAGAGAAGGACATAATGCGAGCATTTACTTATTGGGAGAAAGTAGGCTTGCTTCGTCTTGAGTACTCGGCAGATAATGAACTTTCAGGAATCTATCTAGAGGATGTGAATGGAAGCGGTTCATTCACATCAGTAAACAATTCTGCAGCGCCTATGCCTGCAGTTTCACATAGTGCGGTTACAAATACTGTTGCTCCAAAGATGGCAACACCAATCAAGCCTAGCTACAGTGCTGACCAGCTTGACGCCTTTAAGGATGAGGCTGCCGTTTCAGATTTATTATTTGAGACACAGACTTACCTTAAGAGACCTTTATCAAGTACAGATACTAACACTCTACTTTTCTGGTATGACGGATTACACATGAGTGTTGATCTCATTCGTTTTCTTATTGAGACTTGTATCGACAATGGCCACAGCAGCATTCACTACATGGATACTGTTGCTCGCAACTGGGCTGAAGACGGCATCACTACTGTTGAGGGCGCTAGAAAATCAAGCAGCAAGTACACTAATACTATCTACACAATTAAGAAGTCTCTTGGTATTGGTAACAGAGAGCTTGTTGACTCTGAGATTAACTACATCGACAAGTGGACTAATACCTTCAGTTTTGATTTAGACATTATTCGTGAGGCTTGCGAGCGCACAATTACTGCTACTAATAAACCAAGCTTTAAATACGCAGACAGCATTCTTTCAAGATGGCACAAAGCATCTGTTAGAACTTTGGATGATGTTTCACAGTTAGACCAGAATTTTGCCAGCGCTACACTTGAAAAGCTTTCTAATGCTTCTGCTTCAAGAACAAAGTTCCAGCAGACTTCTGGCAACAACTCTAAAGCTAAAACTAACAATAAGTTTCTTAATTTTGAGCAGCGCCAGGATTACGACTTCAATGCCTTAGAGAAAAAATTACTTGGAAATTAAAGGGAGGTAATATATGGCATTATCAAATGAACAATACGATGCACTTATGCGTGAATATAATCATAAGCAAGCTAGAAATAATCAAATTGTTTCTTATCGTACAAAAGAGCTATACTCTGCCATCCCTGCACTTTCTCAGTTAGATGAGGAAGTGTCAAAGGTTTCTATTTCATCTATCACTGCTATCTTCAATGGCAAGGATATTTCATCTGCATCAGCAGATTCTAAAGCTAAGCTGGAAGGCCTTAAGGCACGTCGTATGGAGCTTATTAAATCTGCAGGTTTTCCTGTAGATTATCTTGAGCCACCTTATGACTGTCCTGACTGCAAAGATACTGGCTACATCAACGGTAAGCGCTGTCATTGCTTCAAGCAAGCAGCCATCAATATCGTTTACAAACAGTCTAATATCAGCAATATTCTATCTAAAGAAAACTTCAACGCTTTTGATTTAAATGTTTATGATGAGGACTTTTTTGAAGAAGGTTCTGATGTTAGTGCACGCTCAAATGCTAAAATAGCCCTAGAAAGAGCCACTAATTTTGTGCAAAATTTCAAGAAAAAAGGTGGTAATCTCTTGTTGCTAGGACGTACGGGATGTGGTAAGACATTCTTATCCAACTGCGTAGCAAAGGCTCTACTTGACCAGGGAGTATCAGTTATTTACTTTACTTCTAGTGAACTTTTTAGAGTTTTTGAAGAACAGACTTTTAAGAAGAATACCGATGTGGCAGATCTTCATGATCATATATTTGATTGCGATTTATTAATCATTGATGACTTAGGCACAGAATTCCAGAACTCATTCACTACTGCTCGCTTATTCCAATGTTTAAATGAAAGATTACTTCGCAACAAATCAACTATTATTTCCACTAATCTCTCTCTCGAAGAAATGAGAGACACATACAGCGAACGTATTACTTCGCGAGTATTTTCAAACTATGATGTAATTAAACTCATAGGCAATGATATTCGCATTAAAAAAGTAATATCAAAATAAATAATTTAATACTATCAAGGAGCAAAACATGCCAAACAATGAAATCGTGTTGGAAAACACACCACCTATGGCTGAGCTAGGTCTAATACCTCATAAGAGCTGTACAGCTATTTCGGAGAAGGTTAATGACTACTTACTTAAATGGAGACAGGAGCGCAAGAGCGACCAGTCTATCATTACACTTGCAGGTTACAGAAGCGATTCTTATATCGTTGAAGCTGATTGCCCACGTTTCGGTTCAGGTGAGGCAAAGGGGGAAATTAAGCAGTCTGTTAGAGGTCTTGATTTATACATTCTTGTAGATGTAACAAACTATAGCCTCACTTACACAGTATGTGGTCACGAGAACCACATGAGTCCAGACGATATCTTCTGCGACTTAAAGCGTATTATCGCTGCAGCAATGGGAAAGGCAAAGCGCATCACTGTTATTATTCCTTTCTTATATGAGGGACGTCAGCACCGTCGTAGCGGTCGTGAATCCCTTGATTGTGCAATGGCACTTCAGGAACTTGTTAACATGGGTGTTGATAACATCATTACATTTGATGCTCACGATCCACGTGTTCAGAATGCTATTCCACTTCACAGTTTTGAGACAGTATCTCCTACATATCAGTTCCTTAAGGGCATCCTTAAGAACTGCAAGGATTTAAAGCTCGACAATGATAACCTTATGATCATCTCTCCAGATGAAGGTGGTACAAAGAGAGCCGTATATATGGCTTCAGTACTTGGTGTTAATGTTGGTATGTTCTACAAGCGTCGTGATTACAGCCGCATCGTTGATGGCCGTAACCCAATCGTCGCTCACGAATTCCTTGGAAATGACGTTGCTGGTAAGGACGTTATCATCGTAGATGATATGATTTCTTCAGGTGAGTCAATGATAGATGTTGCTACAGAGCTCAAGAAGCGTAATGCAAAGCGTATCTTCGTAGTAGCTACATTTGGTCTTTTCACAAACGGTATGGCTAAATTTGACAAGGCCGTTGAAGACGGAATTATTTACAAGGTTGTTACTACAAACCTTACATATCTTACAGAAGAAGTTCTTAACAAGGATTACTTCATCAAATGTGATATGTCTAAGTACATCGCTTACATCATCGATACTCTCAACCACGAGTGCTCAATCTCAGAGCTTCTCAACCCATATGGTCGTATCGAAAAGCTTATTACAAAGTACAAAAACGGCGAATACTAATTCCCGTAACAAAAGTCCCAAGCGCTTGCTTGGGACTTTCTTTTATCTTTATTTATCGTTTTAGGAAAGCAGTTATCTGCCGCTGCAAAATTCTAAGGGAATTTTCTACGTTATCTCCATTGGATATCAAATCATTTATTTCATTATCCGCCAGAGCCAGTGCATCATTGTACTTTGAAAACTTTGGCGTGACAGCGCCGTACTCAATCATCTTACTAAGTACCTTGTTGTCGATTACCTTTTCGTTTTTCTCCATATCTTCCGCAAGAATATCTGCTGTCTTTTGTGATTCTGTCACAGACTTTATAGCTGATGCCGCTTGAGAGTATTCAAAGATTTCCGACTGAGTCTGGGAGTCGTAGGTCATTAGCTTTAGGAATTCCCATGCCAGCTTTTCGTTATTAGTTCTATTGCTGATTCCCATTAAAAGGGAATTAACTGCCGAAACATTACCACCATTTGGACCAGCTGGAAGAGTTATACAATCCCACTGGAACTTTCGATATTTTTTGATTCGATAAGGGTATGTTTTATAGGTTCGATATTCTGTAAATGGCAGAGGCATAAAAGCCACATTACCAGCATCGAAATCGTCCTTTGTAACTCTGGTGCCATTGTTTAAATCTGCAATCTTCTTTGTAAATTTTACTGCCTCAACAACCTTTTCATCATTGAAGTAGCTCTTAGTTCCGTTTTCATTAAAAAGGTTGGCACCATTAGAATAGACAGCCTCTGTCCATCCATAATTATAGGTTCCAAACTGATCTAATATACCATCACCGTCGAAATCTCTTGTAACCTTTTCGCAGATATTATACATGTCGTCCCAGGTCCAATTATTTTCTGGAACATCCAGTCCTTCTCGATTTAATAAAGACTTGTTTACAAACATAAGAGTAGGCACTGTCTCATACGGCAGTCCATATTGATTGCCCTGATATTGCCCTGACTTTAAGGATGTTTCATAGTATCTACTTTCATCAAAGCTACTGTCGTTTTTGATGAACGAGTCTAGATTCTTCATTACCCCAAGCTCTGCAAATTCATTAAAATCCTCGCCGAGAATCAAGAACACATCTGCCTCATCTCCAGTAAGAACCTTTCTAGAAAACCATTCTGAGTAATCCTCCTTGCGGATACCACTATAGTAATGAACTGTCACTCCAGGATGAGCTTCCTCAAACCGCGATATTGCCTCATCAATAATTACGTATGAATTAGCGTTTGCCACATCCCAATAACTTCCTGCAAATATAGCCACCTCCAGGGTATTCCTCTGCTTATGGTTATAAAAAATCGCCACAGTAATTAAAGCAATTACAATTACCGCCCCGGCTATTATTCTCCACTTATATTTTTTCATCTAACTGCTCCACTACTGATTAACTATGCCAGCCTGCACAGCCCAAATTGCCAGCTGTGTTCTATCTCGTAGATCTAATTTATCAAGGATAGTACTGATGTAATTTCGAACCGTTCCCTCAGACAGATTCAAATTTTTAGCAATCTCTTTATTGGAAGCACCTTGCTCCACCTGCTCAATCACCTTCCATTCAGTCTTTGTGATGTGGGCTTCAATCTTTTTATCAACCTCCACCTTTAAATTCTGATTAGCCATCTGATTGAAAAGCATTACAACCTTTGTGGCAATGTCAGGATTAATCATCGCTCTACCTGAATAAACAGTTTTGATTGCCTCTTCCAATTCGTCCATGGAAACACCCTTAAGCAAATATCCGCTTGCTCCGTTTTTTAAAGCGTTGAAAACGAATTCATCATCATCAAATGTTGTAAGAATAATGATTTTAATATCAGGATAATTTTCCTTAATAATTTTTGTACACTGAACACCATCCATCTTTGGCATACGAATATCCATGAGAATAACATCTGGTGGATTAGTTCTGACACTTTTGATAACTTCCTGGCCATTAGACACAGTGTCAGTAACATTCAAATCCTCCTTTGTGTTCAAAACGATTTGCAGACTTTGACGAATTAATTCCTGGTCATCTGCCACTAATACATTAATCATATTCTTCACCCCATCTGATTGGAATTTGCGCCTTTACACAAAACCCCTTATCACTTGAAAACTCCACTGAGCCCCCTAGCATTCTTATACGCTCAGCGATGTGTTTTGTACCAAATCCACTGATGATATTGTCGCAACCAATTCCATTGTCTTTTATTTCAAGGTTTACCATGTAATCGGTCTTGTCCATAACAATCCATATTTTCTTTGCCTTGCCATGACGGACGGCGTTGGTTAGACTTTCTTGAATCACACGATAAATAGCCATTTCTTCGTCTTCATCAAACTTCATCTGATCCACCTTACAGTCGAAAAATATTTCAACATCGGTGATGGATTTCATATCTGTAATCATCTTTGTGATTGCAGAATCAAGATTTAATCTTTCTATGGCATCTGGCTTAAGTTCTGATACTGATTGCCTAATTTCTATAAGCCCATTTCTTGCCACCTCTGAAAGGTTTTCTAATTGTTTTTTGGTGGCATCTGGTGCCACATCAACTGTTGCAATACAAGCATCAATTCCAACTGAAAGGCCTGTAAGTGTATGACCTAAAGTATCATGAATTTCTCTGGCTAGCCTGTTACGTTCTCTGGTTTCACCCATGTGCTCCGTAATCTTTGCATATTTTTCCAGTTGGTCATTGGCATTTTTCAAATCTGCGTTAGCCTTTTGTATTTCACTATTTAATGAGTTTATCTCTTCAATTGTACCCTGCTGCTTTTGAATCAGAAAAATACAATAGATAATAAACAGCATAATATTCAAAGAAATAAGCAGATTTAATAATATAACTAAATACTGATGTGTGTTGCTATCGTAGTAAGCAAAATAATCATTAATATCGTATATGCGGTATGACAATGATATCAATTTAGCATCTGTAAAAAGGTAACTTATCAGGGCTATTGATATAAGAATATACTTACCCTTATTACCCTTGGCATAACTAATCATATTTGCAAAAACCATGAAAAGAATGCCGTTAAAATTAAATCCCAAAACAAAAATTAGAATTACACTAATTATAAAATCAAAGCTTAGAGAACCATACGTAAATACGATATTATCCTCAAATACTATCTCTCTAAAATATGATGAGACAATTAATAACGCAATTATTATTAGAGACCAAATCAGACCATAAATAGGCTTCCATGTGATTGTATCCATAGAATTCAAAAAGTCTCTCGCCTTATAGTTTTCGCATACCTTTGTGGTGGTAATGATTATCACGCTGTTAACAAATAAAACTGCCATAAAATTAACCAGCATGATAAACAATCGTATATCTCTAATTTTCTCGTAATACAGTTTTATCTTCACTATTGCCAACCCGCCATATCGAACTCATCTATGTTATCAAGTGTTATAAGTGTAACTGGTACAATCACCAGTCTATCTGTCTTCTTTCCTTCCAAATAGTCATATGCCATATCTACAGCAATTTCTGCCATTTCAAGAGGCTTTTGGGCGCTACTTCCTTCAAAATATCCTTCATTTATCATCAATTTGCCATCAGGAGAACCATCGATTCCGTAAATTAGCACTCCGTCATCTTGCATCTGATTCATCTGAAGAGCTGCAAGAATACCTAAAGCTGTTGGGTCATTTCCACCAAGGGCTACATCAAATTC
>JAILAV010000191.1 GCA_024681435.1 Pseudobutyrivibrio sp. | reverse complement strand
TCCTCCTAACCAATTAATAACAGCTTCCAATCTATTTTAGAGATATGGAAGTACTTTCTTCATGTTCTTTACGTTTGTTGAATCTACGATTGCAGACTGACGAAGATTTCTCTTTCTCTTTGTAGTCTTCTTGGTTAAGATGTGGCTCTTGTATGCCTTATTTCTCTTAAGCTTTCCTGTTCCTGTTACCTTAAAGCGCTTTGCAGCTGCTCTTCTTGTCTTCATCTTTGGCATGATAATTTTCCTCCTGTATTACGATTTCTTTTCTGTAAGCACCAGACTCATGCTACGGCCTTCAATCTTAGGTGCCTTTTCCACTACTGCAACGTCAGCAAGTGCTTCCGCAAAATCATCAAGGATGTGCTTGCTTGACTGCATATGAGCCATCTCACGACCACGGAAACGAAGTGTAACCTTTACCTTGTCTCCCTTAGAGATAAACTTCTTTGCTGCATTAACCTTTGTGTTCATATCATTAGCATCGATGTTTGGAGACATACGAATTTCTTTTACCTCAACAACATGCTGCTTTTTCTTGGCTTCCTTTTCCCTGCGTGCCTGTTCGTAACGGTATTTACCGTAATCTACGATCTTGCAAACTGGTGGATTTGCCTTAGGTGAAATCTTTACAAGATCTAATCCTTCATCATCGGCAATCTTTTGTGCCTCTCTTGCTGACATAATGCCAAGCTGTTCCCCATCTGAGCCAATTACGCGAACTTCTTTATCACGAATCTGCTCATTAATCATTAATTCGCTAATGGTACTACCTCCAAAAATATAAAAAAAATAGTGGATACAGAATATCCACCATAAATCATCACAAACAAGGTTTGTGTGAAATATAAACCCGAGTCACCAAAGGTGCTAAGGTGAGAGTGGATACTCTACTTTGTTTTCACAACATAGGTAATTTAACACACAAAACCTCTTACGTCAACAGTTTATTCGATTTTATAAGAAAAATTTATTAATAACCTCGGCAATGCCTGAATGATTATTATCATTTTCAGTAACGTAATCAGCAACTGCCTTAAGCTCTTCTCTTCCATTAGCCATTGCAACACCTACACCAGCTACTTCTACCATGCTAATGTCGTTTCTCTCGTCACCGACAGTCACAACATTTGACATAGGAATACCAAGGTGTTCAGCTAATTTCTTGATACCATCACCTTTTCCTGTTCCCTTTTTGATATATTCAAGGAAAGCATAATGTGAGAAAAAGCTTTCGAATCTGTCATCATAAACATCTGCATGTTCATCTTTAAAAGCTTGCAAATGTTCTGGATGATCGTAATCTATAGCGATAAGTTTAGTAATATTTTTATCCTTTAATTCGCTAATATCATTTAAATATACAAGCGATTCGCCAGAAAGCTTTTTATAACTTTCAACAAACCAATTATCATTAAATGTATAAATGTGACTATTATCAAAAGTAACAACTGTAAAGCCACATCTTAAAACCTCAGAAATCACTTCAAGGGCATCATCATTATCAAGATGATCCTCAAATAAAGTAACATCCGAATTCATTTCTGTACCAATGACACCTTGATAACCTAAAATAAAAACATCATCACGCTTAAACTCATCATAAACAGATAAAATTTCCTTTAAAGCATGATTTGGTCTGCCAGTATTAAATGCAAATGCATGTCCATTATCTAAAAGCTTTGTAATTGCCTCTAAATTCTCTTTAGAAATAGTTTTATCATCGTTAAAAAGTGTACCGTCCATATCAACGGCAAGTAATTTTCTATTGAACATTCTATACCTCGTTACCAAAGATAGGTGTAAATGTCCTCTTCTTCAAGTAGTCTATCTCCGGTTCATTATTTCGCTTAGATTCTTTACAGAAAGTCTCTTGTGCGCCAACAGCTTTCTTGCCCCTAAGCGGTCTTATTCTAGCATATGTTCCATCTTCTGTCATCTCGTAGGCCTTAATATTATCAGCCAACTGAACATCCAATATATGCTTAACCTTAATCTTTAGATTATCGTCTTCTACAGGGAAAATAATTTCAACACGTCGATCTAAATTTCTAGGCATCCAGTCTGCCGAACCCATATAGAAATCCTCAGCACCATTATTATAAAAATAGAAAATACGTGTATGCTCAAGGTATGTTCCTACTATAGACATGACATGGATATTCTCACTTACGGATGGAAGCTTTGCCCTAAGACAGCAAATACCTCTGACAATAAGATGTACCTCAACACCTGCGCAGCTTGCCTCGTAAAGCTTTTCAATAATCTCCTTATCGCACAAAGAGTTCATTTTAGCTATAATTCTAGCTTCTTTTCCCTCTTTAGCATGAGATATCTCTCTATTAATAAGTCTCACGAAAGTATCTCTAAGCCATAAAGGCGCCACTACAAGCTTATTCCAATTTGCAGGCTCAGAATAACCTGAAAGCATGTTAAATACAGCCGTAGCATCTTCGCCATAGGACTCGTTACAAGTAAACATACCGCAGTCAGTATAAAGCTTTGCAGTGGAATCATTGTAATTTCCAGTTCCAAGATGGACATATCTTCTAATGCCATCCTCCTCACGGCGAACTACAAGAGCTATCTTACAATGAGTTTTCAGACCAACCAATCCATAAATAACGTGGCAGCCAGCCTTTTCAAGCTTCTTTGCCCAAATGATATTGTTTTCCTCATCAAATCTCGCCTTTAGCTCAACTAGAACTGTAACCTGCTTGCCATTTTCGGCTGCCCTTGCAAGACTTGCAATAATAGGGGAGTTACCACTGACTCTATATAAGGTTTGCTTTATAGCAAGAACATGCGGGTCAATAGAGGCCTGTGCAATAAAATCAACCACTGGATCAAAAGACTCATATGGATGATGCAACAGAATATCGCCTTTACGAATTTCTTCAAATATGCTTTCGCCCGCTTTAATTCTAGGGTTATCCTGTGGCTTAAAGCTTGGGGAGCGCAAATTATCTCTTCCCTCAATTCCATAAAGCTTCATAAGGAAAGTCAAATCAATAGGTCCTTTAATTTTATAAATATCAATCTCATTTACTCCAAGATTCTTCTTGAGAATAGATAATAGCTTTTTATTTATTGACCCCTCTACTTCAAGTCTAATAACCTCGCCCCACTGTCGAGATTTGATTTGCTTTTCAATCTCAAGCAACAAATCCTCAGCACCCTCTTCATCAATTGAAAAATCAGCATTACGCATGATTCGATAAGGTGATGCTGCCACCACATTGTAATTTAAGAATAACTTATCCATATTCCTTTCTATGATTTGTTCCAAAAGAATAAAGCAATCGTGATTCTTTTCATCTGCTGGCAGTCCAACAAATCTAGGCAAAACTGAAGGAACTTGAACAGTAGCAAACTCAACATCATCGTTGTTTTGCCCTGCAAGAGAAACACCTTTTTTCTTTTCAATTAAAGCTCCGATATTCAAAGACTTATTTCTAATAAGCGGAAATGGTCTCGAAGCATCAAAAGCCATAGGGGTCAAAACAGGATAAACCTGGCTCATAAAAAATGAATCTATATACTCAAGCTGTTCCTGATTCAAATCCTCGTATTTATCGTAAATAATAATTCCATTTTCCTTAAGGATTGGATTTAAATGCTTACCAAAAATATTATATTGCAAATCCACAAGCTCACGAGTCTTTTCATTAATGGCAATAAGTTGCTCGGTAGGAGTCATTCCTGCAATATCAGGCTTTGTGTATCCCGCATGCTCCATATCCTTTAAAGAGGCAACTCGAACCATGAAGAACTCATCCAAATTGGAAGATGTAATACTAATAAATTTAATCCTCTCCAATATAGGCAATTCCTTAACCATAGCCTCATTTAAAACTCTTAGTTCAAATTTTAGCCAGCTAAGTTCTCTATTATCATAGTATTTTGAATCAAACAAATTGATATTAGCCATAGTGCCTCCTATATTCTGCTATTTTCTTTAAGAACTGGCTTGATAGAAAAAATATCCTCGAAAAAGTCTGCATTTTTCTTAAATAGTCCCTTTTCTAAAGCCAATGAACTAGTTGCCTCGATAAATATGAATAACTCATTATCCTTAACACGCATTGAAACATTTTTAATCTTTTGTTTATGCGATCTGTCAAGGGCATTAGCAACCTTAAGTATTGCAAGAAGTTTTAGGATAGTAAGATATTCTTCCTGAGTAAATCTGTCTGAAAGATTCTCATAAGGTTCAACTGGCTTACGATTAAATTCAACAGTTGTAGCTATTAATTCTCTCTCCTTATGACTCAATCCAAGTATCTCTGAAGACATAATAATTGTGTATGAACAATTAGATGCCTCAGATAAAGAAATATACTTACCACAGTCATGTAAAATAGCGATACATTGAACTAAAACTCGTTCTCTCTTTCCTAAACCGTGATACTTTTTCATTGCATCGAAAATTTCAGTGGATAGCTTTACCAAAGCCTTAAGATGAGGCTGGTAACTTCCATATCTTTTTGCAATAGACCAAGCCGCTGAAATAACATCATTATCAAAATCATGTGGTGCTCTCAACCATTTTTTGTTATAGCTATGGTTAAAGGCCATACCTTCATTAACAGAAACACCTGGTGCATAAACAACAGCTGGATTTAATACTTCGCCGAGAGCCTTATAAAGCATAACTATAGGCTCAATAAGTCTTTCATTGTCAAGGAAAACATCGTTTTCAAGCTCAAAAGACTTAATGTATTGCTTATTAAGTTTATTCAGGAAATCTAAGTAATCTTTAGTTTTAATTTTCTTGGAAGAAAAATCCACAACTCTTTCAGCTATAGTGCTAACCTGAACGCCTAAAAGAATCATATATTTAGGCTCTATATCTCTAAGAAACATTGTCTTAAAGACCTCAAGCTCCTTATGCATCATCTCATAAGTTTGCTCAAATGAATTTCCAATTGTAGTTCCAAGTTTTTTGAGATTCTCACTAATAGAAACAGTACCCAGTGAAAGATGCTGAGTAGTTATTATTTTACCTTTTGAAAATAAAGTGATTTGTAAAGAAACTCCTCCTATATCAACCAGGACCGCAGAATCTCCAACAATATCTTCAAAGTCTTCTGTGGAAGCAACGGCCTGATAGCCCAAGAATCGTTGCTCAGAATTAGATAAAACCTCCACAGAAAATCCTGTATTAACCTTAATTTGTTCAAGAACAATAAGTGAATTACTTGCAAGACGAATATTTGGCCCAGCAACTACAGCATAGCTATCAATCTTATAGCTATTCATAGCTCTTTTCATATCGTTCAAAATTCGGCAAAGTTTTGAAACAGTATCAGGCAGAATTCGACCGTAGCTTAAAACGTCCTTAATAACATCAGATTGAATTTTAAGGGTATCAATTGTCTTAATACCCTTCTGCTTTCCAATCTCAAATACCTTCATTGTAGTTTCATAAGTACCAATATAAATACTTGCGAATAATTTCATAAAACCCCCATTTTATTAATAGTTACCCAATATCCTTAGACTAACGCACTCTTCATTAAGTCCTATAAGTGCATTTCGAACAGCCTCGTCGTTTAAATTGCCATCAATATCAATAAAGAATCTATATTGCCAATTTACACCCTTGATTGGACGCGACTCTATTCTATTCATGTTAATTCCATTGAACATAAGATTTGAAAGAATACGATAAAGACTTCCTGGCTCATGAGAAATTTCAATGCAAAGACTAATCTTATCGGCATCCTTACGGTATACTTTGTTTTTAGAGACAATCACAAAGCGTGTCTCATTATTTTTGTCATCTTGAATAGATTCCTCAAGAACTTCTAAATCATAAAGTTCAGCATTATATTTACTTCCAATGGCAGCCTGTGTAATATCATTATCATCTTTAATTTTCTGGGCAGACATTGCAGTGTTTCTAAGATTCTTTACATCCCAATCAATGTGGTTAAGGCGAATATAATTCTCACATTGAGCTATTGCCTTTGGATGAGAATATACGGTCTTAATATCAGAAATATTTGCCCCTTTAACACCAAGCAAAGCATGATCAACTTTAATAATTTGCTCACCAATAATTGCAACATTATACTCTGATAGCAAATCAAAATTCTCTTCTACAGAACCAGCCAAGCTATTTTCAATAGGTAGCACCGCATAATCAGCCTTACCTGTACTAATGGCATCCATTGCATCACGCCACATATCAACATGAAAACTGGTCTTCATTTTGTCGAAAAAGGCCATCATAGCAAGCTGTGAATATGCACCTTGAACACCTTGAAAACAAACAACAGCATCAGAAAAATCAAAATCATCTACTTGCATAAAGCCTGTATCATATCCTATGCCTTTATCGCTTAGTATAGAAAACTGCTTTTTTCTACTGATGGACATAATCTGTGTGTATAATTCTCTAACAGCTTGCTGGCTAAATTCACCATCTACACAGGCAGAAAGCTTATCTAATTTTTCATCCTCGCGGGTCTTATCATAAACTTTTTTACCTGTTGCAATTTTGTACTCAGCTACCTGACAGGCTAGCTCCATACGCTTTGTAAACAAATTAAGAATTTCGTTATCAACTGTGTCAATCTCTACTCTGATATCTGCTAAGTCTCTCATATGTCTCCTAATCATCAAGCTCAATTATCGGTGGGTCAAAAACGGATACATTTGTACCGCCATTAGGTATGTGGAAAATAGTACCTGATAAATAATCAGCAAAATAAACGTATTTGCTGGTTACATTTATGTTATTATACTCTCCCTCTGCTATAAGAATTTCTGAACCGGAAGCTAAATCAACTCTGTATAAACCATCAGGATTACCCTTAATTGATTGATAATATAAATAATTACCAGAGATATTAAAAGCAGAAGTTCCATAAGTACTAATGCTTACTTTATCTTCTCCAGAAAGAGTTGATCTATATACGCGATTATTGTCATCCAGATTCATGTAATACAAAGTGTTACCATCAATCAAAGGAATCCATAAATTCTCTGAGGAAATAAATGCTGAATCCTTGGTTTCAATATTCATTCTGTGCAAATTATGGTCGTTTTCAACACCTGAATAATAAAGCTTATCCCCTACCATACAGCGAGGGTCTATAGAAGCCTTAGATATTTGCTCACGATTTTTTCCATCTATATCTACCTTGTATACAGTTGTTGCCTCATCTGCATCATAATGATAGTAAACCAATGTGTTACCTGAAAGTGCACAGGCATTACAGTCATCAACATCAAGAATAATTACTTTGCCATTACGCTTTGTCATTCGGCATAAGCTATCAGCATTTACGCTAAAAGAACTAAAGGTAGAATTACTATGATTTCTACTGTAATAAAGGTAATGACTATCTGAATTGATGAAGTAAACAGAATCCCCATTAACTATTTCAATATCACTTTCATCAGGGTTCATCTTATATAGTCTATCTCTGTCATTAGGATTGGCAAAATACACCACTCCATCATATTCACAAAAAAGACCATTGCCATATAGATTACCTATTGTATTACCATTTACCCCTGGCTCATTATAATGAGTGACAGTATTAATGTATTTATAATACGCCAATCCACCTATA
The DNA here is from genome assembly GCA_024681435.1 of Pseudobutyrivibrio sp. Classification (GTDB taxonomy): domain Bacteria; phylum Bacillota; class Clostridia; order Lachnospirales; family Lachnospiraceae; genus Pseudobutyrivibrio. Next base: position 13,485 of record JAILAV010000191.1, on the reverse strand, counting down.
ACACCAAGAAAAACAACAAGAATAATGATTCGTCTTATTACCTTCATTTAATTGCCCTCCCCTCATTAGATGTTAAAGAAATCTGATAGTGAAAGCTGATTAGACTTTGGTAAATCTGCCACAATTCCAAGTTCTATCATTTTATCTAGTATAGTTTGAGATACCTTTCCTCTCTCTCTAATTTCATCCTGAGATAAGAACTTACCTTGGCTTGCTGCAATCTGCAACTGCTCTGCAGCCTTATCACCCATTCCTGGAAGTGAGTTAAATGGAGGAAGTATCTTCCCATCTACTATTTTAAAGTATCTTGAGTCAGATTGGTATAGGTCCATAGGTAAAAATTCAAATCCACGGGCATACATTTCCTGAACAAGACGAAGTGCAATCAATATATCCTTATCTGTTGCAGATAAATCTGATTGAGCCTTGAGAGTTTTAATTTCCTGCTCACATCTAGCCTTGCCCTGGCAACATTTCTCGTAATCAAAACCACCCGCTCTGATTGAGAAAAAGGCAGCGTAGTAAGCCAATGGATAATTTATCTTACAATAGGCAACACGCCATGCCATCATAACGTAAGCTGCAGCATGAGCCTTCGGGAACATATATTTAATCTTTTCGCAGGATTCAATATACCAATCTGGCACTCCATGTTCCTGCATATGCTCCTTATATGTTGGCCATTCGTCACATTTTCCTTTAGCAACTATACCTTTACGAACACGCTCCATAATTGTAAATGACTCAGCAGGATCAAGTCCCTTATGAATCAAATAGACCATGATATCATCTCGAGTACAGATTGCTTCAGTGATAGTTGCAGTTCCGCTAAGAATCAAATCCTGAGCATTACCAAGCCATACGTCAGTACCATGGGCAAGTCCTGCAATTCTAACCAAATCTGTAAAATACTGAGGCTTAGCCTCAACAAGCATCTGCATGGCAAAATCAGTACCGAACTCAGGGATACCAAGTGTTCCTAGTGGTGTTCCCATAATATCTTCTGGCGTAATACCAAGGGCTTCAGTGCTTTGGAATAATGACATAACTCCTTTATCGTCAAAAGGAATTGTTGTAGCATCAATGCCAGTCAAATCCTCAAGACGCTTAATCATAGTAGGATCAAGGTGACCTAAGATATCAAGCTTAAGAAGGTTTGCATCGATTTTATGATAATCAAAATGAGTTGTAACAATATCAGTATCTTTATTAGCAGGATGCTGAACTGGTGTAAATGAGTATATATCCTCACCATTAGGAAGAACAACTACACCACCAGGATGCTGACCTGTTGTTGATTTTACTCCTTCAACGCCTTTTGCGATTCGCTCATTTTCAGCTCGACGTTTTCTTATATCTCGCTTTTCAAAATACTTAAGAACATAACCTACCGCATTTTTATCAGCCAAGGTTGAAACAGTTCCAGCTTTGAATGTTTGACCATCTCCGAAAATAACTTCAGTATATTTATGAGCCTTTGACTGATATTCGTTTGAAAAGTTCAAATCGATATCGGGCTCTTTATCGCCCTTAAATCCAAGGAATGTCTCGAACGGAATATCAAAACCATCCTTTGCAAGAGGCTTGCCACACTTAGGGCAAATCTTGTCTGGCATATCTACTCCAGAAAGTCCCTGGTTAACAACCTCCTGAACCTCAGGTCCATCAAAATCCACATAAAAACAGTTAGGACATCTATAATGTGGAGGCAATGGATTAACCTCAGTGATACCTGCCATTGTTGCTGCAAAGGAAGAACCTACGGAACCACGGGAACCTACCAAATATCCATCCTCATTTGATTTCCAAACAAGCTTCTGGGCAATGATGTACATAACGGAGTATCCGTTACCAATAATTGAATTCAGCTCTCTTTCAAGTCGAGCCGCAACAATTTCAGGAAGTACAGGACCATATACTTCATGGGCTCTGGTTTCACAAATTCGACGTAAATCTTCCTCAGAATTCTCAATTACAGGAGGACATTTATCTGGTCTAACAGGGTGAATTCTCTCTACCATATCTGCTATTTTGTTAGGATTTTCGATAACAACCTCATGCGCCTTTGCCAAACCAAGATAAGAAAATTCATCCATCATCTCTTCCGTAGTATGAAGATAAAGTGGCGCCTGTTGGTCAGCATCATCAAAGCCCTTATTAGCCATGATAATACGGCGATAAACTTCATCCTCAGGGTCAAGGAAATGAACATCACAAGTAGCTACAACAGGTTTATTCAATTCCTCTCCAAGAGCAACAATCTGCTTGTTAATCTCCTGCAAATCTTTTTCAGAATTGATATTTTCGTATTTACGTTTATCTGAACGAATCATAAATTCGTTATTTCCAACTGGTTGTATTTCTAAATAATTATAAAAATTAGCGATTCTAAGAATTTCTGATTCATCTCTGCCATCTACGATAGCATCGTATAGTTCACCAGCCTCACAGGCAGAACCAATAATTAAGCCTTCACGACATTCCTCTAGAAGACTCTTTGGAACTCTAGGATATCGGCTAAAATAATAAAGATGTGATTCTGAAACCAAACGATATAAATTGATACGACCTAAATCATTTTTAGCTAAAACAATACAGTGATGAGCTCGCATCTTTTTGATTTGCTCTGCGCTAGGCTTACTATGAGAGTTAAGTTCAGCAAGAGTAAAGATGTTTTCGTTTTCAAGCTTAACAATAAACTTTTCAAAAATCTTTGAAGTAGCTTCAGCATCATCTACCGCTCTATGATGATGTTCATTTACTACATTTTCAGCTTTACATACTGCATCCAAATTAAAGCGGGCCATATTAGGGTGCAAATATCTTGCAACCTCAACAGTGTCCACATGAGTGAAGTCGTATTGAATTCCAAGCTGCTTACAATTATGTCTGATAAAGCCTGTATCAAATGCTGCATTATGGGCGACTAAAACAGTGCCTTTACAAAACTCCATAAATCTTGGAAGAATTTCCTCAATTGTAGGAGCATCCTCAACCATTTCATCCTTGATAGATGTTACTTCTGTAATGTTAAATGGGATAGGAACCTCAGGATTTACAAACTCTGAAAATCTATCAACAATTTCACCATTAACAAACTTAACCGCACCAATCTCTATAATCTTGCATGTCTTAGGATTAAAACCTGTAGTCTCCAAGTCGAAAACTACAAATTCATCTCTAAGAGTCTGGCCTTTATCGTTAGTAACAATCTCTTTTGTATCATCAACAAGATAAATCTCACATCCGTAGATTACCTTAAAGTCTCCTAAGCCCTTCATGTGATCAGCGTCACAGAATGCCTGAACCACACCATGGTCGGTAATAGCTAATGCTTTATGCCCCCACTCCTTAGCACGCGAAATAATAGATGTGATATCACTAACACCATCAAAATCTGACATCTTTGTATGGCAGTGAAGTTCGACACGTTTTTCAACAGAGTTGTCCTGTCGCTTAACTCTGAAATCACGAATCTTTTGAACTCCATTAATACGGCCAACAGTAAGCTCTTTTGAGTACATATCTTCATCTAGCTTACCTGAAATTTTATAGAAACCACCTACAGCAATTGCGTTTTCAAATTCACGTCCCTGGTCAGCATCACTAAAGAAAAATTTAACAGAAATAGAATCTGTAAAATCAGTCATAGATCCTGTACCAAAGTATCCGCCCTTCTTTGTCTCTCTGAATTCAAGAGCTGTAAGTTGACCGCGGATAATAATAGGACCTAATAGCTCTCCATTAATATCCTCCATAGGTGTTGCGTTCTCTAGTATCTCATTTCCATAGATAACATCTGGATCATCAGATTTTGTAAGAGGCTTAATGAACTTCTTCTCTGGCTCTGGGTCCTTAAAATCAGTTTCAACTGCTTCTTCTTTCTTAGGCTCCTCTTTACTATCATCAGAATCATTTGAAGATGGAACTCTCGCATTTATTGCAGCAATCTTATTTTCCATCTCAAGAATAGCGTTCTCCAGATACTTACTTTTAACAGGCTCTTTATAATCAAAATCAATAACAATGTTTTGATGACATCTGCGACAAATAATTGAGTGAAGAACATCAAATAATTCATGTTCCTTTTCTCTGCCTATTACTGTGTCTTCGATTGTAACTTTAAGATGGCCATCTTCAGTAACATCAATATCAGCTTTTTTGTATATGTTAAAAAGAAGAGCACTTCTATCCTCTAGCTCCTCTAAAATACTATCATTATATGAATTTATAAGATTTTCAGGTGTGTACTGACTAGACAAATCGAATTCTTCTAAAATACGAATAGTAACACCATTATTGGGAAAGAATTGTTTTTTTATAGATTTTTCCAAATGCCAGATACGGCGCTTAGGAATAAGGGTGTTAAAGGTAACGTATATACGAATATCATCTTTGTTGCGGCCGGTACTAACCTTAGTAACTGTGGCGTCACTAAGGGCTAGTTCCAAGTCATTCCCTGCTTCCATATTTGGAAAAACATCAAAAAAACTCATTTGATCCATAAACACTATCTCCGAATATAAGTACGCTAGTTACATAAACAAGCTCACTAAATAATCAAAATACATTTTTAGCACGTAATCATCCTCGTGGCCATGAAATGAGTTCTTGCCTTAAGGCTTCTAACAATTCACTTTCAGGTAGCTTACGAACAATTTCACCATGCTTAATAAGAAGACCTTCACCGATGCCACCTGCTACTCCAAGATCAGCCTCTTTCGCCTCTCCTGGACCATTAACAACGCAGCCCATTACAGCAACCTTAATATCTAAATCTGAAAACTCTTCTACTAAATTTTCAACCTTATTTGCAAGGCCAATTAAATCAATCTGTGTACGACCGCATGTTGGACAAGAAACTACTTCTATACCGCCTTTACGAAGTCCAAGTGTACGAAGAATTAACTTAGCACTTTTAATCTCTTCTATTGGTGCACCAGTAAGAGATACTCTGATTGTATCACCGATACCCTGGGATAAAATCATAGCTAGACCACATGCACTTTTGATATTGCCAGCATTAACAGTTCCAGCCTCAGTAATTCCAACATGAAGCGGATGAGTTGTTTTGTCTGCAATGAGTTCATGTGCCTTTACGCACATCATAACATCCGATGATTTGATACTGATAACTAAATTGTCGTAGCCAAGATTTTCGATAATAGCTACCTTATCAAGAGCTGATTCAACCAATCCTTCAGCTGTAACACCACCATATTTTTCAACAAGATTCTTTTCCAAAGAACCAGAGTTAACGCCAACACGAATAGGAATGTTTTTTGCTTTTGCCGCATCAACTACAGCCTTAATTCTATCTTCACTTCCGATATTTCCCGGATTAATACGAATCTTATCTGCGCCATTTTCGATAGCCGCAATGGCAAGTCTATAATCAAAATGAATATCTGCAACAAGCGGTATGTTAATCTGCTTTTTAATTTCAGCAATTGCCTTAGCAGCTTCCATATCAGGAACAGCCACACGAATAATATCGCATCCTGCTTTTTCAAGCTCATGAATCTGGGCAACTGTAGCCTCTACATCCTGTGTTTTTGTATTACACATAGACTGAATGAGAATTGGATTATCTCCACCAATTACTTTATTTCCAATTTTTACCTCTTGTGTCTTCATACTAAACCTCTACATTAACTTAGAAATATCGTTATACATTACAAAAACCATCAACATCATCAGCAGGCCAAATCCTACAAGATTAATACCATTTTCAAATTCAGGTTTCATTTTCTTACCACGAACACCTTCAATAAGCATTAGAAGAATTCTACCACCATCCAATGCTGGAAATGGAAGTAAATTCATAACACCTAAGTTTGCAGTAAGCAGTATTGCAATAGATGTAAGATTGATGAAAATATAAAATACACCACTGCTTGCTGACTCTGTATATACGTCAGAAATTGTGCTAACTACACCAACAGGTCCGGAAACATCATCCATAGAAACCTGACCAGAAAATAACATTTTGAGACTGCTAACAGTAAGATAAATTTCGTACTTAATTTGATAAGCTGAATATTTCAAAACACCTAGTGGCGATTGCTTATGATATTCAGGAATCTTAGTAATACCAAGCAGCTTTCTTCCAGCTTTTTCAGAAAACTTTGGCTCAACATCTACAGTATTTTTCTGACCATTTCTTTTATAGACAATTTTATAGCTATCTTTATCAGTGTGTATAAATGTATACATACTGATTTCATTGTAGAAATGAACACGATATCCATTAATACTAACAATCTCATCTCCAGCCTTTAATCCGGCTTTCTCAGCTCCAAGACCTGGAGTAACATCAGTGATTGTAGTGTCGTTAATTCCAATAGCAGAAATATAAACTACAGAAAGGATAAATGCCAAAATAAAATTAAATAGTGGCCCTCCGAAAACAATTTGGAATCTCTCCCAAAGGGACTTTTTATTGAAAGCTCTATCACTATCGCTTTCCTCATCTTCGCCTTCCATTACACATGAACCACCAAATGGTAGAAGCTTTAAACAATATTTTGTTTCGCCTTTTCCCCAGGAAATCAAAGTAGGTCCAAGGCCAAGTGTAAATTCATTTACCTTAACTCCACATTTCTTTGCAAACAAAAAATGTCCTAGCTCGTGGAATATAATAATCAAACTAAAAATCAGAATAGCAACTATAATTTTCAAAATTACCACCTGCTCTCAATAAAATCATATGTCATTTGTTCTGTCTCAAGAACCTGCTCAATTGTTGGGTTATCGATAAAATCAACATTAATCATTGCTTCCGATACAATCTCAGGAATCTCTAAGAACTTGATTTTATTATTCAAAAACTTAGCAACAGCTCTCTCATTTGCAGCATTGAAAACAGTAGGAACATTTCCACCTGCATCCATTGCATCATAAGCAAGAGAAAGGCCAAAGAATGTCTCCATATCCGGCTTTTCAAAGGTAAGTGTACCCACCTTAAACAAATCTAAAGGCTCAGCGTAAAGAGTCTTTCTATTTGGATAAAACAATGCATAAAGAATAGGTAATCTCATATCAGGTGTGCCCATCTGACCAATTATTGCGCCATCCATAAATTCTACAGCTGAATGCAAAATACTTTGAGGATGAACAACAACTTCTACCTGATTAAGATTCACACCAAATAGCCATTTAGCTTCCATAACTTCAAGACCCTTATTAATCATAGTAGCCGAATCAATAGTGATTTTAGCTCCCATAGACCAATTAGGATGCTTTAATGCATCTTCAAGCTTAACATTTTCAAGCTCCTCTATAGTGCGTCCCCTAAAAGGACCGCCAGATGCAGTAAGTAATATCTTAGAAATCTTATTCTGTCTCTCACCATTAAGCGACTGAAAAATAGCACTATGCTCACTATCTACTGGAAGAATAGAAACGCCAAGTTCTTTAGCTAAAGGCATAATAATATGACCTGCTGTTACAAGAGTCTCCTTGTTAGCAAGGGCAATAGTCTTTTTAGCCTTAATAGCAGCAATTGTTGGCTGAACACCAATCATACCAACAACAGCTGTAACAACAGTATCTGCCGCTTCATATGTGGCTACAGAAATCAATCCTTCCATACCGAATTCAATCTTTATATCCATATCAGAAAGACGATTCTTTAAATCTTTAGCAAGCTCTTCTGTACCAACTGAAACAAGTTCTGGTGTATACTTTCTAACCTGCTTTTCAAATAAATCTATATTCTTGCCACATGACATGGCAACTACATTTAATTCACTTGGATTCTGTGAAACAATATCAAGTGTCTGTGTTCCAATAGAACCTGTAGAACCTAAAATAGCTATGTTCTGTGCCATTTTTATATACCTCTATAAAATATAATATGCTAAGAAAAAGATAATTGGTGCAGTAATGATAACACTGTCAAAGCGGTCCAATACACCACCATGACCTGGAATCAACTTACCATAATCCTTGATTTCGAAATTACGCTTAATAGCTGATGCAGCTAAATCTCCTATCATGGAAATAAGGGCACCAATTCCAGCGAAAATAACTAACGCAAGAATTCTAAAATCATCAATATCAAAAATATTATTCATAGCAATGCAATAGATTGCTGTTAAAATCATAGCTCCAACTACGCCACCGATTGCTCCCTCTACTGACTTTTTAGGTGATAATAAAGGTGACATCTTATGCTTACCAAATAATACTCCCACACAATATGCTGATGTATCACATCCCCAAGAGCATAAGAAAATAAGCCATACAATAAATTGTCCATTAGGTAGCATTCTAGTCTGATATAAGAATGACAACATTACACCAACATAAAACAATCCAAAAAACGCAGCCATTATCTGATGTGTATGGTACTTAGGATAAGCAAATACAAATACACCTAATAAGCAAATTAAAAATACAAGCATTATTGCCATATTGTCATATGAAAACTGCAATTTAAGATTCAAATAATATGCAATACAAGCTAAATAGCCGAAGCCACCTAATAACTTCTTTTCAATGTGAAAGATACGATAAAGCTCGTACATTCCAATTAAAGATAAAATAAGCATCACTGAAAGAAGCACATTTCCTCCAGTAATAATAAATACAAGGGCTAGGGCCACAAGAATTATTCCACTAATCAATCTAGTAATAAACATAAGTAATTCCTTCCTAAATTCCTCCAAAACGACGGTTGCGTTTATCATACTCTTCTACAGCCTTCTTAAGCTCCTCAGGTGTAAATTCAGGCCAAGGAACAGGAGTAAAATAAAATTCTGCATAAGCAAACTGCCATAAGAGATAATTCGATAATCTCTGCTCACCAGAAGTTCTAATCATGAAATCCGGATCTGGTATATCTTTTGTATCCAAGTATGAAGAAAATAGTTTCTCATCTATATCGTCTATATCAACATCTCCAGCCTTAACATCAGCTGCAATATGTTTAATTGCCCTAATCATCTCATCGCGGCTACCATAATTTATAGCAATAGTAAGTGTCAGCCCTGTGAACTGAGACGAATACTCAATAAGCTCCGCAATGCTAGCTCTAAGCTTATCATCTAGCTTAGTTAAATCACCAATAAAGCGAACTCTAAGATTATCTTTCTTAGCTGTTCTCATACAAGTCTTGATATATTCACCAAGAAGCTTCATTAGCGCCTTTACTTCATCATCTGGTCTTGACCAATTTTCTGTGGAGAAGGCATACATAGTGACATATTTTACGCCTAAATCATGAGCTGCTCTACATATAGTCTCTACGTTTTTAGCACCAACAGTATGTCCATATGTACGTGGCATGCCCTTTGACTTTGCCCATCTTCCATTTCCATCTAAAATAATCGCAATATGCTCAGGTACGTTCATAATACCTCCAAAATATATATAATCGAAAAGGGCACAAATTAATGTGCCCCTTAAATAGATTGCAGTTTTAAACTGTCATAATCTCTTTTGTCTTAGCCTCTACAGCTTTATCTACCTCTGCGATGAACTTATCTGTCATCTTTTGGCACTTGTCCTCGAGGTCCTTAATTTCATCCTCTGATACTCCTTCATCCTTTGAATGCTTCTTTAAAGCATCAATGGCATCTCTTCGGATGTTACGAATTGCAACTTTAGCATCTTCGCCATGCTTCTTAACATCCTTAGAAATTTCCTTACGTCTCTCCTCTGTAAGCTCAGGAAATACAAGACGAATAAGCTTACCATCGTTTGTAGGATTAATTCCTATATCTGACATGTTAATAGCTTTTTCGATTTCCTTAACAAGGGATGGTTCCCATGGCTGAATCTGAATAAGTCTTGGCTCTGGAACTGAAATATTAGCTACCTGCTGAAGTGGAGTTGGAGCTCCATAATAATCAACATTAATCTTATCTAAAATATGAGGATTAGCACGACCCGCTCTAATAGTGGTGAACTCATTTTCCAGATTATTATAACTCTTTGTCATCTTTTCTTCGTAGAATGAAAGTATATTATCCATTAATCCTCCTTAAACAGTAACTACTGTTCCATTAAATTTGCCTGAAATTGCCTTAACAATTGAATCTTCTTCATTAAGAGAAAATACATACATAGGCATTTTCTGTTCCATTGCAATAACAGATGCTGTCATATCTACAACCTGAAGCTTATTATCAATAACCTCCTGAATGCTAACTTCATCATATCTCTTTGCGTCAGGATTTTTAGCTGGATCGCTATCATAAACTCCGTCAATAGACTTAGCAAGTAAAATAACATCCGCCTCAATCTCTACGGCACGAAGTACTGTAGCAGTATCTGTTGAGAAATAAGGATGACCTGTACCACCTGCAAAGAAAACAACCATTCCTCTTTCGAAGTATTTGTTAGCTCTATCCTTAGAATAAAGCTTAGAACAATTACCACACTCAAAAGGAGTAAGAACTGATGTCTTCATTCCAGCTGATCTGAAAATCTCAGAAACATATATGCAGTTCATAACTGTAGCAAGCATACCAATCTGGTCTGCCTTTGTACGGTCGATATTTTCTGAAGAACGACCTCTCCAGAAGTTACCACCACCGATAACAACGCCTACCTGAACTCCATCATCAACAAGTCTCTTGACCTGCTTAGCTACCATCATACATGTAGCTTCATCAAAACCGAACCCCTTATCACCTGACAAGGCTTCTCCACTAAGCTTAAGTAATACTCTTTTCATTATCAATTATCCTTTGTTCTAATTAGATTGCAAATACGCTATTTACATCTACATCAGAGTAGCTCTGTGAGCAGAAGCCCTCGATAACAGCACCATTGTTAATCTGTACTGAACGAGACTTAATATTACCCATAACAACTGCTGATGTATCAACAACAACAGGACCATTAACATCAATATCACCCTTTACAGCACCTGCAATAACTGCAGATGTAGCTGTGATATTACCAATGATTACTGAACCAACGCCAACCTTAGCTGTGCCTGAAGTAACGACCTCACCTTCAATCTTTGCAGCATCTGCGAAGAACTCTGAAGAAGAAGAATTTCCGTTTACCTTACCTGTAACAACAAGCTTGCCATTACATGTAACATCACCAACGATTTCTCCCTGTACTTCGATTGAGCCGATAGACTCTACATTACCTGTAACCTTCATTCCTGCAGTGATAACTGCGTTCTCATCTGAAGCTGTTCTATTTGTATCAGCAACACTTCCCATAACATCCATTGTCTTTGGTGCCTCCATATTAATTTCTTTTCTTGTGTCGAAGAATGACTTCTTCTCTTCTTTTGGCTCTACTGTTGGAGCAGCCTCTGGCTGAGTCTCAACAGGAGATTCTACTTTCTTTGTAACTTGTTCAAGAAGACCATCTAACTTATTAAGCTCTGACTCAACATCAATATCACCATCTAAAGTATTAACCATTACTTCTTCTGTAGATGTATCTTCTGTGCCAGTCATCTCATCTAAAGCATCATTGAAATCCTCTTTGAAATCCTTAAAAAAGCCCATTACAAATCCTCCCTAAGTATATTTATTGTACAACACCTACATGCTGTATAACTGTTGTCTCATCTGTGATTGGTAAAATCATGGCACCCTGGGCTTGCAAAGCTTCTATTAAGCCTGGTAATGCCTCAACTGTTGCACCTTTATTTGAAGCATCGTGCAACAATACTACAGACGTTTTGTATTTTACCACATCCTTCATAACATTATCAATAAGCTGTTCTGAAGTAAACGCTTGCGAAGTAGCATCACCTGATGCAACATTCCAATCGTAATAAACAACTCCTTGGCTATTAAGATAATTAATCAGCGCTGACTTGCTAACATTACTTACACTATTACTACTTCCACCTGGGAATCTATAATATTTTGAATCTACTCCAGTTGTCTGGAAAATCAAATCATGAATTTTATTGTAGTCATCTTCAAAAGCCTGTTCAGACTCGTAAATCTTGGAATAATTGTGACTAAATGAATGCATACCAATTGTATGACCTTCATCAACGATACGCTTATATGCTTCGCCATATTCCTCTGTATCTTGGCCTACAACAAAAAACGTAGCCTTAACATTATAATCATCTAGTATATCAAGTATGGCATCTGTATTAGAACTAGGACCATCATCAAAGGTCAGATAAACCTTTGGAATATCACCTTCCTCGGCAATATTATCAACATCATCTACCTTATAAACATCGTCTAATACGCCGTCATCCACCATTTCATTAGAATCTTCAACGTCAGTAGATACATAAACTAACTTTGAAAGTTCATTAACTTGTCTTTGAAGAGATAAAACTTCAAAACATAAAAAACTAATAGCCGAAATAGTAAGAAGCATGAATACAAGAACTGTAGTAATAATGAATTTCTTCATGCGTGCGACACGTTTTCTTTTAGCGCGCTGTCTCTCTAGCCCCTCAAGTGTATTCTCCAAATTAATTCCTCCCCTTAAAAAATTCTATTATATTTTATCACATCATATTCACAATATAAAGGGCAAAAAAATAAAGGGTCTACAAAATGTAGACCCTTTAGAATACTGAATAATTTACCTACGCGGGTAAGTCAGCGCCATTATAATTGAGCAGCAACCTCAGCTGCGAAGTCTTCGTTCTTCTTCTCAAGACCTTCACCAGTCTCAAAACGAACAAATCTCTTAACATTAAGAGCTGAACCTGTTTCCTTAGAAACCTGCTCTAAGTACTTAGCAACTGTCTGCTTTCCATCCTCGGCCTTAACATAAACCTGATCAAGTAAGCAGATTTCCTTAAGTTCCTTAGATACACGACCTTCAATCATACCATTGATAACCTTCTCAGGCTTCTGTGATTCCTTAGGATCGTTCATAATCTGAGCAAGAAGGATTTCCTTCTCGTGTGCAATGTAATCAGCTGAAACTTCGTCACGTGATACATACTTTGGATTTAAAGCTGCAATCTGCATAGCAAGGTTTGTAGCTGCTTCCTTAGCTGCATCTGACTCAGCACCTTCCATATCAACGATAACGCCGATACGTCCACCACCGTGTGTATATGATACTACGAAACCATCAGAAGTAACCTTCTCAAATCTTCTAAGAGAAAGCTTCTCACCGATTGTAGCAACCATCTCTACATGGATATCATTAACTGTCTTAGATGAATCCTCAGCCCATGGCTGTGCAAGTAATTCATCAATTGACTTAACATCAGACTTAAGAATCTGGTTAGCAACCTTCTCAACATATGTCTGGAACTTCTCGTTCTTAGCAACGAAATCAGTTTCTGAGTTAACCTCAAGAACAACTGCTGTATTGCCTTCAACTACAACTTTGCAGATACCCTCTGCTGCGATACGAGATGCCTTCTTTTCAGCTTTAGCTGCACCATTCTTACGAAGGAGTTCGAAAGCTGCATCCATATCACCATCGCACTCAGCGAGTGCCTTCTTACAATCCATCATACCTGCGCCAGACTGCTCGCGAAGGTCTTTTACCATTGCTGCTGTAATAGCTGCCATAATT
>JAILAV010000187.1 GCA_024681435.1 Pseudobutyrivibrio sp. | reverse complement strand
GAATTGGTGTAATAAAATAAAACCCAAACAAGAAAACATCTTGTTTCAATTCCCCGACTTCATCTTCTATTTTTTTTACTACATTTTCTTTCTGTGATAATTCAAATGCAAAAGCCGAGCGAAAAGCCATTATCTGACTATTTGCCACTTCAAGTTCTTTCCAGATGTTTTTGAAATGTTTTAACGGTATTGACCTTAGCGTATCAACATCATCAGGATATACATCTGCTTCTATCAAAAGTTTTATTGCATTCCACATATCTCCCGCATTTCTACGTAGATAAGTGGATGCTTCCGGATTAACTTCATTGTCCGTCAAATAGTCCTCAATAACATTTCGGAGCATAACATAGTTCTTGATATCCTTCACATTCTCTTCCCACTCAGGAATGATTGCAGAAATAAAGCCATGGATATCATAGACAGTGTACTCCTGATAATAAGATGACATAGCACTTGCCAGTTCCGAAGTTGCAGTGATTACCACTCCACTTTTCAAAACCAGATTTAGCGATGACTCTTCCAGTTTTCTTATATCCTTATAATCCACCACTTCACGCATTGTCTCTCACCTCTGGAAGCAATTCGGCCCAAGTTGAGGGCGTTCCTGTGACATGATTCTTACGCTCTACGAAGCAATACAGCCCATAAATAGCTCTAGTCATTGCAACATATAATAGTCGTGTCTCCTCTTTTGCCACTTCATCAAATTCCTCATGTATCAATAAATCATATTGCTGACTCTTTATATCTTCTTTCCCTTGTTCTCTGTAGACCCACCCTACTTTTTTGTGATCGCGTGACACAAGTATCTCAGACCTAAATGATTGATAAAATGTATCATTCATGTATGGAATAAGCACATTTTCAAATTCCAATCCTTTTGCTGCATGTACAGTAAGCCCCTCAACGTACTCTATATTTTCTATAGAATTTACTTCCGCCGGCTCCTCTTCCTTGTCTGTCATGATCCTGTTGCGGATATAATTGCATATGTCCAAGAGAGAGCAAAAATCGCCCGAAAACTGATCTGTCATTAACTGCAGTAATTTCTTCAGATTTGCTTCATATTGAGTCATATCTATAACAGCTTGATCTATGGCTTTCTCTAACGGATATCCCTTGCCTACAAGTTCATCTCTTTTCCTTAAACCGTAGTTCTTTGTGGGAGTTTTTTCGGAAACAATCCTCCTTAAAACAGACATGACCGGTTTGTTTCTAAGTTCTTTTCTATTTTTCTCCCACTCAGAAACATTTATCTGTTTTAGTAATATAGAAAATACTTTTCCCTTATCGCCATTGCAATCTCTCAAAGTCTCATAATCAAACGTACCACTTCCATAAGCGCTAGCTATATAATTAAATAAATACATCGGCTCGTTATCATACAAATACGCCTCTACTAACGCGCAAAAATCTAATACAGCATCAGACTCATAAAAAGAGCCCCTTTCTCTTATCAGGCAAACTAATTTTTCTTTTTCGCACCATGCTTTAACAGTTCTTAATTCACTATTCTTTCTTGCTAATACAGTAATCTTCTTATGTTCTGATTCCGTGTGGATCTTACGGATTGTATCTATCACTGCCTTCTCTCGTTCACCTTTTTTTATTGATATCTGACAATAACATCCACCCTCATGAACCTGAGGTACAAGTCTGTCACTGGACTCATATTGGAGCAAACGCATGCCTTTTGCCCCCCAGGACTGAAAAATAGAATCCAAAACATTCAAAATATCATGTGATGTTCGATAGTTCTTAGTAAGTGACTTGATCACTAAGCGACTTTTTTCATGATCATCAAATAAATCATCAAGTTTTCTAAAAGCAGAATCTGTAGCTCCTCTAAACCTATAGATACTCTGCTTGATATCACCAACAACAAAAAGATTGCCATTATAAACTCTATTAAGGACAGCTATCGTTTGGATCTGCACATTGTCGCTGTCTTGGAACTCATCGCAGAACATATACCGGTAATTATTTGTGATATAATCCTTTAGTTCTGGCCTATGAATCACTCGACTCAGTTCATGAATGATATCCTTCATGGATATTGCATTGTTTATATACTTAATCTCGTTATATTTGGCGTCTACTTGTGAAAAAATATCCTTTAAAGTCTCTTGGATCCGTTTTGAATCATCTCCTGTTGTAGTTCCCCAATCCATGGTGATTATCTCCTCTTCAGACAATCCATTGTTGTCAAGTTTTTCCCAATACTGCAAAGCCAACTCTTCTATTTTATGAACTGGTAAGCCTATAGCATCCCGCACCCTTCCACTGCCTTTATAATGCTTGTCCATCAAGTCACGCAGT
>JAILAV010000169.1 GCA_024681435.1 Pseudobutyrivibrio sp. | reverse complement strand
CAAGAGGCCAAGAACCTTCTTCTTGATGATAATCTGACAGTGACAGAAATTGCAGGACTTTGTGGTTATTCTAACGCCAGCAAGTTTTCAGCTGCATTTAAAAAGATTTTTTCTGTCACACCTACCCAGTGGAAAAACGCTAATAATTGAAAGTAGATGCTCAGTAGTCTGAGCTTATAGGCCGGGCCTTGAGCCCGGCCATTTCTATCTATCGAATCCTTAAGAGTTCTGATAAAATATAAAGTAAGTATAGTGATTTAGTAGGAATAATGGAGCGAGACTCATAAAAGAGAATTTGAATTTAACTGAGCAGGAAATTGAAGAATTCGAAGAACGATTCAGTAAGCGCTATATAATGAAAAAAAGAGTAAACGCGCTTATATGCTTTCAAAATGAAACGTCCCAGTCTAGACCACGTTCTTTCGATAGCACTTATTGGTGCCATAATTTCGGAACTTTCTGAGATGTTCAGTATCATAGAATTGGTACCATCTCGTAATGGAGAGCTTCTGATGCCATATTTTCCTATGAATCATTTGCCTTTGCATATGTGTTCCATGCAAATTATACTGATAGCCCTTGCAAAGTTCACGGAAAATGAAAAGCGTCAGGAGAAAATATTGGCCTTCATGGCACCGACCTGTGTCTTAGGTGGAATTATGGCTCTTTTAATGCCTTCGATTTTTTATACCACCATATCGGTAGACCAGGCTTTTACTAGCCCAATTTCTTACCAGTTTTTCCTCTATCACAGTATGTTAATAAGCCTCGGGCTGATTATAATTCGTTCCAATCGAATCAATTGGAGTATGAAGTATTACAGAAACACAGTCTTAGTGATATATCTGCTTGGCATTGTATCTATATTTCTGAATTCGATATTTGCAAGTCCCTCATATGAAGACGGTGAGCTTGTAAGTGTGGATTTTTGGACGAACTTTTTCTTCACATATCAAAACCCGTTAGGCATACAGATAACTCAGCGATGGCAGTGGTATCTGTACCTGTTGGTATTAATGATTCTTACAGCATTGCTTCTATATTTGTTTTATATACCGCTTATGAGGAGGCAAGATAAGGACTAAAATCTCAATTCATGAGAGGGGCTTAGCTTGTGCGTGGAGCCCCCCAGAAAAAGATTGATACTGTACCAGGGCCAGAATGGCTACCAATAGTAGTGCCTATATTATTGATTAGTACTTTGCCATCTAGCTTAGGAAAACGCTCTTCAATCATCTTTGCTATAAGCTTGGCATCTTCTAGACATGCCGAGTGGCAAACGAAACATTTTTTTGAATAATTTATGCCATCAGAGGCTAGCTCAATCATCTTGTTGACAGCTTCACTGATGGCTTTCTTTTTGCCTCTAAGCTTTTGTCTAACTGTTAATTTACCAAGAATGTCCATGTTTAATAGAGGGCAGATGTTAAGAACCTGTCCTATTGCGCCAGCAGCCTTTGAGAGTCGACCACCTTTGACATAAAATGTAAGATCAGTTGAAAAGAACCAATGATTCATTTTTAATTTATTTGATTCTACCCAATCAAGTAGTTCATCAATTGTTTTTCCTGACTTCTTCATAGATGCAAGGGTATCCATAATTAATCCATATCCAGATGAAGCCCCAAGGGAGTCTACGATGTATATTTTTCTATCAGGGTATTCTTCCTCTAATACATTTTTTGCTATATTGGCAGAATTAATTACTCCAGATAGTCCAGAGGATGTACAAATATGAAGAATATCTTTCCCATCTTCTAGAAAAGGACGGAAATAGTTAATGAATTCGTCAGCGTTAACTTGAGATGTCTTTGTTTCGGCACCATTTACCATCAAATCATAAAATTTGTCTAAAGGCATACTTTCACCTAAATCATCCATGTAAGATACACCATTTATTTCGTAATGAAAGCATATGTAATTTACATCGATTTTTTCGAAGTATTCCTTTGATAAATCTGCAGTTGAGCAGCAACTTAAAATATAGTCATTCATGAGTTATTCTCCAGTAGTTCTTGCTATGTATAAAAATAGTTATTACAATATTGATGTGACAGATTGTAACATTAAGTAAGAGCAACTTCAATTGAGATTTTGAAAAAGAGTTTAGACTGTGACAAAAAGAGGAAACTTGTAACATGAAAAGAAAAAGTACAACAAATATTTTGGCTAGAGAATACATTGTGTCGGCACTGTTGATATTAACAAGGAATAAGCCTTTATCATCAGTAAGCATTACAGAATTATGTGAAAAAGCTGGTGTTTCTAGAATGACTTTTTATAGAAACTATGATTCTATTGAAGATATTTTTTTATGTGCTTTGAGCGAGATTTTTGATAACTATAGAAGTGATGAAGAAAGAAGCAAATTGGATGGGGAGTTTTTTGATAAAGTATATTTAGGTCATTTTTTTGATTATGTATATGAGCACAAAGAGCTTTTTAATGGAATAATTAAATGTGGATACGGACTGACATTTTTGGAAATGATTACAGATTACGTGAAAATGAAATGGGCAAATAAAGAAGACGAGTATAAATTAATAGCTTTTGCGGGAGCCCTATTTAATAGCTGTATATATTGGGCTAAGAATAATTATATTATAAAAAAACAAACAATAATTGATAGTTTGGCTAATACTTATAGAATACAGGCAACGGCCGTGGAATAATCCACGGTCTTTTTTTTGTGTATAAATATATGATAAAATAAAGCCAAGTTGAATTAAGGAGTAATTTGATATGACAAAGAAAAAGATGGCATTATCGACCCAAATATTTATAGCATTGATTATAGCTATTATTGCTGGTGTGGCATTAACAGCAAGGCCTGAGATTGCCACTACCTATATTAAGCCTTTTGGAACAATCTTTTTGAACTTGATTAAATGGATTGTTTGTCCGCTGGTATTCTTTTCAATTATGGCCGGAGTTATTTCCATGCGCGACATCAAAAAGGTTGGCGTCATTGGCGGACGTACTGTTGTTTATTACATGTGCACTACAGCCTTTGCTGTTGCTATAGGATTGATATTTGCAAACCTGTTCAAAGGTGTATTTCCTGTTTTATCTACAACTGATTTGAGCTTTGAGCCATCGGCTACAAGCGTTAATTTCATGGATACTCTTGTGGGAATTTTCCCATCCAATTTCTTGCAGCCTTTTGTAGAGGCAAATATGTTGCAGATAATCGTTGCAGCACTAATCATCGGTTTTGCAATGATTATGATTAATGAACGTCAAGAGATGGATTTTAAAGCAATCAACACAGTTAATGATATTTGCATGAAAGCCATGGAGATGATTCTTAAGTTTTCGCCAGTAGGTGTATTCTGCTTGCTGTGCCCAGTAGTTGCTGAAAATGGTCCACAGATTCTTGGCTCCTTGGCAAAGGTTTTATTTGTAGGATATTTATGCTACACAATCCACGCAATTGTAGTGTACTCAACTGCAGTTAGCACACTTGGCAACCTTAGTTCAATTAAGTTTTTCAAGGGAATGCTTCCTGCTATGATGATGGCATTTTCGTCAGCATCTTCCGTCGGTACATTACCACTTAATATTGAGTGTTCGGAGAAGCTAGGAGCGGATAAGGAAGTTGCATCATTTGTACTTCCACTTGGTGCCACAATTAATATGGATGGTACAGCCATTTACCAGGGTGTGTGCTCAGTATTTATCGCTTCATGTTTTGGAATTGATTTAACTTTTTCACAGATGCTTACAATAGTTTTAACAGCTACTCTTGCTTCAATAGGTACAGCTGGAGTTCCAGGTGCAGGTATGGTAATGCTTGCAATGGTTCTTCAATCAGTTGGATTACCTGTAGAAGGAATCGCACTAGTGGCAGGCGTTGATAGAATTTTTGATATGGGACGTACAGTTGTAAATATCACAGGAGATTCTTCATGCGCTATTGTTGTTTCAGCTATGCAACGCAGACGTGAAAGTAAAAAATAACTAAAAAAGGGGGGATTACATGGGAAAATACGAATTGGATTCTGCTGAAAACAAAGCCTTTGTAAGAGAAATACGAAACAATCTGTTGTTTTTCGGTCACAAGTTTCCAGCGCCAGGCGGTAGCTCTTATTACTTAGGGGATGATGGCACGCCTTGGATGGATAGACCTAGGGAAACATGGATTACCAGCCGAATGTGCCATGTATACAGTTTGGGAGCTATGCTTGGTCACGAGGGAAGCGAAGAGCTGGCAGATGCTGCATTAAAAGGTCTTCTTGGGGAACTTCACGATGATAATCATGGTGGATGGTATGCTGGTATTAATCAAGATGGAAGTATTTTGCCGACAAAGCAATGTTATGCCCATGCATTTGTAATTCTCGCGGCTACATCTGCGCTCCTTGCAGGCAGACCTAATGCCAGAGAATTGCTAAAGGATGCGCTGGCTATTTATGATAAATATTTCTGGGATGATGAAATCGGACTTTCTGTAGATACTTGGAATACCGAGTTTACAGAGCTTGATTCGTACAGAGGTATCAATGCCAATATGCATACTGTGGAAGCTTTTTTAGCTGCGGCAGATGCAACTGATAATGGTAATTATCGAGTTAGAGCTGGCAGAATTATTACCCACGTTGTAGAGTGGGCTAGAAATAATAACTGGAGAATTCCAGAGCATTTTACAGATGATTGGAAACCGAATCTAGACTGTAACAAAGAAAAGCCAGATGATCAGTTCAAGCCTTATGGTGCAACTCCAGGCCATGGAGTAGAATGGTCTAGATTGATTACCCAGTGGGCTATAGCTACATATGGTTCAGCTGATAACGAAAATGCTAAGGACTACATAAAGATTGCAGAAAAGCTCTATTGTAGAGCAATAGATGACGGCTGGAATGCGGACGGTCAGCCAGGAATATGCTACACCACAGATTGGGATGGAAAGCCTATTGTCCATGACAGGATGCACTGGACCTTGGCAGAAGCGATTAATTCTTCTGCAGTTTTATATCGAGTTACTGGAAATGAGCGATATAAGAAGGATTATGCAGCATTTATGGAGTATCTTGATGAAAAGGTATTGGACCATAAAAATGGTTCCTGGTTCCATCAGTTAGATCAGGACAATAATTTGCTTACTACAGTTTGGCCTGGAAAATCAGATATTTATCATGCCCTGCAGGCTACTATGATTCCTTATAACGATTTAGTAGATGTGTCCATTGCAGCAGCCGTAGCAAAGAATCAATAGTATTATTTGCCAAAAAATTGTATTTTTTGACAAAATATTTACATTGAACCCTCTCAGTGTTATATTTAAGACGAAGTTCACGGAATGTTCACAAAATATCCGTGGGGGATAGAGAGGGATGAAATGAGAGTACTTATTTTTAAAATCAAGTTTTTAAAGAAACTTTTTGAGAATTACAGATTTCGCAAACAGCTTAAGAAACTAGATGCAGAAGAGGTATAAGAAAACGCCTGTGTTAAACAGGCGTTTTTTTATTGCAATATTATATTATTGAAGCTCTGCTGTACAATGAGGGCAGCGAGTAGCTTTAATATTTATTTTGCTGAAGCAATATGGGCATTCCTTTTCAGTAGGCTCTGCAGCTTCGGCTTCTTCTTTATTACGCTTAATAAGTGCAGCAGCTCTCTCAGAACCTTTGTTGATAGCTTTAATAAGACAAAAAATAACAAGTGCTGTAATTAAGAAATTAATAATTGCTGTAATGAAATTTCCATATGTAAGGACAGGTGCATTTTCGCCAATGCCAAGTGTAACTTTTAATTCAGAAAAATCTGTTCCACCAAAGATACCAAGGATAGGAGTGAGAATATCTTCATTAAGAGATGTTACAATTGCAGTGAAAGCGCCACCAACAATAACACCGACAGCCATATCCATCACGTTTCCACGAAGGATAAATTCTTTAAATTCTGCTATAAATCCATTTTTTTTGCTCATAATGACCTCCCTTAAAATAGATATGTTTTATTAGAATCATCTACATTTTACTTATTTGTGTGTAGATACGCAATATCTCAGATATATAAGGACAAATTTATGGATAAAGATAGTAAAATTTATTCTATATTTTTTGTTAAAAATATAGAATTATTTACGGGATTGTTGCTTTTTTAACGAAGATTTGTAACAATTATACAGGTGTTTTTAGATTAAAAAAGGGAGGAAAATGTAATGGCTTTTTGCAGGTACTGCGGGAAAGAAATTCCTGAAGGAAAGAACTGCGATTGCGCTGAGTCTAAGGCTGCACAACAGACTCAAGCAACTCAGCAGACACAGTCAGTACATCAGGCAAACATCGTGTCTGATTGTGTAGATGATTTTCTTGGATTACTCATTAATCCAATTGAAAGCATTGAGAAAAATTTGGCAAAACCAAACCAGATAACAGGTTATATTTTCTTGGTAATTAATTTGCTGATTTTATTCATTGGATCATCTTTTTCAATCTTTCATAATTCCTACATTGAGAAAAATCAATTTTTATGCGGTATTGAGTTAGCTGCATCAATAGGGATTATTAAGTTATTCATGGCATTTGTTTCTTATGTAACAAAGGATGTAGATACTACATTTGATCGAGCATTTGGTACATTCTGTTATACCACAATTCCTACAACAGTTCTTATGATAGTTATGGTATTGGTATTAATTTTTCAGGTTCCATTTGCGCATAGTATCATACGTTTATCATGGGCATCGCTTGATATGCTTTATGGTTATTTCGCATTTAAGGCAATGCATAAGAATAGCCAATCAAATGGCATTGGAATATACGTTATAGCACAGGTTTTGGCTTGCGTTATATTCAGTGTTTTATATTACTATATTTAAAATAAAAGGGAGAATATTATGGCATTTTGTGTAAAATGTGGTTCGAAGCTAGAAGAAGGAGCTTTATTCTGCACTAATTGTGGAAACAAGGTAGAGGTAGTAGCCACAGAAGAAAAAGCTACAGAAGTAAAAGAAACAGTAGAAGAAGTTAAAGAGGAAGTAAAAGAAGAAGTTAAAGAAGAAGTTAAGGAAGAGAGCAAGGCTGCAGAAGCTAAGGCTGAAGCTTCAACAGCAAGCGCTACTACAACTAACGCAGCAAATACAGCTAACGCAACTAACACAGCAACTAGCGCATCAGCAAATGTTAATGTTGATGCTGCAAAGGAAAAGCTTAAGGCAGTTCCAAAGCGTGTATGGGCTATCGCAGTTTTAGTTATTGCTGCACTTATCGCACTTAGCTCATTTATCAACTATCGTAAGCACATTCTTGACTTAAATAAGTATCTTGACGTTCAGTTCGTTGGATATGAAACAGTTGGAAAATGTGAAGCTGCATGGGCAGATGATTTCTGGGATGATTTTTATGACAGAGCAGCAAAGGTACCATCTTCATCAAATTATGACATTATGATGAAGAAGCTTAAGTATGAAGTAACTCCAACAGAAGCTTTATCAAATGGAGATAAGGTTGAAGTTAAATGGAATGTTGATAAGAAATACTTCAAGAAGCACTATGGTTTAAATATCAAGTGTGATGACAAGAAGTACAAGGTCGATGGCTTAGAAGAAGCAGAGACATTTGATCCATTTGATGGAATCGACGTTAAATTTACAGGTCTTGAGGGCTCAGGTAGTGTATCTTTTGAAGTAACAAGCGAAGATCCAATTTATAGTGATTTAGATTTCTACTTTGAGGATGCATATCGTTTATCAACAGGCGATAAGGTTAAATGTGAACTTCAGATGCGTGGTGCTTATGACCAGGATGAAATCATCAATAAGTGTGCTGAAAAGTATGGCGAAATCCCATCAACATTCGAAAAGTCATATGAGGTTGAGGGACTTGGTCATTATGTAGCAAAGTGTGAGGAGCTTACAAAGAAGAACCTTCCTGTACTTCAAAGAAGAGCAGATGATGTTCTTGTTGAGCAGACAGCTTCTTGGAACAGAGATGGCGTTATTACAATGTCTTCTACAAAGTTCTTAGGAACTTATGTCCTTACAGGAAAGAATAATACTGATGGAAATAAAGTTTTCCTTGTTTATGAAGTTACTGCTGATTTTGATGAGCATGAACAGCATGATAGCTGCACATACTATACATATGTTGGATTTGATAATGTAACAATCAATGAGGATGGAGAATTGGGATGTGAGAGCTCATATAGCCATACTCCATCAGGTTTCCGTTATGAGTCAACTATTGAGGATACATACTGGAATGAAGCATATTACTTATATGGATTTGAGAAGATTTCTCTCTTAAATGATGACATTGTTACAGGAAATATCTCAAGATACGATTCAGATACAAATGTAAGTATGAAGGAATCAAAAACAGAGGAAGAGACAGAGGATTCTGAAGAGGAATAATTTGTACTAATTCTAAGAAGAGGCTTAAGGCCTCTTCTTTTATTTATACCTAAAGTAGGATATAATATGACCCAAAAGGGCGATTGCCTAGATAGCTTTAAGGAGAAATTGTTATGGGTTTATTTGACAAGAAAAAAAAGGGACAAGACGTTGTTGAAAATACAGCAGGAGGCATTAAGTTAGAGGATTCTGATGTAACAGCTTCTGTAAATAATAATAGAAGATTTTCGGTTATTGTTGATGGTGTAACAACAATGCTTGATGGCAATGGATGCATCATCACAGGTACACTTACAGGTCAATTAGCAAAGAACGATACAGTTTATATTTATCAGACAGGTTTGCAGCCTGTAGAATGTCAGATTCAAGCTGTTGAAGCAAAAATCGAGGATAAGACAGCTATCGTTGATGAGGCGGCTGATACTACTGTTTCACTTCAGCTTAATCTCCCAGATGATGTAAAACTTAGAAAATACGCAGTAATCACTAATATTCAGCCACAGGAAAAGGTTGATCCAAAGGTGTCAATTGAGAATCCAGCACTTGCAGGTATCATCAATGGATTACCTAAATATGGCACAGATAACGGATTCCATGGCACTGTAGCATATTGGGTTAGCCACACACATTTTCTTACACCTATTAAGATGGATTTGGAGCCAGAGGTTAATGAAAAGGGTGTTGCTGTAATCAAGAAGGATACAAAGATTGGCTTCTACATGCTCAAATCTCAGATGAAACTTACTGGCACACCAGAAGGACAGGATAGCCTAGTGTTGCCACTGTTTACAGATTGGGATTCATTGCGCAGATGGGAAGGCCTTGGAAAAGATGGCAAAAAGGTTCATACACAGATTATTTCTTTCCAGGATGTATATGCAATGCTTAAGAAGGGAAATGTGTACTCAGGTATCGCGATCAACCCGTTCAACCAGGTACCATGTACACTTCCAGTTCCATATTTAGATACAATTACAGGTACTCCAGGATATCAGAACGAGTTTGGTATCAATGAAAATGGAGACCACGTTAGAGAGGAAAAGATTCCAGCAGGAAAGAAGATTCTTCTTGGTGTTCCACAGGATAATGAGGAGACAGCAAATATCCGTGGCAAGCTTGTAGAGTATGGACAGTCAAAGGATGATGTTTTATCAATCAGCTTCCTTACAAAGGTTGAAGAAGATACAAAAGCAGTTCGTCACCTTGTTGTGCTTGAATTCCCAGAGGCTTACACTCCAGAGGATATGAAGCCACACATGGAAGCAATTTTCCAAGAAATTAAACCATTCGCAAAGGAAATTAATCAAGTAGAGTATGCAATCAAAGGACGTATTCAAGCCATTGACCAGGTGGTTGAAGAGCATAAAGAACAGATGCTTATTTATAGTAAATAAAAAACGAGGTAAAAAGTCGATGAATAGACCATTGGTTTTTGCCCACAGAGGAGCAAGTGTATACTTGCCGGAGAACACAATACCTGCCTTTGAAAAAGCAATTGAATTAGGGGCAGATGCAATAGAGCTGGATATTCACAAGACTAAGGATGGACAGCTGGTTGTTATTCATGATGAAAAAATAGATAGGACCTCAAATGGTAAAGGTGAAATAAAGGATTACACCTTGGATGAACTTAGACGTTTCAACTATAACGCCACTCATCCGGAGTGTAGCCATGCAGATATTCCTACCATGCGAGAAGTCTTTGAATTGATTAAGCCAACGGATTTGCTTATCAATATTGAGCTTAAGACAGGTGTTATCTTTTATGAAGGAATAGAAGAAGACATCGTCGCCATGACAAAAGAATTTGGAATGGAAGATAGAGTTATATACTCTTCGTTCAATCATTACAGCATTATGAAGATTAAGGAATTGGCGCCAAAGGCACGTACAGGATTTCTATACATGGACGGCACATTAAATATGCCTGAGTATGGTAAAGAACACGGCGTAGAGGCTCTTCATCCTGCGCTTTATAATGTTCAGTATCCTAATTATGTAGAGCGATGTCATGAACTTGGACTTAAAATTAATACTTGGACAGTAAATTCTAAGAAGAATATGCATATGGCTTGTGATATGGGACTAGACGGTATTATTACAAATTACCCTGATGTTGCACTTGATATAGTTAATAGCTATAAATGGGATTAGAATGAAATCAATAAACGATATATTTATCAGAGAAAAGGATTTTGCTGAGACAATGGACGGCAAAGTCCTTCCTTTTCTAAAAGAAACAATTGAAGATGGGTATATTACAGCAGGGGATGGACTTAAGCTCTACTATCAAAAGCTTATTCATCCTAATGAAAAGGCAGCTGTAGTAATATGCCATGGTTTTTGCGAGTTCACAATGAAATACGCTGAGACCATGTATTATTTCTATGAGATGGGCTATTCCGTATTTGCTATAGACCATCGTGGTCATGGCCTATCTGGAAGAGAAGTGGATGGCTATTCCAAAGTTCATGTAAATCATTTCTCGGACTATATTAATGATTTTAATGATTTTGTACATAAGATTGTTATTTCAAATAGCAAGACAGGTCGATTAATTCTTTTTGCTCATTCAATGGGTGGAGGAATTGGTGCTTTATATCTAGAGAAACATCCAGATATTTTTGAAAGGGCCATTTTATCATCTCCAATGATTCAGTTGTCCACAGGCACAATTAATAAAATGGTAGTCAGACTTCTTAAAACTATGTCTTACATACCATTTTTCACTAAGAGATATTTGCCTGGCCATCATGATTATGACCATGAATATAAATATCCACGTTGCTCAGTAATGTCAAAGCCTAGATATGCTTTCCAGTATAATGAAAGAGAGCGAGAAAAAGGATATCGAACCAGCGGTGGAACTTACGGATGGTCTAGAGAAGCGTTTAATGTTTCTAAAAAAATTCTTAAAAACGCTAGTTTAATAAAAATACCTGTTATAATAATGCAAGCATCGTTAGATACACTAGTAATGCCAGAAGCTCAGGAGAAGTTTACAAGGCTTGTACCAACTTGCACCTTGAGACACTTCGAAGGCAGTAAGCATGAAATTTTCAACGCTACTGATGACATTATTCTGGATTACTATAACGAAGTATTTAATTTCATTGAAGGTATTAGATAGGAGTTAAAGATGGTAGACAAGGATTTTAGAGAGTTTGACCCAAGTGACGACAATCTTGAAATTTCAGATGAAGTAATTGATGAGGTTACAGGTCACGTAAATAAAGATAAATCTTCCGAAGAGAAGAAGGACAATAAGCCGACAGAGTTTTGTTATATCTGTCACAGACCAGATAATATCACGGGCCCACTTATAAAGCTTGCACCAGGTATGAGTGTATGTCGCGATTGTATGCAGCACACATTTGATTCTATGGGCAGCTTTGGATTTGGCGGTGGTGACAATTCTAAGAGCAATGTAGATATGTCTAAAATGCCAAATATCAGCTTCTTAAATTTAGGCAGCCTCTTTGGTGAAGGACCTAAGGTAAAGAATGCACATGGTACAGCAAGCGCGAAGGAAGAGGATAGACCAGCGCCTGCAATTGATATCAACAATATCATCCCACCTCACAAAATCAAAGAGAAATTAGATGAGTATGTTGTTGGTCAGGATTACGCAAAGAAAGTAATGTCTGTTGCAGTTTACAATCACTATAAGCGTGTAGCTACAGGCACTATGGATGATATAGAAATCGAGAAATCAAATATGCTTATGCTTGGACCTACAGGTTCAGGTAAGACATATCTAGTTAGAACTCTTGCAAGACTTTTGGATGTGCCTCTTGCTATTACAGATGCAACATCTCTTACAGAAGCAGGTTATATCGGTGACGATATCGAGTCAGTTGTTAGCAAGCTTCTTGCAGCAGCTGGAAATGATGTTGAGAGATGCCAGCAGGGTATCATCTTCATCGACGAAATTGATAAGCTTGCTAAAAAGAAAAATGCTAATCAGCGTGATGTTAGTGGCGAGTCAGTGCAGCAGGGTATGCTAAAGCTTCTTGAAGGAGCGGATGTGGAGGTTCCAATTGGAGCGTCTAGCAAGAATGCAATGGTTCCTACGACCACAATCAACACTAGAAATATTCTGTTTATCTGCGGTGGTGCCTTCCCTGCTATGGATGAGATTATAAAGGCCAGATTAAATAAGCACTCATCAATGGGATTTATGGCAGACCTTAAGGATAAATATGATGATGACAAAAATATCCTTCAGAAGGTTACTGTTGAGGACCTTAGAGAGTTTGGAATGATTCCAGAGTTTATTGGAAGACTTCCAATTGTATTTGCAACGGAGATGCTTGATGAAGATATGTTGGTTCGTATTTTAAAAGAGCCAAAGAATGCAATCATCAAACAATATCAAAAGCTTCTTGAGTTGGATGAAGTGAAGCTGGACTTTGACGATGCTGCTCTTCACTCTATCGCTAAAAAGGCTTTGGATAAAAAGCTTGGAGCAAGAGGTCTTCGTTCTATTATCGAGGAATTCATGCTGGATATTATGTATGAGATTCCAAAGGATGAAAATATTGGTCAGGTAATTATTACTGAGGATTATATAGAAAAGAAGGGCGGACCAAGAATTCTACTTAGAACAACTGGAATGATCCCTGAAAAAGCTGCAGCCAATTAATCAATTTATGGTTATGTATCCCTAGTATATTTCTCGTTTAGCGACATTTAAGTAACGATAATAAAAATTTGTACAAAATATTCGGACATTTTCTTTACTTTGAATAAATGTTCTGTTAAACTTAACTTAGCCAGCGAGAACTGGCAAGTAATATATTGGAGGTACTTTAGCATGAGCAAAGGTACAGTTAAGTGGTTCAATAATTCTAAGGGCTACGGTTTTATCTCAGATGAAGCTGGAAATGATGTATTCGTTCACTTCAGCGGCATCAACTCTGAAGGATTCAAGACTCTTGAAGAGGGTGCTACAGTTGAGTATGAAGTAACTGATGGCGCAAAGGGACCACAGGCTGTTAACGTAACTGTTGTACGTTAATCACAAATTTCATTAATCTATTTTTCGGATACCTTTGGTTATGTTATGAAAAACAAGCTATAGGCAATACAAAATAAGATTAAGGGGAGAGGCAGCGTAGTAAATACGCTGCCTTATTTTTTTAAGGAGAATAATTGAGAAAGATAATTCGCACACTACTTAACTTAATAGGTTCATTACTAATCATTACAAGCTTGTTTGTGGGAATATGCCTTATACTGGCTGCGCGAGGAGATAGATATGCCATAGCTAATCTTCCTATAGTAAAAGAGGCCAGTGGGATTTTAGGCATAGATATTAACAGTGAAAGCAGCCCTATGTTAGAGGAGGCTGTTCTTGTGGAGAGCGTTTCCTATGATAGATATGCATATCAACAGCTGACAGAAGTCCAGCAGCAGACCTATGATCAAATTTATGACTGTGTGATTAATTTCAAAGATAAGGTAGCTCTTGTCACAACAGAAAAGGATGATATCTCTGCAGCCTATGAAGCGGTAATGGCAGATTACGGAAATCTGTTTTGGGTAAGTGGTTATCAGTACAATACTTATACCAGCAACGATTCAGTTATTGGTATGGAATTTGAGCCAAAGTACACAATGAATCAGGAACAAAGGGATGTGTACCAGGTCAAGATTGACGCTGTAGTCAATGAATGGTTATCTGGAATCAGCCCTAATGCCAGCGATTTTGACAAAGCTCTCTATGTTTTTGAGACATTAGTTAAAAATGTAGATTACGATAGCAACAGCGTTGAAAATCAAAATATTCTTAGCGTATTCATTTATCAGTCCACCGTTTGCCAAGGTTATGCTGACGCAGCTTGGGTTATGCTTGATAAGCTTGGAATAGAAAATACCATTATCACAGGTACAGCGAATAATGAAAGCCACGCTTGGAATTTAGTTTATCTAGATGACGCTTATTATTTCATGGATGTCACCTGGGGCAATAGCAAATATTTAGATAGTAATAATGATGCTACAAAGCGTGTAAACTACGCTTATCTTGCTATGACAACTGAAGAAATAAGCCAAAATCATGTGATTACCACAGGCTTTGAGGTGCCAGAGTGTCTTTCAAATGTAGATAATTATTTTGTGCATCAGGGTCTTTATTACGACTGGTTTGGCGTTGATTCCATCGGTGAAAAGCTAGCTAATTCATATCAAGCCGGTGAGGAGGAAATATCACTTAAATTCAGTAATAGGGATTTGTATTCACGAGTAATTGATTACTTTTTTGCCCAGAAGCACATTTCTGAGTATTGTAAAGGCTTAGAATCTGTATATTATCTGCTTGATGAAAACGCTAATGTCCTTACAGTTAAATGGAAATAGATAGATGTGGTTTTAAAAACTACATGTTGAAATAACAAAGACTATTTACGTGGCGTAGTCTCCATGATATAATGTCTCTGAAATTTAGAAATATTTTGGAGGCATTTATGTACAAGATTATTATAGATAGCTGTGGAGAGCTTACAGAGGATATGAAAAATGATGGACATTTTGCAAATGTACCATTGATTCTTGAAATAGATGGTAAGCAGATTTATGACGATGAGACATTTGATCAGGCCAGCTTTATTAAAGCTGTTGCTGAAAGCCCAAATGCTCCTAAGTCTGCATGTCCATCTCCTGATGCATACATGAAGGAGATGGAATGTGATGCGGATAATATTTATATTGTCACATTGTCTGCAGAGCTTTCAGGTTCATATAATAGTGCTTGTCTTGCAAAGAATATCTTTGAAGAAGACAATGAATCAAAGAATGTTTATGTATTCAATTCAAGATCTGCCTCAATTGGAGAGACACTTATTGGATTAAAGATAGCTGAATGCGAGAATGCTGGCATGTCATTCGAGCAGGTTGTTGAAGCAGTTGAATCATATATTGAGAAGCAGCACACTTTCTTTGTTCTCGAGACACTTGAGACATTCAGAAAGTCTGGTAGATTATCAGGTCTAAAGGCTGCAATTGCTGAGACACTTAATATTAAACCTGTCATGGGTTCTACAGATACTGGGTATATCCAGCAGCTTGCTAAGGGCCGTGGCATGACACATGCGATTGATAAAATGACAAAGTGCGTAATGGAAGTTACTACAAATTGTGAGGAGAAGGTTCTTGCTATTTCTCATTGTAATTGTCCAGAACGTGCTCTATCATTAAAGAAAAAAATGGAGTCGCTAGCCAATTTCAAGGACATTTTCATCGTAGATATGCGCGGTGTCAGCACCATGTATGCAAATGATGGAGGGGTGATTTTGGTAGTATAGTTTTAAAATGACATACGAAGAAATTGTTAATATAATTGATAATAAACACCGTTTTGGTAAGGCTTGTGGAAGGGATGTTACAGGGGAATTCATGGAGGTCCTAGGACATCCAGAAGATAAAATGAAAATAATCCACATAGCTGGTACCAATGGAAAAGGATCAGTAGCAGCTTTTGTGAGTAGCATCTTACAGGCTGCTTCTTTTTCGTCAAAGGATAAGTTTAAAGTAGGACTGTTCACATCACCCCATTTGATTGAGTATACCGAGCGTATTCAAGTGGATGGAAAGCAAATATCAAAAGATGATGTTAAGAGACTTGGTGAGAAGCTGCTTGGCATTGAAATGAAACTGGAACCTACTATGTTTGATTATTGGCTGGCTATGGCCATGCTTTATTTCAAAGAACAAGGCGTAAACTATGTGGTCTTGGAGACAGGCCTTGGAGGAGCAAAGGATTCTACAAACGGACTATCATATCCACCTATGGTATGCGCCATTACATCCATTGGTTTGGAGCATACCCAGTATCTGGGCGATACGCTTGAGAAAATTGCAGGAGAAAAAGCTGGTATTATAAAATCAGGAGTTCCTGTGGTAATCGGCCAAATGCCAGATGAGGCAAGAGATGTTATTATCCAAAGATGCCAGGGCTTAGGCTGCAAATATTTCCTTACAAATGAAATAGATGAAAATACTAAGCTAGGCTTATTTGGAAAATATCAGCGAAAAAATGCCGCTGTGGCAGAGGCTGTTGTAAAATGCCTTGATTTAGATTTAAATAAAGAGATTATTAAGACAGGCCTTGCAAATGCATCTTGGCAGGGAAGAATGCAGATTATTTCAAAGGACCCATTTGTACTGGTGGATGGTGCTCACAATCCTTCCGGTGTAAAGGCTTTGTATGATAGTCTGGCCCTCGAATTTCCAAATGAAGATTTTTCATTTATAATGGCAGTAATGGCGGACAAAGATTATCTTGAAATGGCACAGATTATTTCACCTGTTGCCAATAGAATCTTTACAGTGACTGTGGAGTCAGAGCGAGCCTTGCAGGCTAAGGATTTGGCTGATGCAATAAATGGTATTGGCATTGAGGCCTATAACTGTGATTCCTATGATGTAGCGCTTAAAGAAGCAAAGAAATATGAAAATCGTATAATAGTTTTTGGTTCACTATATTTTATAGGTGAAATATTAGGAGAGTTATGATTAGAACCAGGCATGAAGCCCTTACCATATTAGGTCTTGGGGTAGGAGCAACTTCACAACAAATAAAAGAAGCGTATAAGGACTTGGTGAAAAAAAGTCATCCCGATGTTACGGGAAGCACTGATGCAACAGCATACAATAGAATTGTTGAGGCGTACCAATTCCTCCTCAAAGATAATGAAGGAAAAGTGCTTACTCATAGCAAGGTAGTGGGAAAGACTACTAAGCGAACGACTGCAAGTAACGCCGATTATAGTGCCTTTCAGAAAAAGGCTGCCAAGGCGAAGCAGCGAAGAAAAGAAGAATTTGAACGAAAACAAAAAGAGTTTTCTGCTATGTACGAAAAGCAGGAATCTGATTATAAACGAGCCATGGAAGCTATCGATGCAATTAGAGTTGCACGAGCGATACAATCCATGGTTTGGGCAAATGGATTAGAAAAGGACCCTAATGAAAAAAAGGATTGATATTAGTAATAAAAGTGTTTTTTGGATGGTGGTGACAGTTGCATTGCCAACAATGCTAGAGCAGATTTTATCTGTATTGATGCAGTATGTTGACACTGCAATGGTAGGTAGATTAGGCGCTGATGCAACAGCGGCTGTTTCTACGTCAACCACCATCACTTGGTTTATTGGCAGTATGCCATATGCATTTGGTGTGGCTGCCATGACATTGATTGCTCAGTCTATAGGTGCGGGCGAGGAGCATAAAATCAAAATCGTAGCGAAGCGCAGTTTGGTTTTCGCTCTTGTTGTTGGATTTATTTTGGAACTGGGATGTCTTGCGGTATCTCCATTTGTTGCAACCTGGATGGGTGCAGAGGAGGCCATTAGACCTGCTGCCACAAGATATTTCTTTTGGATTTCAGTCCCAATTATTTTGAAATCGGTTCAGTATATTTTGGCATCAGCAATCAGAGCCACAAAAGATACAAAGACACCGATGATTATCAGTGTAGTGATAAATGCCATAAATCTTGTTTTGGATTATATCTTTATCTATGTGTTTGATTTAGGTGTAGATGGTGCGGCTTATGCTACCTGCATTTCCGCTGCCCTTGGTGGAATATTCACACTTATAGTATTCTTCAAAAATCCATATCTGCGATTTACAGATAATATTTTTGAGGCAGATAAGGACATTACAAAAAGAATGTGGAAGTTATCACTTCCTGTGCTATTGATAAATGTGGCATCTACCTCAGGCTATGTAGTATTCGCAGGTCTAGTGTCACACATGGGAACAATTATTTTTGCTGCCCACAGTATAGCTGTTGGAGCTGAAGAATTGTTCTATATTGGTGGATACGGATTTAAGTCAGCGGCAAACACAATGGTAGGTATTTCCTATGGCGAGGGTAATCACAAGAAATACCATGAAGTATGTGTCAGCAGTATAATTTGCACCCTTACTGTAATGACTATTAGTGGAATAGCACTTTTTATATTCGCAGAACCATTGATGGGATTTTTTACAAAGGATGCAAGCGTAATTGAACTGGGCACTATAGTTCTTAAGATGGTAGCGTTTTCTGAGCCATTCTTTGGAATGTATATTATATCTGAAGGTATATATTACGGCTTGGGCCGCACTAAATATCCATTTGTGATTGAATTCGCTGGAATGTGGTTGGTGAGAATCCTTGCTACATATATTGGTATACACTTCTTTAATCAGGGATTGATTTATGTATGGTGCTGCATGATAGCAGACAATGTGTTGAAGGCTATTCTTTTGACAGCGCCTCTACCATTGCTATGGAAGAATGAGAAAATAGACAAAAAATAAACTCTGTTATATTTACATAAACTTTCAAAAATTAGTGTTGACATATAACATATAATGTGATAAGGTACAGACGTTTGTTGATGAATAAAGTCATGAGGTGATATATGGAACTTACAACACTTAATAAAGAATATAGACTATTACGTGAAGAAGGTGCAGAAAAGTTTGTAAAGATGAGCCAGATTGACCCAAGCATTAATTTGGTTGAAGAATATTGGATTACATCTGATCAGACATTAGGAAATACTCGTAGCTATTTCGAATCATATGAAATGGCAGTTGAATATGCTCTTGATAGAGTTGATTATAGAATGACATTAAATGCTGAAGGACAGAAGCCATTTATTATTTTAATAAATGGTAGAGCTGTTAATACATACGGACAGCTTGAGGCATTCTTAAACGGTGAATTTGAAATCAAGGCAGCAGATGTTGTTGAAAGCAATGTAAAGAGATTATATTCATAGTTTATATTAAGAGAGCGAAGCTCCCTGTAGTTAGTTGATCTAGCTACAGGGAGTTTTTATTTTAATTCTAAA
>JAILAV010000153.1 GCA_024681435.1 Pseudobutyrivibrio sp. | reverse complement strand
TAAGAGTCATGTGGAATCGATGGAAGAAGCAATTAAAGATGGCGTAGAAGTAATTGGGTATATGCCATGGAGCGCAATAGATTTGATAGCTCTTTCAACTGGAAATATCGAAAAGAGATATGGTTTTATATATGTGGATTTGGATAATTTTGGTAATGGAACAGGCAATCGCTATAAAAAAGATAGTTTCTACTGGTATCAAAATGTAATTAGTAATTCATAAATAAAAAGGGGCGCACGCAGCGCCCCTTTTAGTATATCTAATTAGAAATCAACTTCTGTGTCGTAGTAGCAGCACTTAAGCAGCTTTTCCATTTCCTCTTGGCTAGGCTGTCTTGGATTTGAGCCTGTACAAGCATCCAAAATAGCATTAGCAGCAATATCGTGAAGTCTCTCAAGGAAAACATCCTCTGGCACAAATCCCACCTCAGCAGGAAGACCATCTGCGCCATAGTGATTGATGCTGTGAGGAATATTAAGGTCATCATTCATCTTGCGAAGATACTCAATGAGGAGTTTAACCTTCTCATCATCGCTTGAACCGCCAAGGTGCATGTAATCAGCAATAACTCCATAGCGCTTTTTAGCTACAGGATCTTTTGCGTTGAATGCGATAACCTTTGGAAGATACATAGCATTTGCAGCGCCGTGGATGATGTGAGCGCCTAAGTCTGCAAATGCAGCACCTGTCTTATGAGCCATAGAGTGAACAATACCAAGAAGAGCATTAGAGAATGCCATTCCTGCAAGACACTGTGCATCGTGCATAGCATCTCTTGCTTCCATGTCCTCGTTGTATGACTTAACAAGTGTGTTCATAATCATTTCAATTGCATGTATTGCAAGTGGGTCTGTGTATGCACAATTTGCTGTAGAAACGTAAGCTTCGATAGCATGTGTCATAGCATCCATACCTGTGTGAGCTACAAGTTTCTTTGGCATTGTATGAGCAAGCTCAGGGTCAACAATTGCCACATCAGGTGTAATCTCAAAATCAGCGATTGGATATTTGATACCCTTTTGATAATCAGTGATGATTGAAAATGCAGTAACCTCTGTAGCAGTTCCTGAAGTAGAAGAGATAGCACAGAATTTTGCTTTAGTACGAAGCTTAGGAAGTCCGAAAACTTTGCACATATCTTCAAATGTTGTATCTGGATACTCGTACTTAATCCACATAGCCTTGGCAGCATCGATAGGTGAACCACCACCGATTGCAATAATCCAGTCAGGCTGGAATTTCTGCATTACCTCGGCACCTCTCATAACTGTCTCTACAGATGGATCAGGCTCGATACCTTCGAAAAGCTCGATTTCCATTCCAGCTTCTTTTAAATAATCCTCAACCTTCTGTAAAAAACCACCCCTTTTCATGGATCCGCCGCCAGTACAGATGATAGCGCGCTTGCCTTCGAATGTTTTTAAAGCCTCAAGTGCGCCCTTTCCATGATAAATGTCTCTGGGCAAAGTAAATCTTGCCATTATACATTACCTCCTCCTTTTGTTTTAGTTTAACAGCATATCCTAATTATACTCGATTTTAGAAAGTTATGCATTAAGTAAGTAGAGGAACACAAAAATGACCATCACGATTGAAGTGATGGTCATTCTTTTGGAAGGTTACAAACTAAATATCAGCTGCTATGTCAATGTTTTCTCCTGTGATGCCTACCCAAGCGCCGTCAGCAGCCTCAGAAGACTCTGAGTGAGCAAGGAGCCATTTGTTGGTGGCTGTTAGGAGCTTGTCCTCCTGGTTGCCAGCTGTGAAGCTTGGCTTGCCTACATTTGTGCCCTGTGGAAGACCTACTAATACCTGGAAACCTGAATCCTTGCTAGCCTGGCATGGAGCGTAGTGGAGGGCAGTAGCATAAACCTCTACCATAACCCCTTTTGGTACACGGAATGCCTTTACCTTGCTAGAATCAAGCTTGAAATCAACGATTTCTTCTCTCTTAGCAAGTAAGAGGATGAAATCAGTAGCACCTAAATTAATCTCGCTTGAGCGGTGATATTCAAGACAATTAAGCTTTGTATTATGCCCGTTGCACCAACCAAACTGC
Source organism: Pseudobutyrivibrio sp. (assembly GCA_024681435.1). Taxonomy (GTDB): domain Bacteria; phylum Bacillota; class Clostridia; order Lachnospirales; family Lachnospiraceae; genus Pseudobutyrivibrio. The sequence continues at coordinate 1,967 of JAILAV010000153.1, read as the reverse complement.
ATTGGTGAACCACCGAATAAAGAGTTGGCAATTTTATCTGCTGCTGAAAGGCTCTGAAGTTCCTTTTCCTCAGCTACATAATCTGTGCCTTCAGGAATAGGAGTCTTATCTCTAAGAGCCTCCACAATCTGTTTCTTTTCTTCTTCGTACCCCTCAATTATGCGTCCGTAATTAGTAAACTCTGGATCTGTTACATTATAAATTTTCATTATTATCCTCCTCCATCAGTCTAGATGTTTCGTTTAAATAAATTATACAGTGTATCAAAATTCGACACCTATAAATTATTGGCTAAAACAAGGTTAAAAATTGCACCTTTTGATAGAAAAAGAAAGACAGCCATCTTTCAGACCAATTGGTCCAAAGATGGCTGTTATATTTAGGCAACGCAATCAGCGATTTCTTGCGCATTTACCAATGAATCAATATCGAAAATTGAAATAAGTATATCATCCTTTTTGCCTACACCAGAGATGAATGAATCCTCTGTTTTAACGAAAGGAGATGGGTGCTCAATTTCATCATTAGCAATAATAACTACTTCTTTAACTGAGTCAACGATTATTCCAACTTGCTCTTTTTCATTGATGTTTATAATAATGATTCGTGTATCCTTTGTAATTTCAACTTCACCGTAGTTCATTTTCTTATGCATATCAATTACAGGAATTACTTTACCACGTAAGCTGATGATTCCACTTAAGTAATCAGGAGCAAGTGGTACCTCTGTAATCTCAGGCATCATGATAATTGAGCTAATGTACATAATATCGATGCCATAAGATTCCTTGTTTATATTAAAGATAATATATTGCTTATCATCTACATTTGTATCGTTTGTAACAATTACATCAGACATTTAAAATCCTCCACTTTCTATAAACACTGAATTACTTGAAGAACTTCATTTCATCATTTAATTGTTCTGCGATATCTCTAAGGTGTGTAGCTGATTCTGCAAGTGTTGTAACAGTTGCTGAAAGTTCTTCTACTGAAGCACCTGTTGTCTCTGAAGATGCTGCGTTCTCCTCTGAAATAGCAGAGAGTGAAGACATAGCATTTGCAACAACAGTATTTGAAGAAACGCAAGTATCTGCTTCGCTAGAAATCTTTGTAACGCTAGATACTGTCTCTTCGATATCCTGAAGCATACCCTCAACAGCGAAGAGTGTCTCGCTAAGAGCCTTTTGCTGCTCCTCGTTACCAGCCATAACCTGGTGAGCTGCGCTTACAGCCTGCTCAGCCTCAGCAAGAAGCTGATCCATCTGAAGTCTAATCTCAGAAGCAAGGTTCTCTGAATCATCAGCAAGCTTTCTGATTTCACCAGCAACAACTGCAAATCCCTTACCAGCCTCGCCAGCTCTAGCAGCCTCGATTGAAGCGTTAAGAGAGAGAAGGTTAGTCTGAGCAGCGATACCAGAGATACCCTCTACGCGCTCGTTGATGTTTGCAACGGCAGTCTGTGTTGAAGAAATCTTTGTAGAAATCTCTTCAATCTTATTTGTCATATCTGAGCTTGTAGCCTGAAGAGTAGCAAGAGAGTTGCTTGATGCCTCAGAAGCTGACTTCATTCTAGCTGCAAGGTTTGTCATATCTGAAGTAGATGTCTGTACGTTATCTACAGCGTTTGTAATCTGTGTTGTGCTTGTTGCTGCTGACTGGATTTCCTCAGCCTGCTCTACAGCGCCTGCAGCAATCTGCTGAACTGCAACTGCAACAGCCTCTGTAGTAGCTGCAATCTGGTTTGCCATATCTGATAACTCGTCAGAAGACTCACCTACTGTGTTTGTAGAATCTTTAATGTGACCTACAATACCTGATAATGTATCAATAAGAGAGTTAGCGTTGTTAATCATTTCACCAAACTCATCGTTACGCTCTGTATACTTGTTGGTCTTCTTGAACTCACCGCCTGCTAAAAGCTTGATTAATGAGTTAACCTCGATGATTGGCTTTGTAAAGCTGTT
>JAILAV010000094.1 GCA_024681435.1 Pseudobutyrivibrio sp. | reverse complement strand
TCTGGAAGCTCGCCGGGCTCATAACCCGGAGGTCGGTGGTTCAAATCCATCTCCCGCAACTACGTGCCCAGATAGCTCAGTTGGTAGAGCAGAGGACTGAAAATCCTCGTGTCGTTGGTTCGATTCCGACTCTGGGCACTTTTATTATGTCTATAAACGTCTTTAGGAAATCCTAAAGGCGTCTTTTTTATTTCTAGAATATGTGGCATAATATCAGATGATTAAAAAAGAAAGGAGAAATTGATATGAATATAGTTTTTTTAGATAGAAAATCCATTGGTGAAGATATAGATTTAAATAAATTCAATGATTTTGGTAATGTGACAATATACGATTATTCAACACCTGATGAGGCGGCTGAAAGAACAGTAGATGCTGACATTATCATATTAAATAAGGTTCCAGTTAATGAACAAACAATTGGAAATGCTAAGCATCTTAAGCTTGTTTGTGTAACAGCAACCGGAACAAATAACTTAGACAAGGAGTATTTAGCCAAGCGAGGCATTGAGTGGAGAAACGTAGCTGGATACTCAACAGAAGCAGTAGCTCAGCATACATTAGCTCTTGTTTTATATTTATTTGAGCATCTAAACTATTATGATAACTATGTTAAGACAGAGAAATATGTAAATGATAGATTATTTACTCATTTTGAAATGCATTTTAATGAAATTGCCGGAAAGAGATGGGGAATAATAGGCCTTGGAGCAATTGGTAGAAGAGTTGCTGAAATAGCTACATGTCTTGGTGCAGAGGTTGTTTATTATTCAACAAGTGGTAAGAACCATTCTGATATCTACAAAGAAGTTGATTTTGATACATTGTTATCCACATCGGACATCGTTTCTATCCACGCACCATTAGATGATAACACATTACATTTAATGGATAGCAAAGCTTTCAATAAGATGAAGTCTTCAGCTATATTGATTAATGTGGGTAGAGGTCCAATTATTGTAGAAAAAGATCTTGCTGATGCTTTAAATAACAATGTAATCGCTGCAGCTGGACTTGATGTTCTTGATGTAGAGCCAATGTCTTCAGATAATCCGCTAAAGAATATAAAGGACAGCAACAAATTATTAATTACACCTCATATCGCTTGGGCAGCTGTTGAGGCTAGAGCCAGACTTATGGAAATAATACATGGTCAGATAAAAGAGTTTCTAGGATAAAGGTAGTCCAGTGACATAGCTGATATCGCTTAAGCTTGCCAATAATTGATTTCTGTAGTGGAGTATTTCATTAGTTTCAGTTAGGCTATCTCTTTTGCTATCTGAAAATGTCTCATATCCACAAGACTTCATATATAAATCAATTCGTTTTAAGAATTCTGGCATAGCGATATTAATCAAATCAAATATGCTATCATTTCTTTCGAAAGAAGGATTCCAAGGATTGTGCCAAGTGATTTTTGCATCATTGCAAGGATCCTTGAATTTAATAATAGTATCACTAGGAAAAATAGACGAAACAAAGGCGCATTTAAAGAGGACTTGTTCAAGTTTTCTTATGCGCTTTTTCTTTTTTCCTGTTGGATCGTTCATATAATGATTGAGTTTAATAAAGGAATTGATGGAATGAATAATAGTTTTATATCTAACTTTATAGTCAGGGTAAGTATTACTAATTGCCATATAAAGTAAGCGAGATATAACTTTTTTCTCATTATTTGATGGCGTTACGGCAGCGGCATAATCAAATTGGCTAGGAACTAGCCCTCTATATTTTTGAAGCATTAGGTAATCAATATCTGTTTCAAGGGAGAGATGGCGCCCAAAATCGTAGATTTTGTTTCTTTTTTGATTGTGACTTATACTGCTTTTGAAATAAATATAAGGGTGACAAGTGATATCTAAAGAATAGTGGCCCATAAAGCCCAAAATATAAGCATCGCAGATTCTTCTGGAATGCTCATCTTCAAATGTATGGCGAGCATTAAACAAGGATTCAAAGAATAGCATAATCCTATCTTCGTGCATAACATTTCCAATATTTCTTTTATAAAAAATATAAGCAGGAAGGTTATAAAAAAAGAAATCAGGGCCTTGCAACCCAAGAGCAAAGCAAGTAGAGTGGCGCGAAATGAGAGACTCAGCCTCAATTGAATTAATAAAAGATATTGATTGTTCTCCAAAAAGTAAATGAGTTAAAAATCCTGGCATAGTATCTCCTCATTCATTATTGTTGATAATCAAATTATAACATAATAAAGCGTCGGAAAATGTTTAATAACTATGAATAAATCCATGGGCCAAGGTCATTTTTCGCCAGTGAAAAGGTAAAAAAACAGAACACATAATTGAATTAAATAAGAGATAATGCTAGAGTAAAAAAGGTGCAAAAAATAGAAATTAAATCTCAAATATTGCAGTAATAGTTGAAACGTGATACCATGGATTTGCACGCGCGGACGTGTGTAAAGGAGAGGTGTTATGTTTTTTGGAAGAAAAAATGAGATTGAATTACTAAACGGATTTTATGAGGGAGAAGATGCATCTGTAGCGGTGGTTTCTGGCCAGATTGGTATTGGTAAGACCACATTATTAAAGGAGTTTGCTACAGATAAAAATGCAATATTTTTTGAGGCATACGAAACAACTAGCAAGCATCAGCTTGAGAGACTTTCAAAGGTGATGGGTGCTAATAAAGTTTTGGATGCTGAAGGATTTTGCAAAGAAATATCTAAAAGAGCGGCTAAATCTAAGCAGCTTATTATCATTGATCAATATCCCCATATAGTTAAAGCAGATCCAGATTTTGATAAATTATTACACCAATATATCATTGGTGAATGGAAAGATTTACCAATTAAATTAATACTTTGCTCAGACGCATTTATGCTTGTTGATAAGTATATAAAGGGCAAAAAGGCGATTTGGAAGAACGAAATTGCATTGGATTTAGTGGTTAATCCACTTGGATTTTATGATTCATGCCAATTTTTTGCAGATGCTAGCCCAAAGGAAGCAGCTTTCCTATATGGAATCACAGGTGGTATTCCACACAATCTGGCTCGTACAGCGGCACTTTTAAATGTAAGTGGATTTGAGAATTACTCAATTAAGCCAATAGAGGGCGATGATAAGGTAAAAGAAGTTGCTATAAGACTCTTCCTTGATAAGGATTCAAAGCTTGGCCTAAATCCAGAAGAAGTTATGGCCACAGAGCTTAGAGAATTATCGTATTACAATTATATGCTTACCACTTTGGCAAAGGGACTAAATAGAGTTAATCAGATTTCAGCAGAGGTTGAGAAGCCAAAGGACGTAGTAGTTCCATATTTGAACTCACTGATGTCCATCGGTGTTTGTACAAAAGACACCGCAATTACTGAAATTACAAATAGAAAAAAGACTAGATATTCAATTGTAAACACTAGCACACTATTTTGGTACAAGCTGATTGTTCCATCCTATGACGAATACGTTGAAGGAGATGTGGAGTCATTATGGCAATCAGTTCAAGAAGGCATAGACGAATATATGCAGGATGTATTCATAAAGATTTGTGGTGAATATCTTTCTGACAGGAGTGAAAAGAATCAATTACCTTTTACTGTGGAAGAAATTGGAAATTGGTGGGTTAATGATGATGAGGCAGGCACAACAGACGGTTTTGATTTAGTTTCACTTGGAAAATGCGACGGAAAATCAGCCACAATATTCGCTCAATGCTATTATAATCATGAGCCTATAGAGGTTGCACAGCTAAAATCATTAATCGAGAAGACAAAGCAACTCCATAGGCAGGGGGATGCATTTTATCTTGTATTTTCCAATGCAGGATTTCATGAAAATGCTATTACCATTTCGTCGGCAATCAAAAACATCATGCTTATAACTTTAGACGAGATGAGATAAATAGATGGAACATCCATTAAAAATTAGGAGGAGAAAAATGACAAATCAAGAGCTTAAGAAAACAGCGATTGAGGTCCGTAAAGGCATCATTGAAGGCGTTCATGCTGCTAAAGCTGGACATCCAGGCGGATCTTTATCAGCAACAGAGGTATTCACATACCTTTATTTTGAGGAGATGAATATCGACCCAAAGAACCCTAAGAAGGCAGACAGAGACAGATTCGTTCTTTCAAAGGGTCACACAGCACCAGGACTTTATTCAGCACTTGCTCAGAGAGGATTCTTCCCAGTAGAAGATCTTAAGGGCCTTCGTAGCATCGGTTCACACCTTCAGGGTCATCCATGTGTACAGCATACACCAGGTATCGATGCATCTTCAGGTTCGCTTGGCCAGGGTATTTCTGTTGCAGTTGGAATGGCTCTTTCTGCAAAGCTTTCAAATGAGAGCTATAGAGTCTACACACTTCTTGGCGATGGTGAGATTCAGGAAGGTCAGGTTTGGGAGGCTGCTATGTTCGCAGCTGCTAAGAAGCTTGACAACCTTTGCGTAATCGTTGATAATAACGGACTTCAGATTGATGGACGCATCGAGGATGTTAACAGCCCATATCCAATTCCAGATAAATTTAGAGCATTCAATTTCCACGTTGTAGAAGTTGCAGACGGAAATGATTTTGATCAGCTTCGCGCTGCTTTCGATGAGGCAAAGGCTACAAAGGGCCAGCCTACAGCAATCGTAATGAAGACAGTTAAAGGTAAGGGTATCTCATTCATGGAGAACCAGGTAGGATGGCATGGAAAAGCTCCTAACGATGAGGAGTATGCAATTGCTATGGAAGAATTAAAGAAAGCAGGTGAAGAGTAATGGCAGACGTAAAGAAAATCGCAACTCGTGAGAGCTACGGTAATGCTCTCGTTGCTTTAGGTGAGAAATATGATAATCTTGTAGTTCTTGATGCAGACCTTGCAGAGGCTACAAAGACAGGTATTTTTAAGAAGGCGTTCCCAGAGCGTCACATCGACTGCGGTATAGCAGAGTCAAACATGGTTGGCATCGCAGCTGGTATCGCATCTACAGGAAAGGTTCCATTCTGCTCATCGTTTGCTATGTTTGCAGCTGGACGTGCTTTCGAACAGGTTCGTAACTCAGTTGGTTACCCACACCTTAATGTAAAGATTGGTGCTACTCACGCTGGTATTTCAGTAGGTGAGGATGGCGCTTCACATCAGTGTAACGAGGATATCGCTCTTATGCGTACAATCCCAGGAATGACAATTATCAATCCTTCTGATGATGTTGAAGCTAAGGCTGCAGTAGAGGCAGCTTACAAGATGGACGGCCCAGTTTACCTTAGATTTGGACGTCTTGCAGTACCTGTAATCAATGATAATGCAGATTACAAGTTTGAGATTGGAAAGGGTGTTGTTCTTAAAGAGGGCAAGGACCTTACAATCATCGCTACAGGTCTTGAGGTTAACGAGTCACTTCAGGCTGCAGAAAAACTTGCAGCAGA
>JAILAV010000067.1 GCA_024681435.1 Pseudobutyrivibrio sp. | reverse complement strand
CAGTAAATGATGCGCCAAAGTTTCAAATGTGTTATGGATGTTTAAACGGCTAGCTGATTTTTATATTTCTCCAATAAATCTGTAGTGTACACTTTCTCCATATCTGATTCTCTGACTATTTTCCATAATGCCGCAGCAGCCCTTAGTCTCTCGTTAAAAACCTCTGTCGCACTATCGGCATAAAAATCTTTCACAAATCTATTCCATTGAAGAATAGACCTATCATATAATGCATAAATATTTTTTCCATAATACACATTTAGCAAGTCTCCAAGGGTAAAAGCATCATCCTCATCTTCTCTTACCTTCTTGACGGTTGCAGCCATATCACAGGTAAATTTAAAATTCTCTTCTCCCGTCTGTTCTCTAAAGAACTCTCTGAACCTGTTGCCAAATGTAAAACCGCATTCTAGAAGGCCAGTATCAAGTGTAAGCTCAGTAACTACATCCTTTTTCTTTCGCCCAAGCTTCTTTTCTGGCAATATTATGTCCCCATCAAAATATGCCTTGATTACTCCATTAAGCTCAACTTTGCCACTTGGTGTTTTTAAACCATGGCTTTTACATATTTTAATCAGTTCATCACGATACCAATAATACTTGCTAAATTCCGCGTAATTCTTTATATCATCAAACTCTGGTCTATCCATAACAATTTTCCCTTTTCTTTTAATAAATGTAAATATCAAAAACATGTTTTTTCCCAACTACAGTTAATATTATCAACAGGATTCACTATAATTAATATTTACACTTATTTCGCTGCAATATACACACGATTAAATTCTATAGGAAAAATTCTTTTATCTTCTCTTCAACAAGCTTTACATCTATTGATACATCTACAGATTCCATAGTTATGATTAAGTCCCTTCCTATCATGTACCCGTTTTTCTCATAAGATTGTATCTTGCTGAAATTCTTTGTGGCGTATTCTATATCTGAAACAATACCTAAATGCTCCCAATATTTAGTTTGTCTTGTTCGTATATTAAGAGCCACAAAATCTGGATAAAACGTGCTATATCCAACCTCAAGCATCGGCTCATATTGATAAGGCACATTATACTTGTCTAAAGCATCCGCAATAATCTTTTCAGATTTTGATCGGACCATCTCCCCACGATTCGTCCTATATTTTCCTTGCTCCGGATAAGGATTCCTATTTCCGGGATTTTCTTCTAACCATTTTTGAATGAATATATCTTTGGGTTCAATTATTGGAGATACTAGACTTCTTCTAGCTAATGGTAGGTTCTCATATAAAGCCTCTAGCTCTCGTACATCATAACTTGAAATAAATTTTTCCAATCTTTTTCTTAAATCTAATAGCTTCTTATCAGCAGCAAGACCATAATCCCTTTGTATCAAATTCTTAACTAGTTTATGCTTCTCTTTTCCTGCATACTTTCGCTTACCAGTATCCTTGTCAATCAAATAATACTGATTACAACCTCTAACTGTCGATGATTTCACTCCACATTCAGGTAAATTCTTAAATTTTGCTAGATTCTTATTGTTTTGCTTAATCAATATATCTAGCTCTCTTAACTGCTCCTCTAATTCTGCTCTTAAATTTTTCAACTCATCCTCCATTATTCTTTATAATGCATCCCAATTAGAATCATTGCGCCTCTGGGATGCATAGAATTAAATTTAAAATTTACACTATGCATCCTATAAACAGGTTTTACTATTTTGGGATGCATAAATTCCTAAAATATCTCCAGAATTCTGTTGAACTCTGATTATCCTAATCCTAAAATACATCCCATTTCGTGTTTAATAGTATTTGGGATGAATTTCACTTACTAGTCGTGCATCCCGAATCTTATTTTTCCTCATTGGGATGCATACCTGATTTTTTTATATGCATCCCAGTATACAAATATCCCTATTAGGGATGCACAACACAATAAAAACAGAATAAAACTAATAAATAATCATGGAATAATTGGCGAAATGATATGTTTTGCCAAGATAGTGACAAATTGCAGTCACTTTTTAAATAGTAGATATAATATAACGGCAGACGAAGGAAATGTCAACACACAATCGCACTACAAAATAGTCATAGCACAAAAAAGTTCTGGGAACATTGAAAATCAATGTTCCCAGAACTGTATCTTAACTGTAGTGTACTCTACCTTATCATCAATAGAGCAAATCTTGTCCTTAGATATTCCACTTTACCATCAACAGAGCAAATCTGGTTACTCTAATTCCACTGTTCCAGGTGGCTTAGATGTGAGGTCGTACATTACGCGGTTAACGCCCTTAACCTCGTTGATGATGCGGCTCATGACGCGCTGCAATACTTCAAAAGGAATCTCTGATGCTTCAGCTGTCATGAAGTCTACTGTCTCAACAGCTCGGAGGACTACTGCGTAGTCATATGTACGCTCGTCACCCATAACGCCAACTGAGCGCATGTTTGAAAGTGCTGCGAAATACTGGTCTGGAAGTTTCTCAAGACCTGCCTCTGCAAGTTCTGTTCTATAAATATAGTCAGCATCCTGAACGATGCGAACCTTTTCAGCTGTAACTTCGCCGATAATACGAATTCCAAGTCCTGGGCCTGGGAATGGCTGACGGAATACAAGGTATTCTGGAAGTCCAAGTTCAAGACCAACCTTACGAACTTCATCCTTGAAAAGATTACGAAGTGGCTCGATGATTTCTTTGAAATCAACATAATCTGGAAGGCCACCTACATTGTGGTGAGATTTGATAACAACTGACTCGCCACCGAGACCTGACTCAACAACATCTGGGTAGATAGTGCCCTGTGCAAGAAAATCAACAGTACCAATTTTCTTAGCTTCTTCCTCAAATACTCTGATGAACTCCTCACCGATAATCTTACGCTTCTGCTCTGGCTCCTCAACGCCTGCAAGCTTTGCGTAATATCTTTCAGCTGCATTTACACGAACGAAGTTGATATCAAATGCACCTGCTGGACCAAATACGCTTTCTACCTCGTCGCCTTCGTTTTTACGAAGTAGGCCATGATCTACGAAGACACAAGTGAGCTGCTTACCAATAGCCTTTGCTAGTAAAGCTGCAAGGACTGATGAATCAACGCCACCAGAAAGAGCAAGAAGTACCTTGCCTGAACCAACGCGCTCACGAATCTCGCCGATGGTCTGCTCTACAAAGGAATCCATACGCCATGTACCTGCTGTCTGGCAAATGTTGCGTACAAAGTTATGAAGAATCTCCTTACCCTTAACTGTATGTAGAACTTCTGGGTGGAACTGGATAGCATAAAGCTTCTTAGCCTCACAGGCAGCTGCTGCAACTGGGCAATCTGCTGTGTGAGCAATTATTTCAAAATCAGGAGCAACCTTGCTAATGTAATCAAAGTGACTCATCCATACAATAGTTGACTTTTCAACG
>JAILAV010000059.1 GCA_024681435.1 Pseudobutyrivibrio sp. | reverse complement strand
AAAAACTTTAATGCACAGTATCCAACCGTAAATGTGAAAACAACAAATTCTTTTCATGACAGATTTCTTGTGTTAGACGATAAAACGGTATATCACATAGGGGCATCGATAAAGGATGCTGGAAAGAAGTGCTTTGGTATTACGTTGATACAGGATAACACAATGGCTAATGAACTTATTAACAGACTTAATAAAATAAAATAATAAAAATGAGTGCCTGTCACTGTGAACTGTCACTGTGAACTTGAAAGAACACCACCTCTGGTCAAGTGGGATGTTTTTGAGGCATACCTTGAGAAATACAGGACGACATAAAAGATTATATTTTATTCAGAAAGAATTCGGGACATATCAGTGTCCCGGATTTTTTTAAAATAAAAAATTATGGACCTTTAGAGCATTTGATGGTTTTACATCTTATTGTTAAAATGTATAAAGATAGTTTATATCTATTTTGACGAGAAGCTCACCTCTGACATTTTCAGAGGTGGAGCTTTACCTCTTAATGTATTGATGGAACTGATTGGAATATATTTCTGAAGCAAGCCTGCGTATTCCACCATAAAGGTGCTTAGATATTATATCTTCAACAGAATCTACATCAGCTCTGTCAATTATATCCATTAACTCGGCATGCTCTTTAAGGACATCTGGTAAATTCTTACCACCTAGCATATCTAATCTGATAAATCGTGAATAGCCTGGTTTTGGCTGTGTCAAAATGTCCCACAATATATTTTTGTCCATAAAATCAAAATATACATGATGGATAGCGAGATCCTTAGACAGGATTTCATTGGTCTGATTAATGTTTAATGATGAGAGATCACCAGCCTCTGCAATAGCGGCTTCTAGTGTCTTCATACAAAATCGCAGTTTCTCTATCTGAGGTGGATTCATTGATTTTATAAAATCCTTTAACACCTTGACCTCTACGGCGATTCTCATATATATAAATTGATTAACCTCTTCCAGGTCAATAGGCGTTACTTTCGTGCCCACATGAGGGATGATCTCAACAAACCCTGTTTGTGATAATCTTTGCAGTGCGCTCCTTATTATAGTGCGGGACACATCAAATCTGGTGGCTAAAGCATTTTCACTTAATATTTCATTAGGTTTTATCTGTAATGTGACAAGCTCGTTTTCTAAAATTTTATATATTTCATCTGAACTATACTTTGTCATGTCGATTATTCCCTTCTGCAAAAATTTAAATAAGTAAAGGATATAAATTTTAACATTATAATCTGGATTGATATGTCATGTGTTTGACATATATCCCACCAATGATACATATGGATGTATACAAGTAAATTATAGATGGAATAATATTGTGAGTACAAGAGAATAATATTGATTTGTGAAATATCAACAAAAAACCATATACAGTACTGTTGAATTGTATCATATTGACAATGTATATGCATTGCACTAGAATAAAGGCATAAGAGCTTGTATACAAGCTGAAACATATTTTACTTTGTAAAAGTACAAGGGAGAGAATAGTGATGAAAAAGAAAATTTTAGCAACCTTATTGACAGCCACAATGTCCGTAGCAATGCTTGCTGGATGTGGTTCTTCATCTAAGACAGCAGCTACTACAGCAGCTGCTCCAGCAGCCGCTGCTGAGACAACTGCAGCTGCAGCATCTCAGGATGCAGGCGCAGGTGCTGAGGCCGCAGCCGTAGAGGATCTTGGTGATTTCACAATGATCGTTGGTCATGCTCAGCCAGAAGGCAATCCTAGATTTGTATCTATGGAAAAGTTTGCTGCAGATGTTGAGGAAAAGACAGGTGGACATGTAAAGGTTACTGTTTATGGTAATGGTCAGCTCGGTACTGAGAAGGAGATGCTTGAGCAGGTTGTACAGGGTACTGTACAGGGTATGAGAGGCGGTCAGTTCGATTTCTCACCACGTCTTCTTATGTTCACAGCTCCATTCCTTACACAGAACAGAGCAGAGGTTACAGCACTTTTACAGTCAGATCTTGCTAAGAGCGTATGTGCTGAGGCTGAGGGTTCTACAGGAACTGTTATCATTAACCTTTGCGATGCTGGTGGATATCGTCAGTTCTCAAATAACAATCATCCTATCACAAAGCCAGATGATCTTAAGGGACTTAAGATGCGTACAAATGGTATGAAGACAATCGATCTTACATTCCAGCAGATGGGTGCTTCTACAGTATCTGTTCCTTATGCAGATCTTTACATGGGTCTTAAGACTGGCGTTGCTGATGGTCAGGAGAATCCTTGGGTTAACGTTGTTGGTATGAAGTTCTATGAGGTTCAGAAGTACTTCACACAGGTTAACTACCAGTTCCATCCAGATCCATTCTATGTAAATGCTACATGGTGGAATGCACTTCCAGAGCAGTATCGTACAATCATCAGTGAGTGTGCTACTGAGATGGGTAAGTATAATGATCAGCTTATTGATGAGAATTCAGAGGCTGCAAAGCAGCAGATTGTAGATGCAGGTGCAGAGGTTTATGAGCCAACAGAGGATGAGCTTGCTGCATTTAAGGCAGCCGTTGAGCCTGTATACGAGCAGATGGTTAGCGAGGGTATCTGCACACAGGAAGAGATGGATCAGATGAAGGAAATTGTTGCCAACGCTAAATAAGTTACGTAAAAACCATATATGTTTAACAAAATAGCGCACTATTTATTGTGCGCTATTTAAATGGGGAGATTACCGTGAAAAAGTTAAAGAAAATAGGACAGTGTCTTTTTACAATTTATTTTGATATAGGTGTTATAGCATTGGCTTTACTTGCAATTCTTGTTTGCTTTGCTGTTATAATGAGATATTTCTTTTCTATAAGCTGGAAAGAGTTATCCGAGTTCAATGTAACACTTTTTGCATTTACAACATTCTGGGGTATGGGCATTAATGTTATAAAGGGTGAGCATGTTTTGATCGATATCCTTTATAACTCATTTAAACCAGGAATGAAAAAGCTGGTAAATATAATTAATTTTATAATCATGTTTATTGTAGATATTGTATTTACTGTTCAGGGCTTTAAGTACGTTGCTATGGCTGGTAAGCAGCTGAGCATGGGCATGGAGATCCCTATGAAGTATATGTATGGTATCATGCCAATCAGTGGTGTTATCTGTGCAATATGTATCGTTGTTAAACTGATTGAAATAATTGTACCTGATGATCAGTCAGATACTAAGTAAGGAGGACCGCTACTATGGCAATGATAATACTTTTAGTACTGTTAATAATATTTGCATTTATGGGTGTTCCTTTGGCATTTGCCATTGGTGCAGCATGTATAACCTATATCCAGACATTTTCACCAAATTTTATCAGTATGATGCCACAGAGAATTTGGAATGGAGCATTCTCGGAGCTTATGATTGCGATGCCGCTTTTCATGCTTGCTGGTGAGCTTATGAATGTCGGTGGTATTACAGACAGACTTATGCGTTTCTGTACTGTACTTGTTCATCCTATCAATGGTGGACTTGGTGAGGTAAACGTAGTTGCTTCTATGATTTTTGGTGGTATCTCTGGTTCATCTGTTGCAGATACTTCTGCACTTGGTTCCATTGAGATTCCAGCTATGGAAGAAGCAGGATATCCAAGTGGTACAGCTGCTGGTATTACAGTTGCATCATCAACAATGGGTATGATCATTCCACCTTCAACTCCTATGATCGTATATTCTATGATTTCCGGTGGTTCAGTAGGAGCTCTATTCATGGCAGGTGCTATACCTGGACTACTCATTGGTATCACACAGCTTATTCTTGTATACATCTTATCTGAGAAGAATCATTGGCATCCTAAGAGAACAAAGATGTCAGGCAAAGAAGTTAAGGATGCGATCCTTAGTGGATTACCTGCATTACTGCTCCCACTGTTTATTATCATTTGTGTATCATTTGGTGTATGTACAGCGTCGGAGAGTGCTGGTGTAGCTGTTCTTTATTCATTGTTTGTTGGATTCTTTGTTTATCATGAGCTGAGTTGGAAAAAGATTTGGGAAGCACTTAAGAAGAGCTTTATTTCAAGCTCATCTATCATGCTTATTATCGGATTCACAACCATCTTTACATGGGTACTTACTATGGAAGGTGTTCCACAGATGGTTGCTGATTTCTTCCAGGCACTTAACTGGCCAAGATATGGTATAGCTCTTGTATTCGTACTTATGATACTTATGATCGGTACATTTATCGATGTATCACCTGCTATACTTCTTCTTACACCTATTCTTCTGCCTGTAATGCATGCATATGGTTTCTCAACACTTCAGTTTGGTGCAATTATCATCACTGGTCTTGCTATCGGTCTTGTAACACCACCTGTTGGAATGTGTCTTAATGCTTGTAATAAGATCAATGGAATGCCGGTTATTGAAATCTTTAAACATGCACTTCCATATATCGCATGTAATATTGTAGTTCTTGTTGCAATTGCATTATATGAGCCACTTACAACATGGCTTCCACTTATGCTCGGATATAGCCTGAATTAATTTAGGAATTTAGGTATTTTTTCAAATTAGTACTTGTATACAATAAGAATATTGTTTGGAAGAGGGGTCCAAACAATATTCGGATTAATAAAGAAAGAATGGTCAGCGTTTTTAGATCGTGAAATATAATCAGCTGACTTGTAAAGGGGTATTTATCATGACTTTAAAAGAAAAAATGAAAAATGGACCAGTATTTGGTATGGCATGTTTTACTGGTACAACATGTGTTATAGAGAATATAGCTCAGAGTGGACTCGATTTTATTTATCTTGATCTTGAACATACAAATTATATGCTGGATGAGGCTTTTGAAAAGCAGATCATGGCAGCAAA
>JAILAV010000195.1 GCA_024681435.1 Pseudobutyrivibrio sp. | reverse complement strand
GTCAGTAGATCATAAGGAAGGTGGACGCCTTGCGGCGATGGAATTAATACAGGCTGGCTGTAAAAATGTACTACAGTTTCGTGGCTCCTCAAACGTGGATTCACCAGCGTTATTAAGACACGACGTATTCGAAAAAATAATTCGCGAACACGGACTTGGTTATCAGGAAATTGTTATTGATATGAACGATTTATCTGAAGCAACAGCAGACAAAAAAGCATACGAGTTTTTTGAAAAATATCCTGACGTAGATGGCATATTTGGAACGGATTTTATGGTCATGTCTGCTATAAAAAGAGCCAATGAGCTTGGAATTGATATTCCAGGAAAGCTGAAAGTAGTAGGTTATGATGGAACAAAGATTAGCCGACTGGCTAGCCCAGGGTTGACTACAATATGTCAGCCTATCGGCGATTTGGCTAAGCAGTCAGTGAATATTTTGATGGATTTAATAAACGGTAAAACTATTGACAGTAGTGATGTACTTTTATCTGTTAGTTTACATCGTGATCAATCAACAGCTATTAACTAATCTGATTTAGGCAAATTTATAAAAACAATAATGGAGTTTTTATGAATAGTAAATCATTAATTAAGGCACGAGAGTATGAACTACAGGAGGAGGCTAAAGTCAATGTAAGTGACAGAGCAGCCTTTCACCTTACTCCTAGAGTTGGATGGATGAATGATCCTAATGGATTCTCCTATTATAAGGGAAAGTACCATTTATTTTATCAGTATTATCCATATGATACTAGCTGGGGACCAATGCATTGGGGGCATGCTTGCACAGAGGATTTTGTAAAATGGGAGTATTTGCCAGCCACATTGGCACCAGATCAAGAGTATGACGATTTTGGTTGTTGGTCTGGTAGTGCTGTAGAGTTAGCTGACGGAACTCATGCATTGATGTACACAGGCGTAGTTGAGGATCCTCAAACAAAAGAACTTACCCAGACACAGTGCTTAGCTGTGGGAGATGGTATTGACTACATAAAGCTTGAAAATAATCCTGTTATAGATGGTTCGTTGCTTCCAGAGGGGGGTAGCAGAGCGGATTTTCGAGATCCTAAAATCTGGTACGACAAGAATGACAAATTATATTATCTTGTGGTGGGAAATAGAACAAAGGATGGCAGCGGAGCCATTTTGCTATTCCAAAGTCCTGATGTGAAACAATGGAAATATGTAACAACATTGGACTGCAGTGATAACAAATATGGAAAAATGTGGGAATGTCCAGATTTCTTTTCATTGGATGATACACAGGTTTTGTTAGTTTCGCCCCAGGAAATGCGAGCTCAGAAATTAGAATTTCATAATGGTAATAATTCTATCTGTATTTTAGGTAGTTTCAATAAAAAGAAACACAAATTTGAGCGTAAGAGTGTTCAAAGCGTTGATCAGGGGCTTGATTTTTACGCGCCCCAGACCGTGGAAACACCTGATGGTAGAAGAATACTTATAGGATGGATGCAATCTTGGGAATCAAGTAGAAATCAACCACATGACAATAAGTTTTTTGGAACAATGTCAGTACCAAGAGAGCTATCTATTAAAGATGGAAGGCTATTACAGAAGCCTGTTAGGGAATTAGAAAAGTATCGTGATAATCGTGTATCTTATCAGGGCTTGTCATTTAAGGACCCTATGCAATTAGATGGTATTAATGGACGAATCCTTGATTTGGACATTTGCCTACAAATACCAGAAGCAACAGCTAATGACGTAGTTACAATTGCTTTTGCTAAAGACCATGAAAATGAGACTTTAATACAGTATTTTCCATATAGTGGAATTTTACGATTCGATAGAAATAACTGTGGCTTTGACTGCGACATTCTCAATGTAAGAGATGTTGAAACAACCCCTTATAAATTGAAGCTACGGATTCTATTAGACCGTTACAGTTCAGAAATCTTCCTCAATGAAGGTGAACGAGTACTTTCAAATACTTTTTATACACCTATTCAAGCAACAGATATTACATTCCAGGCGACATCAGAAGCATATATGGATATTACTAAATGGGATTTGATGCTGTAACCAAAAATATAGCCATTTTCATTCTTCCATAATTCTCATTTATAAATCAGAGGTCGAAATTCGCTAAAAAGTGAATTTCGACCTCTGTGTTTTTTTTTATTGAGCCATATCAGAATGAAGCATAGGAGACCCAGTAATAAATGTCTTATATTAAATTTACAGAGATTTTTTCAAAGGCTCGCAGAAATGAACAACAGACAGGCGATTTGCCTGTCTGTTGTTGTTTACTGGATCAACCTTGATATAAATGTGGATTCTGTCGTACTAAGTTTGCTTGAAGCATATTATAGTAGGTGACACCATAGTTTGTATGATATATTTGCATGTTTTTAAAAAAGGCATTTATTATAGGATTATTTGTGAGTTTTGAAATATATTTACTCAATAAAGTCTCACCACTTTTAAGATCAACGTCAGCATTTGCCAATATTTTGTAAGGAACATCAAGTTCTAGTACATCATTATCAGACCAGATAGATAAATATCCAGCATTTTGTTTGGCTGCGTCAGTTGTACCAGGATATGCACATTGTTTGTAGAAAAATCTAAAATTATGTGGTGGTTCCACGGTTGTATCTACAAATGATGCAATACGTTTTGTTGATTGATTGTTGAAACTCCATTCTAAGTTAAAGCTATTATTAGCATATGCTCGACCTTTATATGATTCAATATCTGCTGTATATCCTAGTACATCGCTACAAATATTAGTAGCACTATCTAGAAGTAATTGAGAAACATCTTTCCAATCATAATAGATTTCAGAATCATAGTATGCATATAGGTCATTGTTATACTTTGAATTATAAGATTTTCCTTCTTGCTCACAGTGATAAACAGCGCATCGCGAATTGATATCACTAAACATATCATATACAGCACCTATTATTTCTTCTTTTGCTGAATCCGAAAGATTCTTATCCTCTGTGCAATATGTATTGTATTCGATTAATAAATCACAGCTTTTTCTCATAAAATTTGTCAAATCTGAGCGAGTAATTTTTCCAGAATAATAATCACAAAAAACATCTGAACCATCATCCATTATTCTGTCAGCTAATGAGTTAGCTAAAGGAGAATGGGATCTATGAATGATTATATCCCACTTATTGTAATTGTTATAAATATCTTCCTTGTAAATCGCATCATGATCTTCTACAGTCCAACGATTTTCAATTGGAACAATATATTTATCCTATTTGCGCTGGCTGTAGTCTGTAGTGTGGAAATTGTTAGCTGTAATGTTATTAACGTTCATATTATTTAATCTCCATATTCGTAATAATAAGAAATAGTGTAATATGGTGTAATTCTGTTATTTCGAGAGTTCCTTGATGCTTGAAAAGCTACAGTCCAAGTTCCTACATATCTAATTCAACAGCATTTTCAAATCCACTCATCATTTTTTCGGTAGATTCTTTATTTCCCACCATAACTCTGTAGGATGATGATTTTTTCGGATTATATTTAATTGGTTTAACATTTATAGTATATGTTGCTATTAATGAATCAGACGATGGTTTATCTATAAAAATCCATTTTCTAGCCTGCTTATCTGTTGAAGTTAGTGTTGAAATAGTGTTGTTGTCAGAATCGAGTACTGTTACTGATGTATTATTCAATCCTGTTCTAACTAGACAAATTGC
>JAILAV010000173.1 GCA_024681435.1 Pseudobutyrivibrio sp. | reverse complement strand
CTATCAAATCCAAAAGCTGGATGTGACTTGCGTAGCTTGAGCAATTCAATCTGCTTCTTCACAACTTCTTTTTTAAGACCTTCCTCAATCTGTTCTATTGAAAGGTTTGTTCTATTGATTTCTTTGTGACCACCGGCACCTGCGCGGGCAACTGCATCATGATCATTTTTTCCTGCAAACAAATCTAGGTACCATACCTGTGGCTTGCCTGGCATAAACATCTGAATCGCTCTAGCAAAGAGCATCTTCTTATCGTCTTCACCTAATGCACTGTAATATGTGGCATTGACCTGATAGTACATATTCTTTGCTCCGTGAAGATCCTTAACAAATCCTCCTCTATCCACAAGAACATCTATCATATTTTGAATCTCATCCTCTGGAAGAATTCCCTTTAAATCAAGAAGTGGTATGCCATCGTGACATCCAAGCATATTAACAACTTGAATGTTCTTTTCTATCATTTCTTTAGCCCAATCAATAAGAACCTTTGGGTTGTGCTTCTCAATTGCATAGATGAGAAGTCCTGGCAAGAAGAAATCATATGTCATATAGCCTTTGTTTGCTACAAGCTCATAAATTTTCTCTCCGTAGCTTGCATGAATTTCTGGAAGTAATGTAACTCCATTTTTATCTGCTAGCTGCCTTACTTTTTGAAGCAAATCCCATGTTCCCGGGTCATTCAAAAAGTTTTTTGCTCCAGGCTCTTTTGGCGCATAAGCAAATGCATCAAGTCTAACGATTTTAGCACCGTAGGAAGCCAATGTCTTAAGAGTATTCTCGTAGAATTCCCAGACAAGAGGTGATTTGATATTCAGATCCATCTGTCCCAAATATCTACGGCTTCTCTCTAATAAATTCACAACCTCATTACGGTATTTTTCGTATTTTCCAAGCTTCAATTCTGAAACGCTAACTCCTGATGAAATCTGAGAATTAACGCATTCAGCAAGTCTTGTTGCAGCCACATACTGGATATCCATTTTCTCCATAAGGTCCCCCGCTTCAAGATTCTTGTAGCGAACCTCCTGATAAAATGTATTCCAATAAGGTACGTTTCTTCCATCTGGGAATCTTACCATAAGAATTGGCAAGCCCGGCTTACGGAAAAACATATCCTTGAGATACTTTTCATCTGGTTGAATGTATCCATCTGGTGTCATTGTGCCACAACCATCCCAGAATTTGTTCCAGTCAATAAAGAAATCTCTGTACTTGGACTTATCACCATTTTTGATGATATCCTGAAACTCTTTTGATAATACAGATGCATGGTTAAGAATGAAGTCTAACTTCAAATCAATTCCCATCTCCTTGATTGCATCAACTGCCTCAAGACTGCCAAGCTCTTCATTAATGCCATAATCAATGACTGAAAAGCCTCTATCTAAATCTGTATTAAAAATGCTAGGAAGAATATAGAATGATTCAAATACATCCTTAAGCTCTTCCTTCTTTAAAACCTTTACTATATCGTCTAATGTACCACCCATAGAATCTGGGTAAGCATTAAGCATCGGTCCATTGCTCATATTACACCTCCATTAATGCTTCATACTCGCTGTAAGTGAGCAATTCGCCTGCTTTAGAAAGAATAATTTTTGCTTTATGGGCCTGTGATTTTAAAAGGTCTTGCTCGAGTTCTAGGACTAGCATAGTGAATGCACTATCAGTCTTGCCATCACGATTTCTAGCTCTGCGATGAGCCAGTGTTTCCTCTGGAGTACTGTTTAAAAGAATTGGAATGTCCACTCCTTCATAGTTATCACTGTTGCCATGAGTCCATTCGATAACTAGAACTTTTACGTTTGTGAAATCAATTTCTTCATACCAAAGTTCAGAGTCTGTTCTACCCATTCTCTTAAGGTAGATTTTATTCTGGCCAGATTTGAAAGCCTTAACAATACTAGACACTTCATCAAAATCAATCTCATTTTTTGTGCCAAGGTAACCTTTTAGACCTTTCTTCCCATACTCAATGTAAGAATCGACCCAAGGATTATCAGATACATGAGATTTATCTGCATCTGTTTCCTCCTGCTGCCATTTTCTAAGAGTTTCGAAATGGTCTGCTTTAGCCTCGCCTGATTTAACTAATCCTCTAACACCTTCGGTGCGGAAGATACGAAGTCTTTCAGCATCATTGTACATTGGAATACGTCTAGGATAATTGTCTCCTGACATTGTATAGGCACCAATCCCTTGCTGGTTTAAAAAGTAGCTTATAAGAGATGCGGTTTCAGACTTACCGACTCCTGAGCCACCACAAACTGCAATAACTGCTTTGCCTTCCTTTGATAGCACAGCATCAAGCATCTCACCTAGAGACTCCATTATAATCTGTGCTTTTTTAACGTGTTCCTCACCTATTTCTACCTTGTCACCTGGCATATCGCCATGTGGAATGTCGTTGTATTGTTTAAGATCAATAGCCATTATAAATATCCTCCTACTTGCTATAGATATGACATAAACAACACGCCATAATTATACAAAAAAAAAGAAATTGCAACATGCAATTTCTTTCTTTTTATTTATTTTAACGAAAAAAACGTCCAAATATACAAAGGCCTATTTCATATAATTACTAACGTTTGATGCGTCAACTTTTTCGAATGGAACCCAGATATATAAACCGTCATCGCTGAGACCTTCAATACCATTAGCTGTACCATTTTTTACAAGGTTAATAGCACATTCAATCGCTCTTTGAGCCTGACCTGATGCTGACTGATAAACAGTGAACTGCATCTTGCCATCTGCGATTGACTGACAACCACCTACTGTAGCATCAACACCTACAACAGGAATCTTCTTTAAATCATAGCCGTGAGCTGCCATATAATCAGCTGCTCCAATAGCCATAGAATCATTGTTGCAGAATACAGCATCAAAACTCTGTCCTGTCTTTTGAACGATGGCCATCATATCCTTTGCCTCGTCTTCACTCCAGTTTGCTGTATCATCAAATACAAAGTTTACATCTACTCCATTGTCCTTGAAGTATTTGTATACTGCCACTGATCTACCTATGGCTGCATTGTGAGTTAACTGTCCGCGAAGAAGTACTGCATTAAAGCTGCTTGGCTTACCAAGTGCATTCCAAACATATTCGGCCTGATATGCTCCCGCATCATTTTCATAACTACTTACAGCCATATATTTATCCTTCTCCAAATATGTTGCATCCGGAGACGAATTAACAAAAATCATTGGAAGATCTCCTGCTGAAACTTCCAACTGAAGAGCTGTACTTCTATCTACTGGTAAACAAACGATAAGATCATAGCCTGAGCTAACTGCCTGCTGAATCTGCGCAACCTGCTCATTAACTGATGCGCACTGCTCTCCAATATCGAATGTCACCCCTGCTGCCTGGGCATTTTCAGCCAAGGCATTTTTTAATAGTAGCTTAAAATCATCATCTGTTGGTGATGTATAGAAAACTTTAATTCCTGCACCGCTTGTAGCTCCACCACTTGATTTTCCACATCCTGTAAGTATCATTCCTAGGGCCATCACTACTGTTAGGAGAAGCACTACTAGGTTCTTTTTAACACTAACCTTCATTTACAATTCCCTCCTCCTTTGAAATCTTAAACTGCTGAACGTATCCTGTAAGCATCTGAGATGTATTTGCTAATTCGTGAGAATTGTCTGCCACATCCTGACTGCTTGTAGTGATTGAACGAGCCTGTTCTACCATATGCTTTGAAGTTTCAAGGATTTCATCTGCCGATGCTGCCTGCTCTTCTGAAATAGCTGCAACATTTGTTGAAACCTCATCTACCTTTTGAACATCCTGAATCATTAAATCAAGAAGCTCATTTGACTTTTCAATGTTCTGATAAATTCTATCAAAAGTATCAACAGCTGTATGTATCAATGTGCTGTTTGCCTCGATATTTTCTGCACTAGCTTCAGCCTGTGATACAACTGAACCAATTGCCTTACCTACATCGTCAATAAGTCTTGCAATGTTTTCTGCGCTGGCTGCTGAATTCTGAGCCAATTTACCAATTTCACTAGCAACTACGGCAAAGCCCTTACCAGCCTCACCTGCACGTGCTGCTTCAATTGAAGCATTAAGTGAAAGAAGATTTGTCTCATCTGCAATTTCTGCAATTAATCCAACAATCTTTGTAATTTCTTCTGATGCCTTACCAACTTCGTTGATAGATTCAACTAATGCATCATTACTATTCTTAATTCCATCCATGGCGATAGAAAGCTTCTCCATGTCATCACGGCCCTGTTTACTAATTTCAACAGTTTCCTTCATGCTTTCATTAGCCTGGTTAGAGTTCTCTCTTGTATCTGAAACTACCATCGCAAGAGTAGTTGCGTTCTCTGCAATTTCGTTAACCGCAAGTGCAAGCTCATCAACTGTGTTCTTAAGGTTAACCATTGCATTTTCCTGTGACTGCGATGCATCAAACATGTTCTTGCTGACTCTATCACTGTTGTTAGATTCCTGCTTAAGCTTCTCTGACTCGTCATTAATACTTGAAAGCATCTTTCTCATCAATGCTACGAACTTGCTAACCTGCTCGCCCATAACACCGATTTCATCGTTGGATTCTCTTGCAATTTCAATAGTGAAATCACCATTTGACATTGCAGAGATGTGCTGTGTAATAGATGCAAGTGGTCTTACTACTCTGTTTATGATTATGCTAATCATAATAGTAATTAATATAACAGCGATAACACCAACACCCATAAGGATAAGACTAAGCTTTGTAATATCAGCTAAGATAATGCTATCTGCAATATATGAAACAAGTACCCAATTTGTTCCTGCTACTTCCTGGAACGCAATTGTGTATCCGCTAGTATTAACTGTCGTATAATCAGAAGCCATAATCTTGTTATACGCACACTTGATAATAGGATCATTGCTTGTATCACTGATTGTTGTTGATACTAAATTCTCATCTCTGTGAGCTAAAATCATATTATCATCTGTGTCTACCAAGAATGAGCTAGCATTCTTCATCTTTACACCTGAGTTTACGATGATAGAAATCTGATCCAATGTAACATCAGCTGCTGCAACTCTGATAATATCGCCACCATCATTTATGATACCTGATGCAGAAATAACATACTGGCCTTCCTCGTTCTTGTATGGCGAACCGTATGCCATATTTACTCTTGACATACCCTCTTTAAACCACTGCTGCTCAGTTGGGTTAGATATCTGAATATCTGCACCGTTACCTTTTACTACCTGACCAGACTGTGATGCTACATAAACACCATTTGGTGAATTAGTATTTTTTCCAACATATGTAGTAAGGTATCTAACTAATGTTTCATCATCTGGCTGCATGCCTTCGATGCCCTGCTTGATAGTTGAAAAATTCTGTAAATTTTCAGTTAACCATCCATCAATATTATCTGCCTGGTTGGTAATTGAGCTTTCCAATGTTGATTGAGCCATCTCCTGCATTCTTGCTCTAGAAAGCAAAGATGCAATTATAACAAGTACTACAATTGTCACAATTACTGCTGGAATAATCAGCAGAAGAAGCTTATCTCTGATCTTTCTGTTTTTTTTGCTTTTTGCATTTTGTGTTGCCATACTCTCCTCCAATATCTATCTTCGAAAACGTGCGTTTTCGTATTTAGCTCTAGTTCTAACACAAACTTTTAATTCTTGAACCCTTGATTCAACGTCCCCATCTTCAATAACAACATCAATTGACGATGCCATATTATCAATTAAGAGATTATCAAAATCCATAATCGGCGTTGCTACTAGAATTTTGTACTTTTCCTCAAAGGAATCAGTATCAAGAAATTCTAGTAGTATTGGATTTACCTCCTGTTCTTCTTGTCTTCCCATGCTGTTCCTCCTATATTTCTCTATATTAAGACAAATTTGTGTAATAAAAGTGTCTAGCCAAGTCTATATTTCCAAAATCTACGATTACAATGCCATAGCTTGTCTCATCCTTTAAATCGTATTTCAGCAATAAGTCGTTTAGCTCATTTGCATATCCTTGTGGATGCCCAATTTTACCATCACCTGTGGTGCTAACATAATTAAAGAAAAGTGTTCTGTCATCGGCTTCGCAATTTTCTAAGCCGTCTACCACTGCTTCATATTTATCTTCTACAGAATAGTTATATCTATCCTGAACCCATAATCTATAGTTGTCATAAACATACAGCTCATAAGGAATATCTGCTGGGACTTTGTTAGACTGATCTTTCCATACTGTATTAATTCCAGCAAGACCTAGTCTGGCCTTGTCTGGAAAACCTAAAGCAAGAACAGCCTTTCCTCGCAC
The DNA here is from genome assembly GCA_024681435.1 of Pseudobutyrivibrio sp. Taxonomy (GTDB): domain Bacteria; phylum Bacillota; class Clostridia; order Lachnospirales; family Lachnospiraceae; genus Pseudobutyrivibrio. The sequence continues at coordinate 29,524 of JAILAV010000173.1, read as the reverse complement.
TTCCCCTAGTGTAGGAATCTCATCCTCTGTATACCAATAATCCTTATTGGTGTCCAGAATGTCCTTTAGCATTTTCTCAACGTCACTAACTGAATGCTCTTTGTCATCAATTTTTACATTTACAATTACTGTCTCTGTGGAATATTGTTGTAAGAATTTAAAAATTTCATCACATACATCTTCGAAATAGAGATAACCTGAGAATAACTTTCCTGATTTATGACAGTTTGCAGAACCATTTACTAACTTTATTCTATTGCCTTCCTCGTTCTCGTCTATGGCAACCTTTAATTCTAAAAATCGGTATCCATCTTCGAGCTGTTGGGTAATGCTTGTACTCTGACATCTGTTCATATAGTCTAATGATACATATCGAGCACAGCTATTGTGTGTACCTGGAATAGTTATCTCTGAAATATAGCTATCGTCAGATAAATAACTCATCCAAGTATTAGTATCGGAATAAGGAACGTCCAAGTTAACATTTACTGTCTGATTTTTATTATCATCACTGACAAAAAGTGCAACTAATATGACCACGATAATGGCTATCATCGCACCACAGACAATCCTAAAAATATGACCTTTTCCCATATATTCGCCCCCGTTTCCATATACCCTCTATTATTTATATTTATTCTATCATTCTTTAGTGACAACGCGCCACATTTTATTTAAAATAGAAGCCATGATAGATAGAAAAAGACTCCTTTCACTAGGATATTACAAAAAAGCTCCCTCTTTTACAGGAAGTGACAAAAACAAGTGTTACAAAATTGAAAAATATCAAGCAGAAGGTACCGAAGAGGTGCTTTTTAAAGCTACTCTTTGGCCAGGGCCTTATAGCTCTGAAAACACCCCGGATGACCAAAAGCTGACTCAGACTGCGCCATTCACTGAGGAAGGGCTACAGTCTCTTGTTGATTGGATGAATCATGCTTCTTTATAACGACGTTTATTCTCATACATATACGAATCTGCGCGCTTTACAATAGATCTAAAATCTTCATCTTGTTCAGCATCGTAGCTGGCATCTCCTATAGCTACAGCAATGTCAAAAATGTAATCTCCGTCTTCATTCGCATGATGTATTTTTGCAAGAAAGAGATTTCTCAATACATCAAGATTCACGCGATTCCCCTGAGAAATAATACAACAGAACTCATCACCGCCAATTCTATAGCAGTTTCCATATTTCCCGTAAACTTTATTAAATAACTCAGCTACGATTGATATATATTCATCACCGGCCTCGTGACCGTAAGTATCATTACATTTCTTAAGTCCATTGGCGTCAGCCACAACTGCAACCAGTCCATCTAGCTTTTCATCTGACCCAGCATGCTTTTCAAAGGCATTTCTATTGAGTAACCCTGTCATGCTATCTGTAAGTGCGAACACCTCAAGTTGCTTTGCTCTTCTACCTTTTTCAAGGATTTCATTAGCATCTTTAATCATATCCCATGCTAATGTAAAGGCGAAGACTAAGAATAAATATCGGCCTATCTTATCCGCATCACCAAGTGATCTGTAGTACATGGTGATATCTACAACTAAAGCTAGTAAAAATAGTGATAAGCCAACAGCGCATATTTCAATCTGTCTTGTGTTTCTACGCCTAAAAAACTGAACAATCATTCCGCCAACCATATAGCCTGCAGATACTAGAAGGGTTATCTGCATGCATACAAGAGTTTGTCTATACTCGGCAATCTTTGTAAAGTGAAGAAATGTCAGTATTATAAACTGACACATTGACGCGATAACAAGTATATGCTTTATCAATGTACTTCTAAGCTCAAGGTAGCTATCAAAGAACAAAATGAATGGTGGCACTACTAACATCAAGCTCAAAAATGGAATCAGCGAATCAAAAATCTTGTTTGAAATCAACAGCGCTGATGCATCTGTTTCATTTATAGACCAAAGTCCACAAAAGAAAGTGAATCCACTTAAAAATAATAATTTGTTATCAAGCTGGAGTTTCGTATGCATGAACTCATAGTAACCAAAAATCGCGATACTTAAGAATAGAATAAGAAGGCTCGCGAAAAATCTAGGCATAGAATCAATCATTACTTCATTATACATTCCATAGGCAGAACCCACGTAGAATGTAAGCTGTTGATCCGCTACCTCTTCATAGATAGGTTTAACAATAATAGCAATCTGCACCATTCTGCTATTGATATCTATAAAGTGATATCCTGAACCTGTAGATGATGTCCAAAACCCGCCCGTTCTATCAAATGAATAAATCTCATGTCCTGCATTATAGGCAGTGACCTTTTGGTGTGATGTGTAGAACATAACACCAGAATAATGATAATCAAAATCTCTTAAATCCAAGAAATACTCTTTTGAACCGTCTTCAAGAATAGCAACTGTAATTGGCTCTATTTGTTGAGTAATCTGAGGAGAAGACTTATATCTGGTGGAAAAATAACATACCACCATCGCAAAGACGGTAACTCCAAGCACCAAGATATTAGCCCATCTGATTATTTTGTTTATTTTCTTGTCTTTAATAACCATAACATTTATACTTTCCCCATATGAAGCGTTATATTTTCGCGCAGAAAATAAATATACCCTCATTTTTCTAACAATTTTACCATGTGGACAGGTCAATTACAAGAATTACTTCTACCTCAAAAATCCTTTTATGTACGAATAAAGTCGATTTGTATTGCATATATAGCTAAAGTGATTATCCCCTGGTAAAATCTGCATTGATGCCTCAGGAATATTGCTAGCAATCGTCTTTGTTTCTTTTTCTTTTATCATATCCTTTTCCCCTGCGAAGATCATCGCCGGTACCGATATTCTTCGAAGGTCTGCTGGAGAAATGTTTGGTTCCTCCAACATCATTTTAATTCTTGGGTCATTAGTTCTTTTATATTCTTTTTTAATGTCTCTAATGTCCCTATGATGGATTCCTGATGGAGATAAATTAGCACCGCAACAAACTATGCCTGACAATAAATTGCTTGCTTTAATCGCCACCAAAAGAGCTATAATGCCGCCATCTGAATAGCCAACTATATATGGCTTTTCAATCTCCAGCGCCTTTATTAAATTAATTACATCCTCAGCCATATCAGCATAATGAAATTCCTTAGGTGTGGCGCTTTCACCATGACCTCTGGAATCCATAGCATAAACTGTATGGTCTCTTTCCATATCCTCAATAAGTCTGTCAAAAATATGATGGTCTTCTGTATTTCCATGTATAAGAATAACCGGCGCCCCTTCGCCGGTCTTCTCATAACATATAACTTGTGAATTAAGCTGAATATACATCTTATTCTTATCCTTCTCGAATTACTTCCGTATTAATTATTTTGCAGCAATAACCTGCTTCATATCATATAATCCTGCTGGCTTATCTGCTAAAAACTTAGCTGCTTCAATAGCGCCCTTTGCGAATACGCCCTTAGAATATGCAGTGTGCTTAATTGTGATTACTTCATCAAGTCCTGCAAAGATAACCTCATGTTCACCAACAATATTTCCGCCTCTAACTGCTGAAATTCCAATTTCATTCTTTGGTCTCTTTTCTCTTCTGTCAGCGCGACCATAGCAATATTCATATTTCTCATCCAAAGCATCATTACATGCATCTGCAAGAGCAAGAGCTGTTCCGCTAGGTGCATCTAACTTCTGATTATGATGCTTTTCAACGATTTCAATATCATAGCCTGCATCAGCAAATACCTGTGTTGCCTTTTTGCATAAATCAAATAATGTGTTGATACCAAGAGACATGTTTGCCGAACGAAGTACAGCTACCTTACCACTTGCACTATCAACATGCTTAAGTGTTTCATCTGACAAGCCTGTAGTACAAAGGACAACTGGCTTTGAATTGTTCTCACAGTAGCTAAGTAATCCATCTACAGCTGTAGCATTAGAAAAGTCGATAATTGCATCAAACTCAACATTTACTTCATCAATAGTATCAAAAACTGGATAATCATTCTCAACACCTTTGAATTTATCCACACCAGCAACTAATGTAATATTATCATCCTGCTTGCACAAATCTGTTATAACTCTTCCCATGTGGCCATTGCAGCCATGCATTACTACTCTTGTCATTTCGTCACCTCTCTATATGTTTGCACCTAGTTTATATAAACTTAATAAAAATTACAAGCCAGAGATTACTTCTCTGGCTTTACTTTTAATACACTATCTGCAATTTCAAATAATCCAGAAGACATGTTTAGTCCAGTCAATATAACATTAGTGTTAATTGATCTTCCTTCTAGTGCCTCCATGATGTCTTCCTCTGATACAATGCCCTCGTCTACAACGCCCAGGACCTCGTCAAGAACAAGCAAATCACACTCTCCTGTGCCTAATACCTTTTTAGCATAATTTAGGCCGTTGAGAATGTTGATTTTTTCTTCTTGTTTTTGCTGTTCAGTAAGATCTTCGAAACCATCTTTTGAACGTTCAAATCTGAAAAGCTTGATTTCTGGCTCAAGCTTTTCAAAATAATCTGAATTTGTTTCTGATTTTAGAAACTGTATTATTATACTCTTTTTTCCTTGTGATGCGTATCTAACTGCATTTCCAAGAGCTGCAGCGGATTTACCCTGGCCGCAACCATAGTATACTTGTATAGTTCCCTTTTCCATAGTTCTCCTTATTTTTTGAAACTAGCTCTCTTTCTCAATGTTGGATCAAGAATTCTCTTTCTAATTCTAAGTGACTCTGGTGTAACTTCAAGAAGCTCATCTACATCAATGAAATCAAGTGCCTGCTCAAGGCTAAGTACTCTAGGTGGTACAAGTGTAAGTGCCTCATCAGCTGAAGATGAACGAGTATTTGTAAGATGCTTCTTCTTACATACATTAAGCTCAATATCCTCTGAACGTGAGCTCTGACCAATAACCATTCCTGAATAAACCTTCTCGCCTGGTCCAATGAAAAGTGTACCACGGTCCTGTGCTGAAAAAAGTCCGTAAGTAACTGACTCACCAGTTTCGAAGGCAATAAGGCTTCCAAGCTTACGATAAGCAATGTCGCCCTTGTAGTTTTCATAACCGTCGAAAATTGTATTGATTATACCATTTCCCTTTGTATCTGTCATGAATTCTCCACGGTAACCAATAAGTCCACGTGAAGGAATCTTAAATTCGATACGTGTATATCCACCAGCGATTGGTGTCATATTCTGAAGCTCGCCCTTTCTCTGAGAAAGCTTCTCGATAACTGCTCCTGTAAACTCATCTGGAACGTCTACATAAGCGCGCTCCATTGGCTCAAGCTTGTGGCCCTTTTCGTCCTCTTTATAAAGAACCTCTGCCTTTGATACAGCAAACTCAAATCCCTCACGTCTCATGTTCTCAATAAGAACTGATAAATGAAGCTCACCACGGCCTGAAACCTTAAGTGAATCCGGTGAATCTGTATCCTCAACACGAAGTGAAACATCAGTGTTAAGCTCCTTCATAAGACGCTCACGGATGTGACGTGAAGTTACGAACTTACCTTCCTGACCAGCAAGTGGGCTATCATTTACAATGAAGTTCATTGAAATAGTAGGCTCAGAAATCTTCTGGAAAGGAATTGGATTTGGAGCATCTACTGCACAGATTGTATCTCCAATGTGGATATCTGAAATACCAGAAATCGCAACAATTGAACCAATCTGAGCTTCTGTAACATCCACTTTATTAAGTCCATCATATTCAAAAAGCTTTGAAATACGAACTTTATTATTCTTCTCTGGGTCGTGTGCATTAACTACAATAGCATCCTGGTTAACCTTTATTGAACCATTCTCTACCTTACCGATACCGATGCGTCCAACATACTCATTGTAATCGATTGTTGAAATAAGTACCTGTGTAGGTGCCTCTGGGTCACCCTTTGGAGCTGGAATATAATCAATGATAGTCTCAAAAAGAGCTGTCATATCCTTATGCTCTTCGTTAAGATTTCTGATAGCAAAGCCTTCCTTAGCTGAAGCATAAATAAATGGACAATCAAGCTGCTCATCAGATGCATCAAGATCCATGAAAAGCTCTAATACTTCATCGATAACTTCATCTGGACGTGCCTCTGGTCTATCGATTTTATTAATACAAACGATAACTGGTAAATCGAGATCAAGTGCCTTCATAAGAACGAACTTAGTCTGTGGCATTGCACCCTCAAATGCATCAACTACAAGTACAACACCATTTACCATCTTAAGTACACGCTCAACCTCGCCACCGAAATCGGCATGACCTGGTGTATCGATAATGTTAATCTTTGTATCCTTATAATATACTGCTGTGTTCTTTGAAAGAATTGTAATACCACGCTCACGCTCAATATCATTTGAGTCCATGACACGCTCTGCTACTTCCTGATTCTCTCTAAATACACCTGACTGTTTTAAAAGCTCATCAACAAGTGTAGTTTTACCATGATCTACGTGTGCGATAATGGCAATGTTTCTAATATCTTCTCTACTCTGTACTGACATAAATTTCTCTTTCTACTGCAAACCTATAGTTCCAGTAAAAACCCCTAGTCCGGCGGTTACGCCTACAAGCATTATATTTCCACGTTCGACAACACGTCTCACGCAGGAAACATAATAGCTTGATGTCTACCGCCTCATCTAATGCATTTACTTACTAGCTCATATATAATACAGCGGCATCTTAGTCTTGGCAAGCGCGAGCAAGAAGGCCCCGTATCGAGCATGGGAAGGACCTACGCCGGCGGGAAATGAGTAATAGTTTCCGAGCATAGCGATGGAAACTGTTGCTCTAGTAAGCGAAGCTTACATATCCGAAGGAGGGTTCCCATGCGAAGATATGGGAGATGGCTTGCGGGAACTAGATAAACTGCGATGCCGCTTCACGAATTATTTTACGGGAATAAGGACTTCTTTGCCGCCCATGTAAGGCTGGAGAGCCTTAGGGATAGCAACTGAGCCATCCTCGCGTAAGTTGTTCTCCAAGAATGCGATAAGCATACGTGGTGGAGCAACAACTGTGTTGTTAAGTGTGTGCGCGAAGTACTTGCTGCCGTCTTCGCCCTTAACGCGAATCTTAAGACGACGAGCCTGAGCATCGCCAAGATTTGAGCAGCTACCAACCTCGAAGTACTTCTTCTGACGTGGCGACCAAGCCTCTACGTCACAAGACTTAACCTTAAGGTCTGCTAAATCTCCTGAACAGCACTCAAGTGTACGTACAGGAATATCTAAGCTGCGGAATAAATCAACTGTGTTGTTCCAAAGAATATCATAGTACTTCTTTGAATCCTCTGGCTTACAAACAACAATCATTTCCTGCTTCTCGAACTGGTGGATACGGTAAACACCACGCTCTTCAATACCGTGGGCACCCTTTTCCTTACGGAAGCATGGGCTGTAGCTTGTAAGTGTGTATGGAAGATTAGCTTCGTCATTTAATGTATCAATGAACTTACCAATCATAGAGTGCTCTGATGTACCGATAAGGTAAAGGTCTTCACCTTCGATTTTGTACATCATGGCATCCATCTCTTCGAATGACATAACGCCTGTAACTACGTTTGAACGAATCATGAAAGGTGGAACACAATATGTAAATCCTCTATCAATCATGAAATCACGTGCATAAGAGATAACTGCTGAATGAAGACGAGCAATATCTCCCATTAAATAGTAGAAGCCGTTACCTGCAACCTTACCAGCTGCATCTAAATCGATACCATTAAATCTCTCCATGATATCTGTATGATAAGGAATCTCAAAATCAGGAACCACTGGCTCACCGAACTTTTCGATTTCTACGTTGCATGAATCATCTGGACCAATTGGAACTGAAGGGTCGATGATGTTAGGAATCTTCATCATGATTTCCTCAACCTTATCAGCAAGCTCCTTCTCAACTGGCTCTAAATCCTTAATCTTCTGCTTAAGCTCTGCTACTTCAGCCTTTGCAGCCTCAGCCTCTTCCTTCTTGCCCTGAGCCATAAGAGCACCAATCTGCTTTGATGCCTTATTCATTTCAGCACGCATATCATCAGCCTGCTGCTGAGTAGCACGTCTCTTGTCATCGAGTTCAATAACCTCGTCTACAAGTGGAAGCTTGTGCTCCTGAAACTTCTTTTTAATGTTTTCCTTAACTGCGTCTGGGTTCTCACGTAAAAACTTAATATCGATCATAATTCTATCTCCTAGTTCTTATTAAACTTAACCTTCATTATGTACCAAAGCTGTGTAGCAATAAAGATTGACGAATATGTACCAGCAACTACACCAGCAAGAAGTGGTAATGCAAATTCTCTGATTGATGAAACACCAAGGATAAGAAGCATAAGAACCATTATTGCTGTAGTAATTGATGTTGAAATACTACGTGATAATGTCTGTGACAATGAGTTATTACATAATTCTGCAAGGTTCTCCTTTGTCTCAGTTCTAATAGCCTTGTGATTTTCTCTGATACGGTCAAATACAACGATTGTATCGTTAACAGAGTAACCAATAACTGTAAGCATACATGCGATAAATGCTGAACCTACAGAAATACGAGCAAATGCGTAAAGCGCAAGTACAACAAGTACATCATGTACAAGTGCGATAATTGCTGATGAAGCAAATCTAATATCCTTAAATCTAAACCAGATATAAATAAGCATACAAAGTACTGCAACAAGAACAGCGATTAATGACTGGCTACGCATCTCACCAGAGATTGTAGAGCCAATACTCTGTGATGTAATAGAGTCCTCTGTTACTGAGTATTTGCTCTCTAACATTTCATTTAATGTAGTACGCTCATCAAGTGTAAGTGTACGAGTCTTGAAGATTGCCTGGTTGCTTCCATCAACTGTTGTTGTCTGGATACTAGCCTCGCTAACTCCAAGTGTCTTTGCGATTACTGGAACAACCTTTTCATCTAAATCTGCAAGTGAATATGTCTTATTGAAATCAACTGTTGTTGATGTACCACCTAAGAACTCAAGTGAGTAGTTAAGGCCATTTCCTTCCTTAGCCTTGAATACACCCATTGTAATAAATCCTGCTGCAATGATTGCTACAGATAATGCAATAAAGATTGCTTTCTTTCCAACGAAATCGAACTTTGTAGGCTCCTTAGCCTGACCGTATGCCTTAGGTGAACGAACACCGATAGCATAGAAAGCATTCATAAGAATTCTTGTAATTACAAGAGCTGTAAACATTGAAAGCATAACACCAAGTGCAAGAGTAATTGCGAATCCCTTTACAGAACCTGAACCTAGGATACCAAGAACTGCTGCTGCAATAAGTGTTGTAATATTACCATCTAAAATAGCTGAAAGAGCTTTTGAGAATCCAGTCTCAATAGCTGAAATAACAGGTCTTCCTGCTTTGATTTCTTCACGGATACGAGCAAATACAATAACGTTTGCATCTACTGCCATACCAATAGAAAGAATCATACCTGCAATACCAGGAAGTGTAAGTGTAATATCAAAGGCCTTAAGGATGCTGATAAGCATTGCTGTATAAAGAGCAAGTGCAAATGATGCAACTGCACCTGGAACTAAATACATAACAATTAAGAAAATCATAACCATTACAAGACCAACGCCTGCTGCAATAAGTGAAGTACGAAGAGCATCAGAACCAAGCTGAGCACCTACAACCTGTGACTCTAACTCCTGAAGCTCAATATCAAGTCCACCGATACGAATATATGAAGCAAGCTTTTCTGCCTCTTCTATTGAAGACATTCCAGAAATCTCACAATTACCAGTAGTGATTGCTTCGTTTACCTTTGGAACTGAAACGAACTTACCATCATAGTAGATACCAATTGTCTCACCAGTAATTGCTGCTACTGAAGTAGCTTCGCCAAATGCCTTTGTTCCCTCATCATTGAACTGTAAAGTAACAACATACTTTGTAGCGCTAGTTGTCTGATCCTGCTGAGCTCTACCCTGTGCTGCTGTAACTTCCTTACCTGTACAGATAACAGAACCATTGTCGATAAGGTCTTTAATATCGTAGTTAAGAGCATACTCACCATCAGCTCCACGGCTGTAGTTCTCATTTCCTTCATTATCTCTTTGAGCTATGAAGTAAAGAGTACCTGGAGTACCAAGCTCCTCTAAAAGTGCATTAGCATCTGAAACGCCAGGAATTTCAACTGTGATTCGCTTGTCACCTACGCGGTAAACATTAGCTTCTGTTGTTGAACTTTCCTCACCCAAATCATTTTCAATACGCTGCTGAAGCTTAAGAATTGTATCAGCCATCTGCTCGTCAGTTGGTGCATCACCTACAGCCTCGTATGTGATGGAAACGCCACCATCTAAGTCGAGTCCAAGCTTTAGACTATCATCATTTTTACTAATTGTGCCCATAAGTACGATTGCAGCGTAATATCCAAGTAAACCAAGAATAGCTACAAACGCAACAAGCCAGGCAATCCCCTGTCCTTTTTTTAAACGTTTCATTTTTATTCTCCTATTCTATTTAGTTGGCCTGCTCTAATTCACTTTCATGAACCTTAAGAGCAATGGCACATTCTATACGTTTCTTTTGAAGTTCGCAGCCCACATGGTAGTTACCCAATATGCTACCTGTGAAATTAAATGCATTGGCTGCACAACCACCACTGCAGTAGAATCTAGCAAAACAATTTTTGCATTCTTCCTTTGCATATACATTACAATGTTTGAACTGATTAACAACCTCAGTATTCTTAACGCCATTAAATACATCACCAAGCATGAAATCTGTATTTCCTACAAACTGGTGACATGGATAAAGCTCTCCAGTTGGTGTTACGGCCATGTACTCTGTACCTGAGCCACAACCTGATAATCGCTTGTAAACACATGGGCCACCTTCCAAATCAATCATGAAGTGGAAGAAATTGAAATCCTCATCTGTGCCCTGACGTCTCATCATCTCTGCTGCAAGATTGTCATATTCCTCGAAGAGCTTTGGTAAATCCTCTTCGCGAATTGCATAATCATCTGTCTCCTGTGCAACTACTGGTTCAACAGAAATCTGTTTGAAGCCTTCGTTTGCCAAATGGATAACATCCTTTGAAAAATCAAGATTATTTCTAGTAAATGTTCCTCTGATGTAATATCTATCCTGATTTCTTGATTCTGCCAAGTCTTTGAACTTAGGCATAACCACATCGTAGCTAGGTGCTCCCTTTCTGAAAGGACGCATTAAATCATGAATCTCTGGACGTCCATCACAGCTAAGAACTACATTTGCCATTTCTTTATTGGCAAATTCTTTTATCTCATCATTCAACAAAACACCGTTTGTAGTGAGTGTGAATCGGAAGTTTTTATTGTGTTCCTTTTCGATTGAGCGACCATAGGCAACTAAGTCTTTAACCACCTGCCAGTTCATAAGTGGTTCGCCACCGAAGAAGTCAACCTCAAGATTTCTTCTGCTGCCAGAATTTGCAACTAAGAAATCTAAAGCCTGTTTACCAACTTCGTAGCTCATTAATTCACGCTTGCCTGTGTGGTACTCGCCTTCCTCTGCAAAACAATATTTACATGCTAAATTGCAATCGTGTGTTATATGTAAACAGAGAGCCTTAACAACAGTAGGACGGGCAGAGAAATTAGTAATATGTGTCTCATAATTGTCCTCTGTAAAAAGTGCTCCATCTGAAATGAGCTGATTAATCTCTTTACGAATAGCCTGAATTTCATCCTCTGAAACCTCAGGGTGAGTATCCTTCATAACTGCAATAGCTTTATCTTCCCCATGCTCCTGCCAGAGAGCTAAAAAATCATATGTTATCTCATCAACAACATGAATCGCCCCACTGTTAATATCTATGACAACGTTGTAACCGTTGTTTTTAAACTGATGTATCACTAAAAAATAGTCCTTTCATAAACGCACAATAGACCGTTCCACTAATATTACTATTAGATAGGACCGGTCTCGTGGTTAAATATAAATAAAATGTGTGAGATTAGTTCTTGTGCTCACAGCTCTGGTTTCCAACTGTGCAAGATGTCTTGCAAGCTGACTGACAAGATGTCTGGCACTCGCCACATCCGCCTTCTTTAACTGTGTTCTGTAATCTCTTAGTATTGAGTGTCTTAATGTGTTCCATTTTATTTTCTCCTTTTATTTAATTGCTCATTTGAGCTAAAAAGCTAGAGTAGATTATACTACAGGTGATAAAAAATATAAAGTATTTTCCTATTCAGAAACAGTGCTATTAGCATTAACAACGGCATTTTCTACACAGAAATCTGTTGCCTTCTCTGTAAGAAATGCAAGTCTGAAATATCTTTCCCCGTCATATCCATCTACAGTGAAATCATTATAGAACTTTTCTGCATCTGAATATCCCATCTGCTTGTAGATATTTGTAATGAAATTGCTGTACTCTTTCTCATCTATCTGAATATCCTCAGCCTTAGCAATAGCCTCAAGAATTAACTCTGTCTCAGTGTTATCCTTAACACTTTCTGTAAGCTGAGCAACCTGCTCATCATAGTCATATCCCATAGATGTAACATAATCTTTGAATGTTGTGCCATATGCCTGATACTGCAAATCCTGCATCTTAAGAATCATATCAACTCTGGCCTGAAGTAAATCTTCTGGTACCTCGGATACCTTACAGTTGTTAATAAGAGCATTCATTACCGCTGTCTCTGTATCAGATTTAAGATTAGACTCAAGCTGTTTGTTATATTTTTCCTCTAACGAATCCATGTATTCATCAACTGTATCAAAACCAAATTTATCAGATACGACTTTATCTGTTAAATCCTTTTTAGATTCAATAGGCTTTGCAATATAGTTAACAAGGAATGTAAATATAACAGTCTGTCCTGCTAAGTCTGAATTGGCATATTCCTTAGGAAAAGTAACCTCGTAGGCTACCTCTTCACCAACTGTATGACCAACAAGTCCTGCTGTAAAGCCTTCGATGTAACCTGAACCTGCACCTGCTGCGCAGTTATTAGCGACATCGATTGTCTGGTCCTCGGCACTACCGCCATCAAATGGTACTCCATCCTGTGAGCCCACATAATCTACATTAACAATAGAATCCTCTTTAATCTCTGTCTGACTATCATCTGGCACATATAGTGGTGTGCTAGTGAGTGTACTGTCTACATATTTCTGAAAGCCTTCTTTTGAATATTCGTATTCGCCTTCTAATGTAACTTCGATACCTTTATAGTCACCAAGAGTAACATATTCATCTACGTCATACTCGATACTTTTTTCTTCTTTTTCTTCCTTATTAGCTAAATTCTCTGCAGAATCTTTCTTGCCGCATGCTGTAACGGAAATTGCCATTGCAGCTACCATAACAAGAGCTAAAAGTCTCTTCTTCATGACTTATCCTCCATGTCTGTGCAAATCTTGAACTAGTTTATCACACAACATAGGTAAAATCAAAAGCTCCATGAGCCTGAACCCATGGAGCTACAGTAAAGACTATTTCTTTGTTTTAGCTGCTTTTTTAGGCTTCTTTGCACGGTCATACATCACTGCCATGCTAAAGATTTTTTCAGCCAATTCATCGGTTACCTCATCAGGGATTAATCTCCACTGCCAGTTGCCGATTTTTGTGCCTGGAACATTCATACGATTGTATTTTCCAAGACCTAAATAATCCTGCATCTGCGCCACAAAAAGATCTGCAACTGAGCTCATGCCACCACGAATCATGCCCCAGTTAAAGCCTTCGGATTTAGATATTCCTAAATATTTAGATGCATAATCTCTATCTTTTTTATCTGCTTCCTTATACCACTCCATAACTGTTGCATTATCGTGAGTGCCTGTGTAACATACGCAGTGCTTATCATATGTATGAGGCTGATAATTATTAGGTTCTCCTGAATCAAAAGCAAATTCAAGTACCTTCATTCCTGGCCAATTACTATCCTTTAAAAGCTCTACTACAGTAGGAGAAGGTTCTCCCAAATCCTCAGCAATAAACTGCGTCTTTGGGAATTTTTTATTAAGAAGGCCTACCAAATCCATGCCAGGTCCTTTTTTCCACTTGCCATTCTTTGCAGTCTCTTCCTTGGCTGGAATAGCCCAGTACTCGTCAAAGCCTCTGAAATGGTCAATACGAAGAACATCAAATAGCTTTTCAGCGCCTTCTATTCTTCTGATCCACCAACGATACTTATCCTTCTTTAGAGCTTTCCAATCATAGCAAGGATTTCCCCAAAGCTGTCCATCCTCAGCAAAATAATCAGGTGGAACGCCTGCAACCTCTACCGGATAGTTTTGCTCATCCAGGCAGAAGAATTCTGGCTCTGACCACACATCTGCTGAATCTAAAGCTACATATATAGGAAGATCTCCGATTATCTCAATGCCAAGTTCGTTTATATATTTCTTAAGCTTAGTCCACTGTTTGAAGAATAAGAACTGGATATAAATGTAAAATTCTATATCTTTATCCAATTTTTCAGTGTACTTTTCCACCGCCTCAGGCTTGTGCATACGAATATCTTCATCTGGCCATTCCTGCCAGCTCAATTGACCAAAATGTTTTTTTAATGCCATAAACAGTGCATAATTTTCTACCCAAGGATTATTCTTCTTAAAAAAAGAAATATCACCAAGAGAATTTTTATAGCCTCTGTTCTTTGCTTTTTCCAAAATTTTGAATCTACTTGTATAGATTTGTCCATAATCCACATATCGTGGATTTGTACCCCAGTTTTCACCTTCAACTTCTTTTTTTGTAAGCAGTCCTTCTTTGATAAGTATCTCTAAATCAATAAAATATGGATTACCTGCAAAGATAGAAAAGCTCTGGTATGGGCTGTCGCCATAGCTGGTAGGGCCAAGAGGCAATACCTGCCAGTATTTCTGTCCAGCTGCTTTCAAAAAATCTGCAAAATCGTATGCTGCTTTGCCTAGAGTTCCAATTCCATAAGGTGAAGGTAATGATGATATAGGTAGTAAAATGCCACTACTTCTTTTCATATATTTTTTCTCCTTAAAAACTAGTGGGAAAACGGGAAGGCAGTCCATTTATAATTGCCTCCGGCAATGGGGCCTATCCCTTAACAGCTCCCGCAATAACTCCCTTGATGATGTACTTCTGTAAGCAAATATACATGATAATAATAGGAAGTACTGTCATCATAATACATGCCATCATTGGTCCCATTTCCACATGTCCGTAGCTTCCACGGAAGTACTGAATGAGAATTGGGATTGTCATATATTTCTTTCTGTCGAGAACCAGGTATGGCAACAAATAGTCGTTCCATAACCACATAGTCTCAAGAATAGCAACTGAAATAAGGGTTGGCTTTAATATAGGTAAAACCACCTGGAAAAATGTCTGAATTGGATTACATCCATCAATCATTGCTGCCTCCTCTATCTCAAGAGGAATTGATTTCATAAATCCAGTAAACATAAATACTGCCAATCCAGCTCCAAATCCTAAATAGATTACACATATATTAAATGGTGTATCTAAATCCAGTCTATCTGCTGTAGATGATAATGTGAACATTAACATTTGAAATGGCACTACCATCGAAAATACAAAGAGTCCATAACACACCTTTGACAACGCACTCTTTACGCGAGTTATATACCAAGCACACATTGCTGTACAAACCAAAATAAGTACATCCGATGTGATAGTAATAACTAAGCTATATCCAAAAGCTGCTGCAAAGCCCTTTGATGAAAGAGCATTTACATAATTCTCTAAGCCCACATAGCTTTTAGCATTTGGCAACTGGAACACTGTGCTTGTGCTAATAAATGTGTCCCCTTTAAGAGAATTGATTAAAATCATGAAAATAGGATAAATCCAAACAACGGCCAATATGCACAGCACAATAAAAACTATAGCTTTAGCAATTTTTTCATTTGTCTTCATTACTGCTGCACCTCCTTTGATTTAGTAAATTTCAACTGAATCATGGAGATTAAAATTACCATAATACAGAAAATCACTGCTTTAGCCTGACCATAACCTTTCCACTGTGGGCCTGAACGGCTGTAGAAGGTATTGTAAATATTAAGTGCTAGCATCTCTGAAGCATGAGCTGGCTCACCGCCTGTTAATGCTAAGTTTTGATCAAACAACTTAAATCCATTTGTTATAGTCAAAAATGAACATATTGTAATAGATGGCATTACATTAGGAATCTTTACCTTAAATAAAATCTGTCTATTTGTTGCGCCATCAATTTTAGCAGCCTCAATATAATCATTTGAAATAGACTGAAGGCCTGCAATATAGATAATCATCATATAACCTATCTGCTGCCAGCACATTAATATAGTAAGTCCGATAAATCCGTAGGTTGCGTTTAATGCCAATAGAGGCTTTTCTAAAATAGAAAGAACGCAGTTTAATAAGATTTGCCAAATATAACCTAAAACAATACCACCAATTAGATTAGGCATAAAAAACACTGTTCTAAACAGATTTGAACCTTTTATCTTACTTGTAAGAGCGAGAGCTATCGTAAATGCGATAACATTTATAAGCACTGTGGAAATCACAGTAAAAAGCGCAGTAAACCAGAATGAGTGCCAAAATTCACCATCTCCCAGCGCGTACGCGTAATTATCTAATCCATTAAATGTTGCCTTTTTTATTGTATTAAACTTACAAAATGATAAATACAAGCCCTGTACAAAAGGATAAATAAATCCCACACAAAACGCTGCAAGCGTTGGCAACACAAATATAGGCCAGTATTTTCTTATTGCTTTCTCCATAATAATCCCTTTTCAAAAAACGGAGGGCGCTTCTTGACGCCCTCCGCCAATCTCATAAATTAATTGTTGTTTGCTGCGTACTCTGAAGCCCATCCATCAACGAATGCTGTAACAACATCATCCCATGAACCTGTACCTGCTGCATATGCTGTAAGTGCAGAACCTACGCCGTTTTTCCACTCCTCAGAAGGCATTGTTGTGAAGTTCCAAGAAACAGGTGTCTTTCCATCCTCTGTGTACTTTCTGTCGTTAAGAACGAAAAGGTTGTTTGTATCTGCTGCGTTCTTGAAAGGAATTACACCAATCTGCTTAGAAAGCATCTTTGTACCTGCATCAGATGTAACCATCCATGTAAGGAAATCGATTGTTGCCTGGATGTCTTCCTCAGATGCCTCTGAGTTTACACACCAGTAATTCTCTGTACCTGTGCAAAGACCCTGATTAGCCTCATCGCCTGCTCCAACATAAATTGGAATCATTGCAAGCTGATCATCTGTCATACCCTTGTCTGTAAGGTTAGAGTATTCCCATGAACCATTCTGGTAGAATACAGCTTCGCCTGTAGCAAATTCATTCTCTGCATCATCGCCAGTCTTGCCTGCAAGGTCAGCTGGATCACATGTTGCATTGTTAATGTAGAGATCAAAGATTGCCTTATAGTTGTCAAGATACTTACCTTCGATAGCATCTGTAGAATCAATGCCCTTATCCTGATACTCAAAGTAAATTGGAAGGTTTGCAAGGTGTGTCTTGAATCTCCAATCTGAAGAACCGTCCATACCTGCTGATGTAAACGCTGAGAAACCAAGCTCAGACTTGCGAGCTGTAATATCCTCTGCAACCTTCTTTAAATCATCAAAGCTTTTAATATCATCAAGTGAATATCCAGCCTTTGAAAGTAACTCCGTATTTACGATAATACCATATGATTCAATAACATAAGCGATACCTGCAACTGCATCCCCGTCATATAGCGCAAATGAATCGCTTGTAAGCTCGTCATAAAGAGATGACCCCTTTAAGTCGTAGCAATAATCTTTCCAGTTAGCAAGACCTACAGGACCATTTACCTGGAATAATGTAGGAGCCTCATCCTTAATAATTTCAGATGATAATGTCTCCTCATAAGTGCCAGAAGCTGCTGTAATAACTGTTACAGGAACTCCTGTTTCTTCTGTGTACTGCTTTGCAATTTCCTGCCAAGCTTCATCTGCTTCAGGCTTGAAATTCAAATAGTAAACTTGTCCGCCATCAGCGCTTCCCGACTCTGATGAACCATTGCTTGAACCACATCCGGCAAATACAGCTGTTGCCATCATTGCAACTAACCCTAATGCCAATACTTTCTTTCTTCTCATTCTTACACTCTCCTTTTTGTGTATGATTTTTTATGTTTAACACTGGCAATTTAGCCTACCAATGTAAAAACCGTGTTAACTAGTTAAAGATTTATTTTAATGATTCGCCTTCTCTAAGTGATGTTGGCAAAATAACATGTCTGTGGATATTTTTATCTCTAATAATATCTACTAATAATTTCACCGCCTCGATGCCCATCTTTTCCATTGGCTGGCAAAGAGTTGATAAAACCGGATTCATATATTCAGATGCTTCGATTCCATCGATTGCTATTACTGAAACATCCTCCGGAACTTTCTTGCCACATTCTCTAAGAGCTTTCATGGCTCCCATTGCCATATTGTCTGAAATAGCAAAAACTGCTGTGAAATCCAGATTTTGCTTGAGCCATTTCTTCATTCCTGTATATGCATCTGCAATGCTGTAGCTGTCGATTTCGATAATCAGTTTCTCATCTATAGGAATTCCAAAATCTTTAAGAGCTCTTGCATAGCCTTCATATCTGACCTGACTAACAGAGCCATCTTTCGCCCCTGATAAAAGGACTGCTATTTTTCTGTGACCACGATTATAAAGAGTTTCCACAGCATTATATGCTGATTGATTATCGTCTATGCTGACACTGGAATAATCTGACCTGTCCAGATTTCCGTACTCATTGTAGAATGTACAGCATACATAAGGAACATTAATACTTGTCATTTGATCCTTGGTGTAGTTCAATCTTCCTCCAAGAAAAATTATTCCTAACAGACGCTTATCTCTCTCCATTTTTGCTGCAGTAATTACCTCGTCGTCCTCGGTGCCAATCTGCTGCATAACCATGGTGTATCCGGCCTTTTCAATTCTATCGCCTATGGCTGTGATGATTTTTGTATAAAATGGGTTAGACATTCCTCGAACAACAACGCCAATGTTATCTGATGATGATTTACCTAGCTCCCTTGCGCTGGTGTTTGGGATGTAATTATATTCATCCACTACTGCCAAAACTTTTTCTTTGGCTATTTCACTAACATCTGGATGATCATTTAGAACACGTGATACTGTGCTTACGCTGACTCCTGCCAAGCGTGCAATGTCTTTGATAGTCATAATTCTCCCTTTTAGTGAAAGTATTTGGAAACGTTTCTGGTAACGTTTCCAGTTCTTACAATAAAATACTAACTCACATTCATTTTCTGGTCAATATAACTTTCGCTTTTCTCTCTTTATCACAAATGTTCTAATTTTAAATAGTGCACTTCTAACAAAGTTATATTTGAACTTTTACTTATAAAAAAGGAAAAGTTACATTTTCTTCATCTTTAAGGATTCACATAATTTTAATAATTTTGTACTATATTAGACAGTGCCCGTGATTCTCGCGGGATAATTCTTTATCCGAAAGGAGTTTTCTTATATGAAAAAGTTTTCAAAAAAGCTTTTCAGCGGTTTATTCGCCTTTATGCTTATGTTTACATTAAGCTTTAACATCGCTGAAGCAAAGCCTGCAAAATCTGCTAAATCTGCAGCTTCTACAGGTGTTACCATCGCTGCAACAGTTATCCAAGGAGCTGATGTTGTAGTTACAACTGCAGGTGCATCTGCATCTGATGATGGCATGTATCATTTAGTTGCCTCTGAACCAAATCAGTCAGCACCTGCTGGAACAGATGTTGCTCAGGCCGCTGCAGCAAGTGGTGCTACATTTACTGTTCCCCTTGCAAAGGGCACAGCAAATTCAATGCTATTTAAGAAATTCACTGTATGTGCTATGAGAGGTGGTGCTCTTACACCAGTTTCAAACAGTATGTATATTACAAATCCTGAGGCTTGTGCTTCTGCTGCACCAGCACGAATGGATTTTGGAAAGAAGGGTGTCCTTCCTGATTTATTACAGTCGGTTGCATCTAAGAATCAGCCAGCTGATTTAGGAGCAAAGCAGGTTAATTTAAATATTCCTCTTTCAAAAATCGGTTCATTAGCAGGATATGATTTTTCAGTTCGCAAGTATAATGGTTTAGGAATGCAGGTTAATGTAATTATACTTGTTGATGTTGCAAGCCCTGCTCAGTACATCAACCCATACTCTTTAGATGGACTTGGTGCACATAACTACTATGGTTTAAATTCAAGCACAGCAGAAGGTGTTGCCGCTTTAGAGTATGCTTCATCTTACCTTGCAAAGCATTATTCGGGCATTGGCTACGGTCAGGTTGATAACTTCATCATCGGTAATGAAGTTAACGCTTGGTGGCTTTGGAATTATATGAATTGTGGTTCTAACGATGTGTTTATGCAGGAATATGCTAGAGCATTTAGAATCATGTACAACGGAATCAAATCTGAGAATGCAAATGCTAACGTTTATACATGTATTGATCACCAGTGGGCTCGTGCAGAAGCTTCATACTATATTTCTGGTAAGGCATTCTTAACACAACTTAATTCATTAATTAAGAATGAAGGTAATGTTGATTGGAGAGTTGCTGTTCACCCATACAACGCTCCTTTATATGCACCAAACGCATGGGAGACATCAGGCAGTGTATCTCACAGCCAGAACTCACCATATGTTACAATGGCAAACATTGATGTATTAACTGATTTCTTATGCACACCTGATATGCTTTCACCAACAGGCGCTGTTAGATCTGTAAAGTGTTCCGAAGTTGGTTACACAAGTGCCAACGGAGAGCAGCTCCAGGCAGCTTCACTCGTCTATGCATACCTTGTAGCAGAAAACAACAGCCACATTGATGGAATCGTTGTTTCTCGCGAATCTGACGACGTCATCGATATCGCACAGGGCATGGCCTCTGGACTCTGTGGTCTGGACGGCGCTCACAAGATGGGCTACGACTTCTACAAAAACGCAGC
This sequence comes from Pseudobutyrivibrio sp., assembly GCA_024681435.1. Taxonomy (GTDB): domain Bacteria; phylum Bacillota; class Clostridia; order Lachnospirales; family Lachnospiraceae; genus Pseudobutyrivibrio. The sequence continues at coordinate 8,589 of JAILAV010000173.1, read as the reverse complement.
AGACCCTAACTACATCGCACAAGCTAGCGCTGCCGCAGGCGTAGACCTCCAGTCCCTAATTACCCGCAGGTAAGGGTAAATAATACAAAAGCCAACCTGTTACGGTTACAAGCCTGCGTATTCTTCGCTCGACAACACGTCTCGCTTAAGAACACACAGAGCTTGCTACCTACAGGTTGGCTTTCTTACTTTTTGACATCAGCCTCGTGTTTAGATTACCCCGAGGAGGCCGCAGGCGAGGACCAAGAGACCCAGGGCGATGCGGTACCATCCAAAAACTTTGAAGTCGTGTTTTTTGATGTAGTCCATAAGGAATTTGATTACAAACATGGATACTGCAAAGGCCACTACCATACCTACGAGAAGGATTGTAGCTTCCATGGCTGTGAAGTGAAGTCCAAACTTTGCTATCTTTAAGAGGCTGGCGCCAAGCATTACAGGAATGGCAAGGTAGAATGTGTACTCTGCCGCAACCGTGCGGGCAACCCCGATGATTAATGCACCTACGATTGTTGCTCCTGAACGAGATGTGCCAGGGAAGATGGCTGCGATAAGCTGGAACATACCAATTAAAAATGCTGTTGTATAAGTGATGTCAGCCACACTATTTATCTTTGCACTGTGGCCAGCTTTTCTTGTTTCTACAATGATGAATGCAACACCAAACACTATAAGTGCAAGTGCAACGCATGTTGGATTGTAGAATAACTCTTCAAACAAATCATCCCAAAGTATTCCTACAATTGCTGCTGGAACACATGAAGCCAAAATGTGGAACCAAAGAACAAAAATATCTGTCTTAATCCATCTACCTAAGCCTGTCTTGCTTAGAGGTGCTTTATTATCCTTCTTTCCAAAAGGCCAAATCTTATTCCAGAAAATAAGTACAACAGCAAGTATCGCACCAAGCTGGATTACAACCTGAAACATGCTATAAAACTCTTCAGAAACATCAAGCTTTACTATCTCATCTAAGAGAATCATATGACCTGTGCTGCTGATAGGAAGCCATTCTGTGATTCCTTCAACAACACCAAATAATATTGCTTTTAAAATTTCAATCATGATTATCCTCCACTTTCAAAAAAAAGAGCTGTTGTTAAACAACAGCCCCATTATATATTATTAAATGTTTTCCTTCCAGTTGTTCCTATGTTGTTTCTCTTCACGCTGCTTCTCTGCCTCTTCAAGCTTTGTCTGCATGATAGCATTGTTCAATTGAAGCATCTTAGTATCCATCATTGAAACAATTTCAGAACACTCTCGTAAATCCTGACTGATGTATTCTGGTGCATTACCTTCGAACTTATAGTAAATCTTGTGTTCTAAGCTAGCCCAGAAATCCATTCCGATTGTACGAATTTGAATTTCAACCTTTGTATCTACAGTTTTATCTGATAGGTAAATTGGAATAGTAACTAGCATATGATAGCTCTTATATCCAGATGGCTTAGGATTTTTAATGTAATCCTTTATGGATACAACAGTAACATCTGTCTGTCGTCCTATCATCTCCGCTATCTGATAAATATCGGATGTAAATGAACAAACAATTCTTACACCGGCAATATCATTACAATGCTCAATCATATTTGGAATGGAAATTTCGTAACCATTCTTTTTTAATTTTTTAACGATACTCTCCGGTGTCTTAACTCTAGTTTTAATGTATTCGATTGGATTATACTGATGCACCTGCTGAAACTCATCATTAAGAATTTCAACCTTGGTGCGGAATTTTTTGATAGCTGATTCATACAACAGCATGACAGTGTTCCAAGAAGTTACTCCGTCATCAGGAAACATATTCATGTCCACAATGAATCACCTCCCCGTACTTTATTACAATTTTATAATACCATACTTTTAGTCCTCTTCAAGTACGTGTATCTCAAGGTAATCAAACTCTATTTCATCCACAAAATTATCCTTTGTGAACCTAGCTTTTCCATGACGTTTAAACTCTCGTATTGTTGATTCCAACCATACTGGCTTACTGGTGTCAAACTCATAGCTTGCCTTATCAACGGCAGAAAAAATCTTATGAGTACGTGTTTCGTCGGATTCATCCTCCACAACAAAATCATGAAGCATGTGATTATCTTTCCAAGATTTAAACCAAATCCTCATTAATTATCCTCTCGTTCTTCGCTGTCTAGATGTCTCATACATCAAAACACTAGCAGCCACTGATGCATTTAACGATTCCAGCTGACCTTCCATTGGAATCTTTAGGTAGCTAGTTGCCAATTCAGAAATCTCATCTGTAAGACCATTTCCTTCGTTACCAATCATAAAAGCAGTTGGAGTGGTAAAATCCATCTCATCGTAATTACGATATCCCTTTAGATGAGCAGCATAAACAGAAATGCCATGCTCATTTTCAAGAGATTTAACAGTTTTTCCTAAATCCTGTACAACAAGATGTGGCATTCTAAAAATACTACCCATTGTAGAACGAACCACCTTTGGAGAATATATATCTACAGTGGTATTGTTCATGATAATTCCTGTTGCTCCTGCTCCTTCGGCGGTGCGGATAATGGTGCCCATATTACCTGGATCTTGAAGGGATTCCAAAATAATAATATGCGCTGGCTTATCGCCACCTTTTCCAAGGACATCATCCAATGTGAAATCCTGCATTTTAACCACTGCCAAAATTCCCTGTGGCGTGACTGTATCACACATGCTTTTGAAAACATTCGCAGATACCGCTTCAATAGTTGCACTTTTAGCCCTATCTTTAAGCTCTTTTAGATAGCTTTTGCCATCATCATTAGAGTCAAAGCCTTCCACATAAAACACTTGGTAAAGTAATTCACCAGGAACCTCAGCAACAGCTCTTATACCCTCAACCACAAAAAGCCTTTGAGCTTTACGCTCTCTGGCTTTTTTGTTAAGTGCAATGATATTTTTAATTTGATTATTATTAATACTTGTAATCATTGTTCAAAGATTTGCAAATCTGATATTGATATTCGTCAACGTCTTTCTTCATAGCAAGAGCCTCATCGATATCGAAGTCGATGAACTCACCATGTCTGTAACCAACTACGCGGTTTGTCTTACCTTCGCAAAGAAGGTCAACTGCCATAGCTCCCATTGTAGAAGCATATACACGGTCCTTACATGTAGGTGAACCACCACGCTGCATGTGACCAAGGATTGTAGCACGTGTCTCGATACCTGTAGCAGCCTCGATACGCTTAGCCATTGATGTTGAGTGGCCAATACCCTCAGCATTAATGATGATATGGTGCTGCTTACCCTTCTTACGTCCCTCGATGATGTGATTAACAAGCTTCTGCTCATCGTAATCATATCTCTCTGGAAGAAGAACATCCTCTGCACCGTTTGCAATACCACACCAAAGAGCGATGTAACCAGCTCCACGACCCATTACCTCGATGATTGAGCAACGCTCGTGTGATGTAGAAGTATCACGAACCTTATCGATAGCTTCCATAGCTGTGTTAACAGCTGTATCGAAACCGATTGTATATTCTGTACAAGCGATATCAAGATCGATTGTACCTGGAAGTCCGATTGTGTTGATACCGAACTTTGAAATCTTCTGTGCGCCCTTAAAAGAACCGTCACCACCGATAACTACAAGGCCATCGATGCCTGCCTGCTTAGCCATATTAGCTGCCTTCTCCTGATACTCAGGATTAAGCATCTCTAAACAACGAGCAGTCTGAAGAATTGTACCACCACGCTGAATAGTCTCTGAAACGCTGTGAGCGTCCATATCTATAATTTCGCCGGAAAGAAGTCCAGCGTAACCTCTTCTGATTCCTTTAACTGTCTTGCCTCTAGCAATTGCCTGACGAACAACAGCACGGATAGCCGCATTCATACCAGGTGCATCACCACCGGAGGTAAGAACACCGATTGTCTTAATCTTGTCTGCCATTTGATATATCCTCCTAAATCCCTACATCTGAACAATTCCAATCTATTTTACAAGCTTTTGAGGGCTTTTTCAATATAAAACGTAAATTTATGTATACTTCATAAGCAACAATTCTACGGCCATAGTCTCATTTAACTGTCCCGTATTTATTTTGAAAAGAAAATCTCCTGCCTCTTCAAGAAAACGTTTAAGTTCCTCTGTGGAAAATCTTTTAGCTCTAGGTCTATTCATTTTTACATAAAAGCTTTTATTTCCGATGACTTTAGCTATGTCATCATCGGTCTTTCCAGCTGCACCCATTTCCTTAATAACAAGAAGCTTTCTATATAAATTAATCATCTGGGAAAGAATGCTTCTAGGCTCTTCCTTTGCCACTATCAAAGAATTGTAAATATCAAAAGCCTTTCTGGAATCTCTATCAGCCAATGCATTTGTAAGCTCAAAGATTTTGATATCTGTTGTCTCTATGCATACTGAATTTACATCTTCCAAGCAGATTTCTTCTCTGTCACCAACATAGGAAATCAATTTTCTCAATTCCGTATCCATGTTATTCATGTTGGTCCCAGTCATGGCAAGGTATCTGTTCCATGCGTCCGCTCTCATCTTTTTGCCTTCAGCATTGAGCTTGGCAAAAATCCATCTTTTCAAAACCTCTTCATTATTTGGCATGTTCATTTCAATAGCTCTGCCAATTTTATCTGCAGCTTTGTAAAGACGATATCTCTTATCCACCTTTCCATTTATTTTTTCATCGCTGATTTTTTCCTCTTCAACGAAAATGAAAATGGTAGTCTCTGGAATATTTCCCAAATAATCTAAAATCAAATCTGCTGGAGTCTTGCCGGAATCATCCTTCGCCTTTGATGAAGACACTCCGCCAAAACCACTGTGCTCGATTAATATGACTCTGTATTGATTTCCGTCAGGACCAACAGGCTTGGCAAAAAATGGAACAGTTTCTGCCAAATCGATAATACCTTTATCCTTTGCCTCTCCCTCTTTAAATGAAGAAAAATTCATGGTATCGCCAGGATTAACAAGAGCATCCAAAAGCTTCTTTTTGTATTGCTGCTTAAGATACTCCTCTGTACCATAAATCAAATAAAGATTTTTAAATTGTCCTGATTTAATATCTTCGTCTATACGTTTCATCTATAATTTCGCCTGTTTCTTTCAGCAAATTCTATCTTTTTATCCACAACTCTTACGTTATCATCTCCGAATTTTCCACGGAAGATGCTTATATTATCCTCTGTAGCTCCCACACTAAAGTTAGCTCCCATTCGTTTAACAGCTTTTTCTTCTTTGAGATAAATCACAAGAGCATCATTTCCATCCATATCTTTAACAGATGAATTCAGCTCCTCTTCCTTTTGCTCAAAGTCGGATTTATTTGCAAACTGAAGCCAGATTTCTTTTCTACATTCATCAAAGGATTTAACATCCTCGCAAATAATGATAGCCTCTCGCTCTTCATCGTTTTGAACTCGACCTTTGATGAAAACCTTATTTCCTTCTGTAAGAAGTGGGCGAACTCTTTCGTAAGTCTTTGCAAAGGCCAAAATCTTTACAGAACCTGTAAGGTCTTCAAGGATGATATTACCATAAGCATTACCTTTACCGGAATACTTAAGGTCTGATTCCATAATTATGCCACCTACAACAACCTCAGCACCATCTTTAATCGATGCGCCCTTTTCTTCTTCAGTTTCAAAGCCTTCCTCTTCTGAATCTCCTGCCGCTGCAAACTCAATTGCCTGAGCGTTAACATTTTTCTTAAGAACATCGATGTATTCATCAAGAGGATGACCACTAACATATACACCCATAAGCTCACGCTCATAGCCTAGGAAAATTTCTCTAGGGAATTCTTCTGCCGCAGGAAGAGTAACCTTTAAATCTTCCTTTTGCTCATCGCTTGCAAAGTCAAACAATGACATTTGGCCATCCATTGAATGCTTTCTAGTCTGGTTTACTGAATCCATTATCTGCTGATAAATAAGACATTTTTGGTGTCTGTTTCCATCTAATGAATCCAAGGCTCCAGATTTAATTAGGTTTTCAACAGTACGCTTATTTGCATCGTACTTTGTAACTCTATTGATGAAATCCTCCAAATCGCGATACAAGCCATTACTCTCGCGTTCTTGAATGATGGCTTTGATGGTACTGCTTCCCACTGATTTAATGGCAGAAAGACCATATCTAATCTTGCCATTATCAACAGAGAAATCTGCCTCTCCATAATTAACATCTGGTGGAAGCAATTCTATTCCGGACTCACGACAAACTGCTATATACTCAGCAATTTTTGTACTGCTGTTAAGCACTGATGTCATAAGAGCTGCCATGTATTCAAGAGGATAGTACTTCTTTAAATAAGCAGTCTGCACTGCTACATACGAATATGCTGCAGAATGAGATTTATTAAATCCGTACTCTGCGAATGGCATCAACTGATCAAAAAGCCATTTTGCATCTTCGTTTGAAATACCATTTTCAGCACAACCCTGAACAAATACTGGACCTTCAGCCTCAAGCTTATCTCTCTTTTTCTTACTCATCATACGTCTAACATTATCAGCGCGTCCCATTGTGTATCCAGCGCAGTTAGTCATGATTTGCATAACCTGTTCCTGATAAACCGGGAAGCCATATGTATCTGCCAAGACATCATTAAGCATAGGCAATCTTTCCACAATTGGAGATTGCTTATTATTATTTTTACATTCGATAATCTGAGGAATAAAGTCCATTGGACCTGGACGATAAACAGCATTTGCCAAAATTAAATCGCCAATCTGAGTAGGATTTAATTGCTTTAACAAGCTCTTCATTCCCGCTGACTCAAACTGGAAAACACCATCAGTTTTGCCTGCTGCAAAAAGCTCCATTGTAGCTTTATCGTTATAATCAATTTCATGCATATCAAGCTTGATACCATGATTCTTTTCAACCTGCTTGATAGTGTCATTAATTACTGTAAGGTTTCGAAGGCCAAGGAAGTCCATCTTTAACAGACCAATGGCCTCAATTACTTCCTTTTCGTATTGGGTGATAATAACATTGCCTTTACCAAGAGCCAAAGGCATATACTCATCTGTAGGCTTTCCTGAAATGACAACACCTGCTGCATGCACACCAGTATTTCTAGGAAGTCCCTCTAAGCTACGGCAAATATCAAGTAGCTCGTGTACCTGCTCATCTGTCTCATACATTGTACGAAGTTCGCTACTTTGCTTTAGGGCATCATCTATTGTAATTTTCAAATCTCCAGGAATAAGCTTTTTAATGCTGTTAGTAAACGGAATTGGAAGTCCCATTACACGTCCTACATCCTGAATTACACTCTTAGCCTTAAGGGTACCAAAGGTAACAATCTGAGTAACGCAATCGTCGCCATATTTTCTGCGGACATATTCGATAACCTCTTCTCGTCCATCTGGGTCAAAATCAGTATCAATATCGGGCATGCTTACACGCTCTGGATTGAGGAATCGCTCGAATACAAGATTGTATTTCATTGGATCAATATCTGTGATTCCTGTGGTGTAACTGATAAGTGAACCTGCTGCAGAGCCTCGTCCTGGACCAACTGGAATATCGTGGGTACGGGCGTAATTTATAAAATCCCAAACAATAAGGAAATACTCCACATATCCCATTTCCTTGATGGTATTAAGCTCGTAAGTAAGTCTGTCTTCATATAAATGAGCATCATCACCATAACGCTCTTTCAAACCATCAAAGCATAATTTATTTAAATATGTCCATGTATTATAGCCCTCTGGAACCGCAAATGGTGGCAATCCTGCAATATGATATTTAATCTCTACATTACATCTATCTGCAATTTCCTGAGTGCGGTAAACAGCCTCTTTTGCGTAAGGGAAAAGTTCAAGCATCTCTTCTTCAGATTTGACATAAAACTCATCTGTCTCAAAACGCATTCTGTCTTCGTCATCTAACTTGGCTGCAGTCTGGATACAAAGTAACACATCATGGCTGGCTGCATCCTCTTTATTTGTATAGTGGCAGTCATTTGTGGCAACAAGCGGAATTCCTGTTTCCTTTGAAAGACGAAGCAAGCCCTGATTAACATCCTTTTGCTCGGCGATACCGTGGTCCTGCATCTCAAGGAAATAATTATTCACTCCAAAAGTATCGCGATATTTCAAAGCTACATTTTTTGCCTCGTCATATTCGCCTCTGGCAAGAGCTCTTGCGACCTCTCCTGCCAAACAAGCCGAAAGACAAATAAGCCCCTCATGATATTTTTCCAAAATCTCAAAATCAACACGAGGCTTATAGTAAAATCCGTCTACATACCCAGCAGAAACAATCTTGATAAGGTTATGGTACCCCTGGTCATTTTCCGCAAGCAAAATAAGGTGATAGTATCTGTCTTCACCTTTAACAACTTCTCGGTCAAATCTGGAACCTGGGGCAACATAAACCTCACAACCTATGACAGGCTTTAGTCCCTGGGCCATACACTCGTCGTAAAACTTTGTGACGCCATACATATTGCCATGGTCAGTGATTGCCGCTGCGGTCATGCCCATATCCAAGCATTTCTTAACATATGACTTTATTTTATTAGATCCATCCAAAAGTGAATATTCTGTATGGGTGTGTAAATGTACAAAACTCATCTAAATCTCCAA